>JAFMCM010000036.1 GCA_017857755.1 Methylophilaceae bacterium | reverse complement strand
CAATTGTTCCCACGTTGACGTGCGGCTTGGTCCGTTCAAATTTACCTTTTGCCATGATTATTTTCCTTTAATATTCTATAAAAATTCAATTACTGCTTATTCATAATCGCTTCAGCAACGTTTCTTGGCGCTTCAATGTAATGCTTAAATTCCATACTATACGAAGCACGACCTTGAGAAAGTGAACGAACCGTTGTTGAATAACCGAACATCTCAGCCAGCGGAACTTCTGCACGAATAATTTTTCCTGTTGCGTTGTCATCCATACCTTGGATAATGCCGCGACGTGATGACAAATCACCCATCACATCACCCATATAATCTTCTGGCGTTTCAATTTCAACAGACATCATCGGCTCAAGTATAATTGGATTTGCTTTACGCATGCCTGCCTTGAAAGCCATAGAGGCTGCCATTTTAAAAGCATTTTCGTTTGAGTCAACATCATGATACGAACCATCAAACAAAGTCACTTTAGCATCTACAACTGGGAAACCTGCCAATACACCAGCTGGAATAGTTTCACGCAAGCCTTTTTCAACCGCAGGGATAAACTCACGTGGCACAGTACCACCCTTGATCGCATCAATAAATTCAAAACCTTTACCTGCTTCATTTGGTTCCATTTTCAACCAAACGTGGCCATATTGACCTTTACCGCCAGACTGTTTAACAAATTTGCCCTCAATCTCAACGGTATCTTTATAAGCCTCACGGTAAGCCACTTGTGGTGCACCAATATTGGCTTCAACGTTAAATTCACGTCGCATACGATCAACTAAAATCTCTAAATGCAATTCGCCCATACCAGAGATGATAGTTTGATTTGTCTCAATATCAGTTTTAACACGAAATGAAGGATCTTCTTGCGCCAAACGGTTCAGAGCAATGCCCATTTTCTCTTGGTCAGCTTTGGTTTTTGGCTCTACCGCAACGTGAATTACAGGCTCTGGGAAAACCATGCGCTCTAGGATAATTTCTTCACCTACAGCACACAAAGTATCACCTGTAGTTGCTTCTTTTAATCCAATTGCCGCTGCAATATCTCCTGCACGCACTTCATCAAGCGCTTCGCGTGAGTTTGCGTGCATCTCAACAATACGTCCTATACGTTCTTTTTTGCCTTTAATTGGATTGTAAACACTGTCACCTGCTGTCAACATGCCAGAATAAACGCGGAAGAAAATCAACTGACCAACAAACGGGTCTGTCATGATCTTGAATGCTAATGCAGCAAATTTCTCGTCATCAGAAGCTTTCAGGAACAGTTCTTTTCCATCGTCGTCTTCAGCACGCGTATCTGGAATATCAGTTGGCGCGGGCATTAATTCAATGACTTTATCCAACATGGCTTGAACACCTTTGTTTTTGAAAGCTGAACCGCACATCATTGGTACAATTTCAGAAGCAATGGTACGGATACGCAAACCTTCTAAGATGTCTTCCTCTGACAAATCCCCATTTTCAAGGTATTTATTCATTAGGTCTTCGTTAGCCTCTGCAGCGGTCTCAACCATGTTTGAACGCCACTTATCACAATCCGTTTGCAAGTCAGCTGGAATGTCACCATATTCAAACTTCATACCCTGAGACTCTTCATCCCAAATGATGGATTTCATTTTAACCAAATCAATCACGCCAGTAAAAGTTTCAGCAGCGCCAACAGGCACTTGCAATGGAATTGGGTTTGCCTTCAACCGCGCCCGCATCTGATCGTACACTTTAAAGAAGTCCGCACCAGCACGGTCCATTTTATTAACAAAAGCTAAACGTGGAACTTTATATTTGTTCGCCTGACGCCAAACAGTCTCAGATTGAGGCTGCACACCACCAACAGCACAGTAGACCATCACTGCACCATCAAGCACACGCATTGAACGCTCAACCTCAATTGTAAAGTCAACGTGACCAGGTGTATCAATAATATTGATACGATGCTGATCAAACTGATTTGCCATACCTTTCCAGAAACAGGTAGTAGCAGCAGAAGTAATGGTAATACCACGCTCTTGCTCTTGCTCCATCCAGTCCATTGTTGCAGCACCATCATGCACTTCACCAATTTTGTGGTTTACACCAGTGTAAAAAAGAATACGCTCTGTTGTCGTTGTTTTACCAGCGTCAATATGTGCAGAAATACCAATGTTACGGTAGCGATTTATAGGGGTTTTACGAGCCACAGTGATTACCTTTACTTAAATTCTTAAAGAGCGAGTTACTAAATTAAAATCTAAAATGTGAGAAAGCTTTGTTAGCTTCAGCCATACGGTGCACTTCTTCACGTTTTTTCATTGCTGACCCACGACCTTCGGAAGCTTCGAGCAACTCAGCAGCTAATCGCAAACCCATGGATTTTTCACCACGTTTACGCGCTGCATCACGCATCCAACGCATGGCTAACGCGCTCCGACGACTAGGACGCACCTCAACTGGAACTTGGTAGTTGGCACCACCCACACGACGGGACTTAACTTCAACCACTGGACGCAGATTCACCAAAGCTGTTGTAAAAACTTCAAGTGCATCTTTGCCACTTTTTGCAGTGATTTGCTCAAATGCACCGTATAAAATACGCTCTGCAACTGACTTTTTACCACCCGTCATTAATACGTTTACAAATTTAGATACTTCTTCGCTGCCAAATTTTGGATCTGGAAGAATTTCACGTTTTGGGACTTCTCTACGTCTTGGCATATTTTCTCTATTCTATTAAGTTTATTTTGCTAGCGATTACTCGAGCAAGGCATTTCAGCCGCTATATTAAAAATTTTTAGTATTACTTCGCCGCTTTAGGGCGTTTAGCACCGTATTTCGAACGTGACTGCTTGCGGTCTTTAACGCCAGCAGTGTCTAAACTACCGCGCACCATATGATAACGTACACCAGGCAAATCTTTTACACGACCGCCACGCAGCAACACAACACTGTGCTCTTGCAAGTTATGGCCTTCACCTCCAATGTAACTAATGACTTCATAGCCATTCGTCAGGCGAACTTTTGCCACTTTACGCAAAGCAGAGTTCGGTTTTTTTGGTGTCGTTGTGTAAACACGAGTGCAAACGCCTCGTTTTTGTGGGCAAGCTTCCAAAGCTGGCACTTTACTTTTAACAACCACTTTAGCGCGTGGTTTACGAATTAACTGATTAATGGTTGGCATAGCCTTAAACCCTTTTTAAGTTCTTTAAAAAATTACTATTTGTCATACATCGATAGAGTAGAACCAATTGTAGACAATTAGCCTATTCTGAAAAGCTGAGCATTGTATGGTCGTACTGCTTTTGTGTCAAGCTAAAAGTGGCTAGCATTTCACTAGCCACTTTTGTATTCAACATAAAAACAAAAGCATCTTATTCTGCTGGCGTTTCCATATCAGGTGCAATCACTTCAACACCATCCATTTCTGGCACATTTTCAGTCGCTTCAACAGGTGCGAACAACTCTTCTGCTGCCGCCATTGCTGGCGATTCAACCAAACCAGCCGCTTTGTTTCGACGCGCTTCGTGATAAGCCAAACCTGTACCTGCTGGTATTAAACGACCAACAATCACGTTTTCTTTCAGGCCACGCAATTCATCACGTTTACCTAAGATTGCCGCTTCCGTTAACACACGTGTTGTTTCTTGGAATGATGCTGCTGAAATAAATGAATCTGTAGAAAGTGAAGCTTTAGTAATACCAAGCAATACATACTCGTATGTTGCAGGACGTTTATCTTCCGCAACGATTCTTTCATTTTCATTCAACACATCAGCACGCTCTACTTGCTCACCTTGAATAAAGCCTGTATCGCCAGCATCGGTAATTCGTACACGACGTAACATTTGACGCACAATCACTTCAATGTGTTTATCGTTAATCTTCACACCTTGTAGTCGATACACGTCTTGCACTTCGTCAATCACATAACGTGCTAAGGCTTCACGTCCACGCAAACGTAAAATATCTTGCGGGTCAGCTGGGCCATCTACAATACTCTCACCTTTAGTGACAATCTGACCATCATGCACAGTTACGTGCTTATCTTTAGCAATCAAAAATTCACTCGATTCGCCATCAACATCAGTAATCACCAAACGTTGCTTACCTTTTGTGTCTTTACCAAACGAGACACTACCAGTTACTTCTGCTAGCATACCCGCATCTTTTGGTGAACGCGCTTCAAATAACTCAGCTACTCGTGGAAGACCACCAGTAATATCACGGTTTTTCGATGACTCTTGAGGGATACTTGCAATTACTTCACCCACACCCACATCTTGTCCATCTTTGACAGTAATAATACATCCCAACTGGAAGGTCACATTCACTGGCGTATCACTACCAGCCACTTTTACTTCATTACCATCAACATCGAGTAGTTTAATTTGAGGACGCAAGCCTTTACTTTGACCAGCACGTTGTTTCGGGTCAATTACAACCAAGGTAGATAAGCCAGTGACTTCATCTACTTGTTTTGCAACCGTCACACCTTCTTCAACGTTCTCAAACTTCACTTTACCTGCATATTCAATAATAATTGGACGAGTATGTGGGTCCCATGTTGCCAAGGCTTGACCTGCCTTAACTACCTTACCGTCCGTTACTGAAAGTGTTGCACCGTAAGGTACTTTATGACTTTCGCGCTCACGACCAGTATTGTCATCTGTAATAGTCACTTCACCATTACGTGAAATAACCACTTGCTCACCACGCGCATTAGTTACATAGCGCATTGTTGATGTAAAGCTTAGTGTACCGTTTGATTTACTTTCAACTTGGCTAATAGTTGCTGCTCGCGATACTGCACCACCAATGTGGAAAGTACGCATAGTCAACTGAGTGCCTGGCTCACCAATGGATTGTGCCGCAATCACACCAACAGCCTCACCCATACTGATTAATTTACCACGACCTAAGTCTCTACCATAACAAGTTGCGCAGATACCGTAGCGCGTTTCACAAGTCAATGCAGTACGCACTTTAACTTCATCAATACCTAACTCATCAATACGTTCAACTTCGTCTTCACCTAACAGGGTGCCAGCTGGATAAATCACGGCTTGCGTTTCTGGATGAATGACATCAAGCGCTGCAGTACGACCTAAGATTCGATCATGTAAAGGCTCAACAATTTCACCACCTTTTACTAGCGCTTTTGTAACTAAGCCTTCTTCTGTTCCACAATCCAATTCAGTGACAACCAAGTCCTGTGTCACATCTACCAATCGACGAGTTAGATAACCAGAGTTAGCAGTCTTCAATGCAGTATCCGCAAGACCTTTACGGGCACCATGGGTTGATATAAAGTACTGCAATACATTAAGGCCTTCTCGGAAGTTGGCTTTAATTGGCGTTTCAATAATCGAACCATCAGGCTTAGCCATCAAACCACGCATACCTGAAAGCTGTCTCACCTGAGCTGCTGAACCACGCGCACCAGAATCAGCCATCATGTAAATCGCATTAAATGATTCTTGTGACATCAATTTACCGTCTGCGTCTTTTATTTGTTTGCCGTCTGCATCTAACACTTTCTCTTCACGCAGTTGTTTCATCATGGCATCAGCCACTTTGTCACCTGTACGACCCCAGATATCAACCACCTTATTATAGCGCTCACCTTGTGTTACCAAACCAGAGACATATTGGTCATGGATTTCACGCACTTCAGCATCAGCCGCATTAATTAAGTCCTCTTTTTCATTTGGAACTAGCATATCGTTCACAGAAATTGAGATCCCAGCTTTCGTAGCGTAGGTATAGCCAGTGTACATCAATTTATCAGCAAAAATGACCGTTTCACGAATACCAACCTGACGGAATGAAGCGTTGATTAATCGAGAAATCTCTTTCTTTTTCAACGCTTTTGACAAGTGATTGAAAGACAAACCTGCTGGTAGAATCTCTGACAGAATTGCTCGACCAACCGTTGTTTCATAACGATTAATTTTCTCAGTTTTATTGCCTTCTACGTCTAATTCGTACTCTTTGATCCTTACAGTTACTTTTGCATGCAAATCAATCATGCCTTGATCATAAACACGTTGCACTTCTTTAACGTCGCTGAATATCATTCCTTCACCACGTGCATTAATTTTTTCGCGAGTCATGTAGTAAAGGCCTAACACGATATCTTGAGAAGGCACAATAATTGGCTCACCATTTGCAGGTGACAACACATTGTTTGAGGCCAACATTAGTGTACGTGCTTCCATTTGCGCTTCTAAGCTCAATGGCACGTGAACAGCCATTTGGTCACCGTCAAAGTCGGCGTTAAATGCTGAACAAACCAGCGGATGTAATTGAATCGCTTTTCCTTCAATCAATACTGGCTCAAAAGCCTGAATACCTAAACGATGCAAGGTAGGCGCACGGTTTAGCATCACTGGATGTTCCCGAATAACATCATCCAAGATATCCCAAACTTCCGGCCCCTCTTCCTCAACCTTTTTCTTAGCCGCTTTAATAGTTGTCGCTAAACCAAGGACTTCCAACTTATGAAAAATAAAAGGCTTAAATAACTCAAGTGCCATTTTTTTAGGTAAACCACATTGATGTAGTTTCAATTGTGGACCGACCACAATAACAGAACGACCAGAGTAATCCACACGCTTACCGAGCAAGTTCTGACGGAAACGACCACCTTTACCTTTAATCATGTCAGCAAGTGATTTCAACGGACGCTTATTTGCACCTGTCATGACTTTACCACGCCGTCCATTATCTAATAATGAGTCAACCGCTTCTTGTAACATCCGCTTTTCGTTACGGCAGATAATTTCTGGCGCACGTAACTCTAGCAGTCTTCTTAAACGGTTATTGCGGTTGATTACACGTCGATATAAATCATTCAAATCTGATGTTGCGAAACGACCTCCATCCAATGGTACTAGCGGACGTAATTCAGGTGGCAACACTGGCAGAATTTCTAAAATCATCCACTCAGGTTTAATCCCTGACTTTTGGAATGCTTCTAATACTTTTAGTCGTTTAGCAATTTTCTTAATTTTTGCTTCCGAACCAGTTTCTGACAAGTCCTTACGTAGGATTTCAATCTCTTGATTGATATCGAGTGTGCGTAATAACTCACGAACGGCTTCAGCACCCATAACGGCATTGAACTCATCACCATACTCTTCAACTTTAGAAAGATAATCATCCTCAGTGAGTAATTGGCCGCGAATCAATGGTGTCATACCAGGATCCACCACGATAAATGCTTCGAAGTACAGTACGCGCTCAATATCACGCAAAGCAATATCAAGTACCATACCCAAACGGCTTGGCAGAGATTTTAAGAACCAAATATGTGCAACAGGTGAAGCGAGATCGATATGACCCATACGTTCACGACGCACTTTAGACAAAGTGACTTCAACACCACATTTTTCACAAATCACTCCGCGATGTTTTAGTCGCTTGTATTTACCACACAAACATTCATAGTCCTTGGTTGGGCCAAAGATTTTTGCACAGAACAAACCGTCGCGCTCTGGTTTGAACGTTCGATAGTTGATGGTTTCTGGCTTTTTGACTTCACCATACGACCATGATCGGATTTTCTCAGGCGAGGCCAACGCGACTTTAATCGCGTCAAACTCTTCTTCTTGGGTTACCTGTTTAAATAAGTCTAATAGCGCTTTCATTTGACTTCTCCTCTAATGCATCCAAAGATGCATGAATAAAAACTAATGCGCCTAGTCAAAGCGCGCATAAATATAAGTTAGTTACGATCCAAATCGATGTCGATAGCAAGTGAACGAATTTCTTTCACTAACACATTAAACGATTCTGGCATGCCCGCCTCAATTTTGTGCTCGCCTTTGACAATGTTTTCGTACACTTTAGTACGCCCATTGACGTCATCTGACTTCACAGTCAGCATTTCTTGTAAGGTGTAAGCTGCACCATAAGCTTCAAGCGCCCAAACTTCCATCTCACCAAAACGTTGTCCACCAAATTGCGCCTTACCACCTAATGGCTGTTGCGTAACCAAACTATATGGTCCAGTAGAACGCGCATGCATCTTATCATCCACTAAGTGATGTAATTTCAATACGTGCATATAACCAACGGTTACTGGGCGTTCAAATGCATCTCCTGTTCTTCCATCGAACAATTTCACTTGCGTTTTACCTGCATGAAATTGTAACTGTTTAGTACGCGCATCATCATCAGGGAAAGCTAAATCAAGCATTTCTTTAATGTCAGACTCAGCAGCACCGTCAAAAACTGGTGTTGCAAACGGCACACCGCGTTTTAGGTTGTTTGCAAGCTCAATTACCTCAACATCAGATAGGGATTTAATATCTTCTTTTTTACCTGTGCTATCGTTATAAATTTTATCTAGGAATTGACGAATTTCAGCCACCTTAGACTCAGCTTGCAACATTTCAGTAATACGCATACCCAAGCCTTTAGCTGCCCAACCTAAATGAACCTCTAGAATCTGGCCAATATTCATACGCGAAGGAACGCCTAATGGATTCAACACAATATCAACTGGCGTACCATCGGCCATGTGCGGCATATCTTCAACTGGGGCAATTTTTGAAATAACACCTTTGTTACCATGTCGACCAGCCATTTTATCACCTGGCTGAATGCGTCTTTTAACAGCTAAATACACTTTAACCATTTTTTGTACGCCTGGTGGTAGTTCATCACCTTGTGTTAATTTACGTTTTTTCTCTTCGTATTTACTGTCAAAATTGGCACGTGCTGTTGTTAAGCCATCTTTTAACTGTTCAAGCTGGCGTGCAGCATCTTCATCTGATAAACGAATATCAAACCAATCATAACGACCAACCGCTTCCAAATATTCAGCCGTTACTGTATCGCCTTTTTTCAATTTGTTTGGTCCGCCAGTTGCAACTTGACCAATAATTGAACGGCTGATACGACCAAATGTATCATCTTCAACAATACGCATCTGATCTGCTAAATCTTGTTTAAAGTGTGCCAATTGATCGTCAATGATTTGTTGCGCACGCGCATCACGATCGATACCTTCCCGCGTAAACACTTGAACATCAATCACTGTACCTGTTGTACCTGAAGGCACACGTAAACTAGTATCTTTAACATCTGAAGCTTTTTCACCAAAAATGGCTCGTAGTAATTTCTCTTCTGGAGTTAATTGAGTCTCGCCCTTCGGCGTTACCTTACCAACCAACACATCTCCCGCTTCAACTTCAGCACCGATGTAAATAATACCTGACTCATCTAATCGACCAAGCATACGTTCTGATAGATTAGAGATGTCTTGAGTAATCTCCTCAGGCCCTAACTTCGTGTCACGAGCAACCACCGATAACTCTTCAATATGAATTGAAGTATAGCGGTCATCAGCAACGACGCGTTCTGAGATTAGAATTGAATCCTCAAAGTTATATCCATTCCATGGCATAAAGCCAACCAACATGTTTTGACCAAGCGCCAATTCACCCATGTCCGTTGAAGCACCATCCGCAATCACATCACCACGTTGCAACTGATCGCCCACCTTAACTAACGGTCGTTGATTAATGTTTGTATTTTGGTTAGAGCGTGTATATTTCGTTAAATTGTAAATATCAACCCCAACCTCACCAGCAACAGCTTCTTCATCATGTACTCGCACAACAATACGACCCGAGTCAACATAATCAACAATACCGCCACGACGTGCCTGTACGATGGTGCCTGAATCGATTGCAACAGTACGCTCAATGCCAGTACCAACCACGGCTTTTTCAGCACGCAAACAAGGAACCGCTTGACGTTGCATATTTGCACCCATCAATGCACGGTTAGCATCATCATGCTCTAAGAATGGGATCAATGATGCCGCAACAGAAACAATTTGTCCTGGTGCAACGTCCATATATTGAACGCTGTCAGGCTGCGCCATTGTGAATTCGTTTTGATAACGTGAAGAAACGATTTCTTCCTTAAATCCACCCTTAGCATCAAGTTCTGTATTCGCCTGTGCAATCATGAATTCACTTTCTTCAATTGCAGAAAGGAAATCAATGTCTTTTGACACTTTGTTATCCTTAACACGACGATAAGGCGTTTCTAAGAAACCATATTCATTGGTACGTGCAAATAACGCCAATGAGTTTATCAAACCAATATTTGGACCTTCTGGTGTTTCGATTGGACACACACGTCCATAATGGGTTGTATGGACATCGCGCACCTCAAAACCTGCACGCTCACGCGTCAAACCACCAGGACCCAATGCAGAGATACGACGTTTATGCGTAATCTCTGATAATGGGTTTGTTTGATCCATAAACTGTGAAAGTTGGCTCGAACCAAAGAATTCACGAATCGCACTAGAAACAGGTTTCGCATTAATCAAGTCGTGCGGCATTAAATTATCGGATTCCGCTTGGCTTAAACGCTCTTTAACAGCACGCTCAACGCGCACTAATCCAGCACGGAACTGATTCTCAGCTAACTCACCTACAGAACGGATACGACGATTACCTAAGTGATCAATATCGTCAATCTCACCATGCCCGTTACGTAACTCAAGCAAGACACCAATCACGGCTAAAATATCGTCATTAGACAATACCATTGCACCTGAATCACTTTGAGGTCCAATACGCTCATAGAAGCGCTTCATCCAATCAGCAGTACGATCCTCCAATTTATGAGGGTATGCACGACGATTAAACTTCATCCGACCAACTACTGATAAATCATAGCGATCTTCATTAAAGAATAAACCTTGAAATAAAGCTTCCACTGAATCCTCAGTTGGCGGTTCACCAGGACGCATCATTCTGTATATAGCAGTCCGCGCTGAATATTGATCTGGCACTTCGTCAATACGCAATGTTTGTGAAATAAAGTCGCCATGATCTAAGTCATTCGCATAAAGCGTATCAATTACTTTAACTTTTGCTTCAATTAATTTCTCAAGCAAGTCTTCTGTGATTTCATCATTGGCATTGGCAATCACTTCACCAGTTTCCGTATCAATAATATTTTTCATCACGGCACGGCCAAGAATGAAATCCATCGGTACAGTAATTTTTTCAATACCTGCTTTTTCAATTTCACGAATATGCTTAACAGTAATTCGCTTATCTTTAGCAACAACAACTTCACCATTTTTATCAGTGATGTCAAATTTCGCCATTTCACCGCGCAAACGATCTGGAACTAAAGTAAATTCAATTCCTTTAGGTCCAATGTGGAAAGTATCGGTGTCACCAAAAATTTCCAAAATTTGTTCTGGCATAAAGCCCAGTGCTTTTAGCAGCACTGTCACTGGCATTTTGCGACGACGATCGACACGGAAATACAAGTAGTCCTTAGGATCAAATTCAAAATCCAACCATGAACCACGGTAAGGAATCACACGTGCTGAGAACAGCAATTTACCAGAACTATGTGTTTTACCTCTATCATGCTCGAAGAAAACGCCTGGGCTACGGTGCAATTGCGAAACGATAACACGCTCAGTACCGTTAATCACGAATGAACCGTTTTCAGTCATCAAAGGCAGTTCGCCCATATAGACTTCCTGCTCTTTTACTTCCTTTACCGTAGGCTTTGAAGCCTCTTTATCCATAATGGTTAAACGTACTTTTACACGAATTGGTGCTGCGTAAGTTAAACCACGCTGCTGACACTCTTTTACGTCAAATGGCTCTGCACCTAATTGATAGCTTACATAATCTAAACGTGCATTACCTGAATGACTTTCGATTGGGAAAACTGAACTAAAAGCAGACTCAAGGCCTGTATTTTTACGCTCGTCCTGTGAAGCATCAGCCTGTAAAAAGGCTTTATAGGACTCCAATTGCATTGCAAGTAAGTAGGGTACTTCCTGCACACTTTCTCTTTTAGCGAAACTCTTACGTATACGTTTTTTTTCGGTAAAGGAATAGCTCATAGCGTCTCCTGATATTTTGAGGGTAGAAAACAAAACACTACATTGTCTAATGTCTTGATTTTTAACATCATTTAATTACAATTTTCATACCTTACATTTTGATACATTTACAGCTGCCTATAAACAGCTAAGGCTGACGGTTTCCCGCCAGCCTAAAGTAATCACTTAAATGAATTATTTAAGTTCGCCAGTAGCACCAGCTTCGATTAATTTTTTCAATGCTTCGTCAGCTTCTGCTTTTGCCAAGCCTTCTTTAATTGTTTTTGGTGCGCCATCAACTAAATCTTTAGCTTCTTTCAAGCCTAAACCAGTCAATTCACGCACGGCTTTAATAACACTTACTTTTTGTTCACCAGCAGCAGTCAATACAACATCGTACTCTGATTGCTCAGCAGCTGCAGCACCTGCATCACCACCGGCTGCTGGAGCAGCAACTGCAACTGCAGCAGCAGCAGCAGAAACACCAAATTTTTCTTCCATCTCTTTAATCAATGCAGATAAATCTAAAACTGACATTGCACTGATTGCTTCTAAAATATCATCTTTTGAAATTGCCATTTGTAAAACTCCTAAAATTTAAATATAAGTTAGCGTAATATTAAGCTGCTTTTTGATCACGTACTGCCGCAAGACCACGTACAAATTTGGTAGGCACTTCGTTAAGTGTCTGTACAAATTTAGCAACTGGTGCTTGCATAGTACCGAGCAATTTAGACAGCAACTCATCACGGCTAGGCATGGTAGCCAAAGCTTTAATGCCAGCAGCATCTAAAACTTCATTTGGCATCGCACCAGCTTTAAGCACAAACTTGTCGTTAGTCTTTGCAAAACTGTTCATTACTTTAGCTGCTGCCACTGGGTCGGCTGAAATGCCAAACATCAATGGTCCAACCATATCGTTTGTTAAACCAGAAAACGGTGTGCCGTCAACTGCACGACGTACCAGCGTGTTTTTTAGAACACGTAAATAAACACCAGCTTTTCTAGCATCAGCTCTTAGTGATGTAATTTCTGTCACTGTTAAGCCACGATATTCAGCAAGAACAATTGCTTGCGCCGATGCGACTTGCTCGCTGACTTCAGCAACTACTGCTTTTTTCTCTGTTAGATTGAGACTCAAGGTCTTTTCTCCTTCCGTTAATGATAAGTACAACACCAAAGTGTTGCACCACTCACGGCGTCCTTGATTCAGGGCTTACAAATCCTGTACCGGGTTCGCCATCTGCGTTGGATGCTAATCATGAAATAGCAGAGGATTGACATGTCAATCACCCATTATTCATCAGAATCAATTAAGCCCTAAAGGGCACCAACGGTCTTTGATGCTCTTGTTGTTTTAAAATAAAACAACAAGCCCAAAGTTCTTTTAGGCCAAGTAAAACTTGGCACTTTAAATTATGCTACAGAGCTTTGATCCACTCGAATGCCTGGACCCATGGTGGTAGAAAGAGACATTTTCTTTAAGTACACACCCTTAGACGAAGCTGGTTTTGCCTTAGTAATCGCATCAACCAAAGCAGCCATGTTGCCTGACAATTGCTCAACCGTAAATGAAGCACGACCGATTGTGCAATGGATAATACCGCCTTTATCTGTACGATATTGCACCTGCCCTGCTTTTGCATTTTTAACTGCTGTAGCAGCATCTGGCGTGACTGTACCAACTTTTGGATTTGGCATTAAACCGCGTGGGCCCAGTACTTGCCCTAATGTACCAACAATACGCATCGCATCTGGCGTCGCAATCACAACGTCAAAATCCATCATGCCACCCTTAACTTGCTCAGCTAAATCTTCAAACCCAACAATATCAGCACCAGCTTCTTTAGCCGCTTCTGCTTGGACACCTTGGGCAAATACAGCCACACGTGTTGTTTTGCCAATACCATGCGGCAATACAATAGAGCCACGAACTAATTGATCTGATTTCTTCGCGTCAATGCCTAAGTTAATAGAAATATCTACTGATTCGTCAAACTTTACTTTTGAACCTTCTTTTACAAGCGCCAAAGCGTCTTGCGCTGGATACAATTTGTTACGATCTATTTTTGCACGTAGTGCATCAATTCTTTTAGCCATGTTACTCACCCTCCACAATAATGCCCATACTGCGAGCGCTACCAGCAATTGTACGCACCGCCGCATCCATATCAGCCGCTGTCAAATCAGGCATTTTCGTCGTTGCAATCTCTTCAGCTTGCTTACGTGTAATTGTCGCCACCTTATCTACATGTGGACGTGCCGAACCACTCTTAATATTTGCCGCTTTCTTAAGCAAGATAGATGCTGGAGGCGTTTTCATGATAAAAGTAAAACTCTTATCAGCAAATGCTGTTATCACAACAGGAATCGGCAAACCAGGTTCAACGTTTTGTGTGGCCGCGTTGAAGGCTTTACAGAACTCCATGATGTTTAAACCGCGCTGACCCAACGCAGGACCAACTGGTGGGCTTGGATTAGCTTTACCTGCAGGAATCTGCAGCTTTATATAACCGATGACTTTTTTTGCCATTTTCAATACTCCTAAAATGGGTGCAAGCGCCTCATCAAAACCAAGGCTCCCCGTTAAAATTACGTACTACTAAATTTCTTTATCTACTTGATTAAAGTCTAATTCAACAGCCGTTGCACGACCAAAGATTGAAACCGATACTTTAACTTTACTTTTTTCATAGTTGACTTCTTCGATACTGCCAGAAAAGTCTTTAAACGGACCATCAACAACACGTACAACTTCACCTTTTTCATAGGTCATTTTTTGTGTCGGATTAGATTTACTATCATCCATACGTTGTAGAATAATCTCAACTTCTTTGTCTTTAATTGGCGTTGGCTTTTGTGCACTCCCACCAATAAATGCAGTTACACGTGGCGTGCTTTTAATCAAATGCCAGCTTGCATCCGTCATCGCCATTTGCACTAAAACATAACCAGGATACAAACGTCTTTCAGAAATCTTTTTAACACCAGATTTCATCTCTACCACTTCCTCAATGGGCACTAAAATCTCACCAAACTGATCTTGATGCTCTGAGCGACTAATGCGTTCCTCTAAAGCTGCCTTTACAGACTTCTCCATACTTGAAAACACTTGAACTGCATACCAATGCATCTCCATTAAGCACTCCGTCCTAATACCCATTGAATCATTTGTGAAAAGCCAATATCAACCAACCACAAAAAAGCAGCCATAATTACGACCAAGAAAAATACAACCATTGTTGTTTGTACGGTTTCTTTTCGTGTTGGCCAAACGACACGCTTAGCTTCAGCAATTGAATCATTAACAAATCCAAATGCTGTTTCACCGACTGGCGTCATTTTGAACACTAGCGCAGCCGCAACAATGCCAGCAATCACAACAAGAATACGCAACACTAAGGCTTTATCAGCCAAAAGATAAAAGCCAGCAACGCCGGCCGCAAACAGCAGCACAGACAACACTAGCTTGATTTTATCTATCATATTTATCACTTAAACCTTATACAGCTCTCATACAAAGAACTGTTTTATTATTTGGCAGGCCAAGAGGGCTTCGAACCCCCAACCCTCGGTTTTGGAGACCGATACTCTACCAATTGAGCTATTGGCCTGTATACACTACAAACATCAAAAGCTACGCTAAAATAGCGTAGCTTATTTCGCTAAATAATTATTCAATAATCTTAGCAACAACACCTGCACCAACTGTACGACCACCTTCACGAA
>JAFMCM010000007.1 GCA_017857755.1 Methylophilaceae bacterium | reverse complement strand
TTCGTGAAGGTGGTCGTACAGTTGGTGCAGGTGTTGTTGCTAAGATTATTGAATAGTAAGTTATTTAAATTAAGACGGCAGGCTTAAGCCTGCCGTTTCGCTCTTTATAAGGAAAAAACATGGCAGCTCAAAAAATTCGTATTCGTTTAAAAGCATTTGACTATCGTTTGATTGATCAATCTGCTCAAGAGATTGTTGAAACAGCAAAGCGTACAGGTGCAGTGGTGAAAGGTCCAGTACCTTTGCCAACACGTATTGAGCGTTTCGATATCTTACGTTCACCACATGTTAATAAAACATCTCGTGATCAGTTCGAAATTCGTACTCATCAGCGCCTGATGGATATTGTTGAGCCAACTGATAAAACAGTTGATGCATTAATGAAGTTGGACTTACCAGCTGGTGTGGATGTTGAAATTAAGCTGTAATTTAGCTTTAGGGTTGTAATCAAGTCTGGAGTTCGGTATAATCCGCGCTCTTTCACAGAAGTCGGTCAATTGTAATCGACTTTTTAATTAAATAATAAGGAATAGATCATGAGCTTAGGGCTTATTGGTCGCAAGGTGGGAATGACCCGCGTGTTTACTGAGGAAGGTAATAGTATCCCAGTAACCGTGCTTGAGGTTAAACCTAACCGTGTGACACAGATCAAGACAGTCGAAACAGATGGCTATACTGGCCTTCAGGTTGCTTTCGGCGAACGTCGTGCTAGCCGTATCAGTAAGGCGCTAACTGGGCATTATGCCAAGGCTGGTGTTGCTGCTGGTTCAGGTATGCAAGAATTTAATGTTAACGAAGACTTAGTTGCTAATCACGCTGTAGGTACTGAAATTTCAGTGGCACTGTTTGAGGCAGGTCAATTAGTGGATGTAACTGGTTCTTCGATTGGTAAAGGATTTGCTGGCGGTATTAAACGTCATCATTTCTCTTCTGGCCGTGCGTCGCATGGTAACTCAAAAGCACACAAAAAAATTGGTTCGCAAGGTATGGCGCAAGACCCAGGTAGAGTATTCCCTGGTAAGCGTATGGCTGGCCATTTGGGTGATGTTAAAGTAACAACGCAAAATCTAGAAATAGTACGTGTTGATGCTGAGCGTAACTTGCTGTTGATTAAAGGTGCTATTCCAGGCTCTAAAGGTGGTGACGTTGTTGTACGTCCAGCTATAAAAGCTAAAGCGTCCAAAACACAGGGGGCTAAATAATGGAAATTAAGTTAATCGATAACGCGGGTAAAACGGCTAAAAAAGGTATTACGGTATCTGATGTAGCTTTTGGTCGTGAGTTCAATGAGGCGCTGGTGCATCAAGTGGTCGTTGCTTATATGGCAAATGCACGCACTTCAACCCGCGCTCAAAAAACACGAGGTACAGTTGCTCACTCAACGAAGAAACCTTACGGACAAAAGGGTACGGGTAATGCGCGTGCAGGTATGACGTCTAGCCCAATTTGGCGTGGAGGTGGTCGTGCATTCCCAGCTAGCCCTAAAGACAACTACACACATAAAGTAAATCGTAAGGCTTATCGCGCTGGTATGCAGACAATACTTTCCGAGTTGGTTCGTCAAGAGCGAATTGCAGTGGTTGAAGACTTCAAAGTTGATTCGCCAAAAACAAAACAATTTGTAGAAAAAATTAAAAGTCTTGGTTATGCAGACGGTGTTTTACTGTTGACCGACGGGTTTGATGAGAATTTATATTTATCTTCACGTAACCTCATTAATGTGATGGTTGTAGAAGCGCAACATGCTGACCCTGTTAGTTTGGTGCGTTTCCCTAAAGTGCTGGCAACTGCTGGTGCAGTGAAGAAACTTGAGGAGATGTTAGCATGAGCGCAATAATTCATACTCAAGATCGTTTATTGCAAGTTATTGTAGCCCCACAAATTACTGAGAAAGCAACTTATGTTGCAGATAAAAATCAGCAAATTGCATTTAAAGTGCTGAAAAATGCAACTAAACTTGAAATTAAAGCGGCTGTTGAGCTTGTGTTTAAAGTTGAAGTGGAATCAGTTACTACTCTAAACGTATTAGGCAAAACAAAGCGTGCTGGCCGTACTATTGGCAAGCGTAACGACTGGAAAAAAGCGTATGTTAGCTTGAAGCCTGGTCAAGAAATTAACTTCGCGGCTGGCGAATAAGGAGAATAGAGATGGCATTAGTTAAAGTCAAACCAACTTCCCCCGGTCGTCGTGGAGTTGTAAAAGTAGTTACCCCAGATTTGCATAAAGGTAAGCCATACGCACCTTTACTTGAAAGTCAAAGCAAGAATGCTGGGCGTAATAACAACGGTCGTATTACAACGCGTCACCAAGGTGGAGGTCACAAGCAGCACTACCGTATTGTGGATTTTCGTCGTAATAAAGACGGGATACCTGCAAAGGTTGAGCATATTGAGTACGATCCGAACCGTTCTGCACATATTGCCTTGCTTTGTTATGCGGATGGTGAACGTCGTTATATTATTGCACCAAAAGGTATAGCAGCTGGTGATCAACTGATAAGTGGTTCAGAAGCGCCGATTAAAGCAGGTAATGCCTTGCCGCTTCGTAATATACCTGTTGGTAGTACGATTCACTGTATCGAGTTAAAGCCAGGTAAGGGTGCTCAAGTTGCGCGTTCTGCAGGCACTTCAGTTCAATTGCTTGCGAGAGAGGGAATTTACGCGCAATTGCGTTTGCGTTCTGGTGAGGTTCGTCGTGTTCATGTTGACTGTAAAGCAACTTTAGGTGAGGTTGGTAACGGTGAGCATTCATTACGTTCAATTGGTAAAGCTGGCGCAATGCGTTGGCGCGGTGTTCGTCCAACGGTTCGTGGTGTTGTGATGAACCCAGTTGACCACCCGCACGGTGGTGGCGAAGGCCGTACAGCGGCTGGTATGAATCCAGTAAGTCCTTGGGGTGTTCAAACTAAAGGTTTCCGCACTCGTAACAATAAACGTACGGACAATATGCGCGTTAGTCGTCGTCCGAGAGGCGTAAGGTAGAAAATATGGCACGTTCAATTAAAAAAGGCCCATTTATTGATGGGCATCTAGCAAAAAAAGTAGAAGTAGCT
The DNA here is from genome assembly GCA_017857755.1 of Methylophilaceae bacterium. Taxonomy (GTDB): domain Bacteria; phylum Pseudomonadota; class Gammaproteobacteria; order Burkholderiales; family Methylophilaceae. Next base: position 53,422 of record JAFMCM010000007.1, on the reverse strand, counting down.
TCGGCAAATCGTGATCGCAAACCAATTAAAACCTGGTCACGCCGTTCTACAATTTTGCCTGATTTTATTGGTTTAACGATTGCTGTGCATAACGGAAAAATTCATGTGCCAGTACTCATTTCTGAAAACATGGTAGGTCACAAGCTTGGTGAGTTTGCGCTAACGCGTACATTCAAAGGTCATGCTGCTGACAAAAAAGCGAAGAAATAGGAGCTTATGATGCAAGTAACAGCGGTCTTAAGAGGTGTGCATTTGTCTCCGCAAAAAGCGAGACTGGTTGCCGACCTTGTACGTGGTAAAAAAGTTGACCATGCACTGAATATATTAGCTTTTACACCAAAAAAAGGTGCTGAGTTAATTAAAAAAGTAGTGGAATCAGCGATTGCCAATGCAGAACATAATAACGGTGCAGATATCGATGAATTGAAAGTAACTTCAATTTACGTTGATAAAGGTATTGTGTTAAAAAGAATTCGCGCTCGCGCCAAAGGTCGTGCTGGGCGTATCCTTAAACCTACCTGTCACATTCATGTGACAGTCGGCGATACAAAGGCTTAATATGGGACAAAAAATACATCCAATTGGATTCCGTTTAGCAGTAACTAAAAACTGGCAATCACGCTGGTATGCAAACTCTAAACATTTCCCGGAAATGTTGCAAAACGACATTAAGGTGCGTGATTTTTTAACTAAAAAATTAGTTAACGCAGCCGTAAGTAAGGTTGTGATTGAGCGACCTGCTAAAAATGCCAAGATTACTATTCATAGTGCCCGTCCAGGAGTTGTGATTGGTAAAAAAGGTGAAGACATTGAAACGCTACGTTCAACGCTACAGGGTATGATGAACGTACCAGTACATTTGAACATCGAAGAAGTGCGTAAGCCAGAGCTTGATGCGACGTTAATTGCACAAAGTATCGCGCAACAGTTAGAAAAGCGTGTTATGTTTCGTCGTGCCATGAAGCGTGCTATGCAAAACGCGATGCGTTTGGGTGCCAAAGGTATCAAGATTATGAGTTCTGGCCGTTTGAACGGTATTGAGATTGCTCGTACTGAATGGTATCGTGAAGGCCGTGTTCCACTTCATACATTACGTGCTGATATTGATTACGGTGTTGCCGAAGCATTAACAACATACGGTATTATTGGTATTAAAGTATGGGTATTTAAAGGTGAAGTTTTTGCTGATAATGTGCAAACTGCAGTTGACGCTGCTGATGCTGAACCAGAAAAAAAAGTAAGAAAGCCGAGGGTTAAAGATGCTACAACCGTCTAGACAAAAATATCGTAAGATGCAAAAAGGCCGGAATAAAGGCATTGCAACGACAGGTAATAAAGTAAGTTTTGGTGATTTTGGACTAAAAGCAATTGGTCGTGGTCGTTTAACTGCACGTCAAATTGAAGCCGCACGTCGTGTAATGACGCGTCATATTAAACGTGGCGGTCGTGTTTGGATTCGTATTTTTCCAGATCAACCAATTTCTAAGAAGCCAGCTGAAGTTCGTATGGGTAAAGGTAAAGGAAGTGTTGAATTTTACGTTGCACAGATTCAGCCTGGAAAAATGTTGTATGAAATGGACGGCGTCAGTGAAACATTAGCTCGTGAAGCTTTTAAATTGGCAGCAGCAAAATTGCCAATCGAAACAGTATTCATGACACGTCAACTTGGTGGTTAAGGAAATGATGATGAAAGCTACTGATTTAAGAAGTAAAAATGTTGACGAGCTTAATAATGAGTTGATTGAATTGCGTCGTGCTCAATTTTCATTGCGCATGCAATCTGCAACACAACAGCTGAATAAGCCAGATCAAATTTTAAAAACACGACGCAATATTGCGCGTATTAAGACTGTACTAGCTGAAAAAGCTAAAGCCTAAGAGGATTGATGATGACAGAAACACAAGCTAAAGTTGTTCGCTCATTAAGCGGTCGTGTCGTAAGTGACAAAATGGATAAAACGGTTACTGTTTTAGTGGAGCGTAAGGTTAAGCATCCATTAATTGGTAAAGTCATATCAAAATCCAAGAAATTTCATGCACACGATGAAATGAATGAATGTAAAGAAGGCGATATCGTAACCATTACGGAAGGTCGTCCACTATCAAAGCTTAAAACTTGGGTAGTAAGTAATGTAGATAGAAAAGCAAGTTAGCCTATTCTTTCTTAGTAGTATTTATTTGCATTTCCTACTTGCTAGAGAATGCAAATTAAGTATATAATGTTGGACTTTTCGGCGCTCGTGAATTGTTAGGATAATAATTCATTTAAAAAGCAAGCGCCCCAATACTGACCGTGGTCAATAGGCCGAACCATTAGATGGCGGCTGTTTTGGTAAATACGGATTAAGTTGGAGATTATTTCATGATTCAAATGCAGTCTAGGCTAGAAGTAGCTGATAACACTGGTGCACGTTCTGTAATGTGTATTAAAGTGTTGGGTGGTTCTAAGCGTCGTTACGCAAGCGTTGGCGATGTAATTAAGGTCACAATCAAAGATGCAGCTCCTCGTGGGCGCGTAAAAAAAGGCGAAGTTTACAACGCTGTTGTTGTTCGTACTGCTAAAGGTGTGCGCCGTCCAGACGGTTCATTGGTTAAGTTTGACAGTAATGCTGCGGTACTATTATCAGCTAAACTTGAGCCAATCGGCACACGTATTTTTGGCCCGGTGACACGTGAATTGCGTGGTGAGCGTTTTATGAAAATCGTTTCTTTAGCTCCTGAAGTGCTTTAAGAGCGAATACAAAGGATACAGAGATGAGTAAAATTCTTAAAGGTGATCAAGTTATTGTCAATACAGGAAAAGATAAAGGTAAGCGTGGTGTAGTTTCACGTGTGCTTGAAGATGGTCTTGTGATTGTTGAAGGTATTAATTTGGCAAAAAAACATGAAAAGCCAAACCCGATGAAGGGTGTTGCTGGCGGTATCGTTGCTAAAGAAATGCCGATCCAAATTTCTAATATTGCCTTGTTTAATGCGGCAACAGAGAAAGCTGACCGAGTGGGCTACAAGATATTAAAAGACGGTCGTAAAATCCGTGTTTATAAATCTAACGGCGAAGCTGTTGAAGCTTAAGTGAGTGAATGGGAAAAAATATGGCACGCTTAAAACAATATTATAACGACACAGTCGTTAAAGAGTTAACCGAGAAATTTGGTTACACATCTGTTATGCAGGTTCCTAGAATCGAGAAAATCACACTTAATATGGGTGTTGGTGAGGCAGTTGCAGATAAAAAAGTCATGGAAAATGCAGTCAGTGATATGGAGAAAATTGCTGGTCAAAAAGTTGTTGTGACCAAAGCAAAAAAATCTGTTGCTGCGTTTAAAATCCGTGATGATTATCCGGTTGGTTGCAAAGTTACTTTACGTCGTGAGCGTATGTATGAATTTTTTGACCGCTTGGTGACAGTATCTATTCCGCGTATTAGAGATTTCCGTGGGCTATCAGGAAAATCATTTGACGGCCGTGGAAATTACAATATGGGTGTTAAAGAGCAAATCATTTTCCCTGAAATTGATTACGATAAAATCGATGCGATTCGTGGTATGAATATAACGATTACAACGACTGCAAAAACTGACGAAGAAGCTAAAGCATTGCTTTCTGCGTTTAACTTTCCTTTTAGAGGGTAAGACACATGGCAAAAACATGTATGACAGAGCGTGAAATTAAACGACGCGCTACAGTAAAAAAATTCGCTGAGAAACGTGCTGCGTTAACAGCAATTATTAACGATCAAAGTGTGAGTGTTGAGGAGCAGCGTCAAGCGCGCTTGAAACTACAAGCTTTACCACGTAATTCAAGCCCTGTGCGTTTACGTAATCGTTGTGCGCTTACTGGCCGTCCTCGTGGCGTGTTTAGTAAATTCGGAATTGGACGTAGTAAATTGCGTGACTTGATGATGGCTGGCAAAGTGCCAGGTGTTACTAAGGCTAGCTGGTAAAAAAGGAACAGATCTATGAGTATGAGTGATCCAATTGCCGACATGTTAACGCGTATTCGCAATGCGCAAAGCGTTAACAAAATCTCGGTTTCGATGCCAGCATCTAAATTAAAAGGTGCTATTGCAAATGTGCTAAAAGACGAAGGCTATATTGAAAGTTATTCAGTAGATGCTAACAATGGCAAACCATTGTTGAATATTGAGCTTAAATACTATGCTGGACGCCCAGTAATTGAAAAAATTGAGCGTGTAAGTAAGCCAGGTTTGCGTGTTTATAAGAGTGGGCAAAATATACCCAAAGTAATGAATGGTCTTGGTGTGACAATTGTGTCTACATCCAAGGGTGTAATGACAGATCGCAAAGCGCAAGCTGCCGGTATCGGCGGTGAGTTGTTGTGCGTAGTGGCTTAAGGAGAAGCAGATGTCACGTGTTGCTAAAAATCCAGTAGTCATTCCAGCTAAGGTTGATGTGGTTTTAACTGCTAATAGTATTGATGTTAGTGGACCTTTAGGCAAATTATCACAAGCATTAACAGGTGTAGTTAATTTGAACCGCGATGGTGAAACAATTACCTTTGTTGCCGCTAATGATGATGCGCATTCAAGAGCTATGTCAGGTACTTTACGTTCATTGGTTGCTAATATGGTGCATGGCGTCTCAGTAGGGTTTACACGAAAACTAACCTTGGTTGGTGTTGGCTACAAAGCGCAGGCGCAAGGTCAAATGCTTAATTTGGAGTTGGGCTATTCACATCCTATCAGTCATCAAATGCCAGATGGCGTCACTGTCAAAACAGCAACGCCTACAGAAGTTGAGTTAACTGGAGCTGATAAGCAAGTGGTTGGTCAGGTTGCTGCTCAAATTCGTGCTTACCGTGAGCCAGAGCCTTATAAAGGCAAGGGTGTTCGTTATTCTGATGAAGTTGTTCAGATTAAAGAATCTAAGAAGAAATAGTAGTAATTTAGGAAAATAAGGCTAAAACATGACTACAGTAAATAATCGCTTGCGCCGCGCACGTAAAACCCGTGCCGTTATTGCCAAGCAATCTGTAACGCGCCTAAGCGTGCACCGTACAAACTTACACATTTATGCGCAAATTATTGATGCATCTGGTGACAAAGTGTTGGCAAGTGCCTCTACAGCAGAGGCGGAAGTACGTAAATTAGTTAAGAACGGTGGTAACGTTGAAGCGGCTGCTGTAATCGGTAAGCGAATTGCTGAGAAGGCGATTAAAGCAGGCGTTACTACAGTAGCATTTGATCGTTCGGGCAATAAATATCATGGTCGCATTCAAGCGTTGGCAGAAGCTGCGCGTGAAAATGGTCTGTCATTTTAATAAGCGAGAATAGATTATGGCTAAAGGTTTTGAGCAACAAGCACAGCAAACAGATGGTTTGCGTGAAAAAATGATTTCTGTTAACCGTGTAAGTAAAACGGTTAAGGGTGGACGTATTATGAGCTTTGCCGCATTAAGCGTTGTCGGAGACGGTGATGGTAGTGTTGGTATGGGCAAAGGTAAAGCGCGTGAAGTGCCTACAGCTGTTCAAAAAGCAATGGATGAGGCGCGTCGTGAGATGGTTAAAGTTAACCTAAATAATGGTACGTTGCATCACACTGTTATTGGCCGTTTTGGCGCTGCGAAAGTGTTAATTCAACCAGCACCTGAAGGTACAGGAATTATTGCTGGCGGCGCTATGCGTGCAATCTTTGAAGTGATGGGTGTCACTAATGTAACTGCAAAGTGCATTGGTTCAGCAAATCCCTACAACGTTGTACGTGCAACTTTAAATGGTTTAGAAGCAATGAATACGCCTTCGGACGTCGCTGCTAAACGTGGTAAATCAGTTGAAGAGATTAGAGGCTAAACAAATGGCTAATACAAAAAAAGACAATAGCACGACGGTTAAAGTAACCTTGATTAAAAGTGTGATTGGAAGACTTGAGTCTCATCGCGCAACAGTTAAAGGTTTAGGTTTACGTCGCATGCACCATACAGTTGAATTGCAAGATACCCCAGCAATCCGCGGTATGATTAATAAAGTCAACTATCTATTAAAGGTAGAAGGATAATGGAATTAAATACAATTAAGCCTGCAGAAGGCGCAAAAAAAGAAGCTCGTCGTATCGGTCGTGGTATTGGCTCTGGTTTTGGTAAAACTGGTGGTCGCGGACACAAAGGTCAGCACTCACGCTCTGGTAGAACACACCGTGTTGGTTTTGAAGGTGGTCAAATGCCTTTACAACGCCGTTTGCCAAAGCGTGGCTTTAAATCGATGACAAAAGCTGACACAGCCCACGTTCGGACAAGCGAATTATTGGGCTTGGGTGTTGACGTGATTGATTTGCTCGCGCTTAAAGAAGCAAAAATTGTTTCTGGTCAGGTGAAAGCAGCAAAAGTTTTCTTATCTGGTGATTTAACTGAAAAAGTTAATGTGCAAGGTTTGCTTTTAACAAAAGGTGCTCGTGCTGCGATTGAGAGCGCTGGCGGTAAAGTTGTAGAAGCTTAAGAGATAAAGATTTGGCACAAGATAATTTATTAAAATCCTTCGGGAAGATGAGTGAGCTAAAGAGTCGTCTTTGGTTTGTTCTTGGCGCACTCGTTGTGTTCCGTTTAGGCTCACATATTCCAGTGCCAGGGATTGACCCAACAGTATTAAAGCAGTTGTTTGATTCGCAAAGCGGCGGCATACTCGGTATGTTTAATATGTTCTCTGGTGGTTCGCTTCAGCGTTTTGCTATCTTTGCTTTAGGTATCATGCCTTACATTTCTGCATCGATTATTATGCAGTTGCTAACGGTTGTTTCACCAAAGTTAGAGCAATTAAAAAAAGATGGCGAAGCTGGTAGAAGGTTGATTACAAAATATACTCGTTACGGAACTGTTGCTTTAGCTACATTCCAAGCATTGGGTATTGCGGTAGCATTCGAAGGTCAAGCAGGTTTAGTACTCGATCCTGGTATGGCATTCAGGTTGATTACTGTGGTGACTTTAGTTGGTGGGACCATGTTTCTTATGTGGTTGGGTGAGCAAATAACTGAGCGTGGAATTGGTAATGGCATTTCTATTATCATTTTTGCTGGTATTGTTGCAGGATTGCCTAGAGCCATTGGCAGCACATTGGAGTTGGCGCGTACAGGTGCTTTTTCTATACCGTTGGTAGTCTTTTTGTTTATTATGGTTATCTTGGTGACAGCTTTGGTTGTCTTTGTTGAGCGTGGACAGCGCAAAATTACTGTTAATTATGCCAAACGCCAAGTTGGTAACAAGGTGATGGGTGGTCAAACAACTCACCTTCCACTTAAACTTAATATGGCTGGTGTGATCCCACCAATATTTGCATCAAGTATTATTTTGTTTCCAGCTTCTTTGGCTGGCTGGTTCGGTAGTAATGAAAGCATGTATTGGTTGAAAGATTTATCAAGTGCGATTTCACCTGGACAGCCGATTTATATCTTATTGTTTACTGCTGCTATTTTATTCTTTTGTTTCTTTTATACGGCTTTGGTATTTAATCCTAAAGAAACAGCTGATAATTTGAAAAAAAGCGGCGCTTTCGTTCCTGGAATTAGACCAGGGGATCAAACGGCTAAGTATATTGATAAAATAATGGGTAGATTAACTTTAATTGGTGCGGTTTACATCACACTCGTTTGTTTGTTACCAGAGTTTTTGAGTTTGAAATTTAATACACCGTTTTACTTCGGTGGGACTTCTTTATTGATTATTGTTGTGGTTACCATGGATTTTATGGCACAAGTGCAATCACACTTGATGTCACACCAATATGAAGGTTTGTTGAAGAAGGCTAACTTTAAAGGTAGCAACGCAACACGCTAATTTTAAGTTTTGAAATATAGGGCGTGAAATTTTTCACGTATTCTAGATTAGATTAAGTTGTTTAAAGAGGTTTATTATGAGAGTTCGTGCATCAGTAAAAAAATTATGCCGCAATTGCAAAACAGTGCGTCGCCGTGGTGTATTGCGTGTTATTTGTTCAGATCCACGTCATAAACAACGTCAAGGATAGTGTTTAATCTAGCCTTGTTTTGTTTGAAAAACAAAGTGCAAACTGTTAGAATGCAAGGCTTTTTTTATTTGGTCGCTTTTATAAGTAGCGATTCATTTTGGAGTTAAGAGTATGGCTCGTATTGCTGGGGTAAATGTCCCAAATCATAAACATACAGAAATCGCTTTAACCGCGATTTACGGTATTGGTAAAGTTACTGCAAAAAGCATTTGTGCAGCTGCAGGTGTTGCAACAACTGCAAAAGTAAAAGATCTTAATGATGCGGAAGTCGAAAAGCTTCGTGAAGCAGTTGCTCAGTTTACTGTTGAAGGTGATCTGCGTCGTGAAGTGACTATGAATATCAAACGTTTGATGGATTTGGGTTGCTATCGTGGCATTCGTCATCGTCGTGGTTTGCCAGTTCGTGGCCAGCGTACAAAAACAAATGCACGCACGCGTAAAGGCCCAATTAAGCCAATTAAGCAATCTAAATAAAACACAGTTTAGTTTTTTTAAAAATTATTTGTAAGGACAGTACAACATGGCAAAAGCTAATGTACGCGTAAGAAAAAAGGTTAAAAAGAATATTGCAGAGGGCGTAGCCCATGTGCATGCTTCGTTTAACAATACCATTATTACGATTACCGATCGTCAAGGCAATGCATTGTCTTGGGCAACTTCAGGTGGACAAGGGTTTAAGGGCTCACGTAAGAGTACGCCTTTTGCAGCGCAGGTTGCAGCTGAAGTGGCTGGTAAATCAGCACAAGAGAATGGTGTGAAAAATTTAGAAGTGCGCATTAAAGGTCCAGGTCCAGGTCGTGAATCGGCTGTTCGTGCACTTAATGCAGCTGGTTTTAAGATTACCAGCATTACTGATGTGACGCCAGTGCCGCATAATGGCTGTCGTCCACCTAAAAAACGTCGCATTTAAGCGAAAAAGAATACTGGAGAATTATCTTGGCTAGAAACTTAGATCCTAAATGCCGTCAGTGCCGTCGCGAAGGCGAAAAATTGTTTTTAAAAGCTGAAAAATGCTTTACTGATAAATGTGCAATTGAAAAACGTAACTTCCCACCTGGTCAACATGGCCAGCGTCGCAGTTCACGCCTTTCAGATTATGGCGTTCAATTACGTGAGAAACAAAAGGTACGCCGTATTTACGGTGTATTAGAAAAGCAATTCCGTAGTTACTATGCAGAAGCTGACCGTAGAAAAGGTGTAACTGGTGAAAACTTGTTGCAACTACTAGAGTGCCGTTTAGATAACGTTGCATACCGTATGGGCTTGGCTGGATCACGTACTGAAGCACGTCAGGTTGTAAAACATAATGCTATTCTTGTGAATGGTAAACGTGTGAATATCCCATCATACCAAGTAAGAGCTGGTGATGTTGTTTCTGTTGCCGAAGCATCTAAAAAGCAATTGCGCATCAAATCAGCGTTAGAAGCGGCCGATGAGCGTGGCTTCCCAGAATGGTTAGAAGTGGATGTAAAAGCTTTTACAGGTACATTTAAATCTGCACCACAACGTGATGATTTGCCTTCAACCATTAACGAATCATTGGTAGTTGAGCTATATTCTAAGTAATCAAATCTTAGTTTTAGCTTTTTATTAACCAATTACGTCAAGGACTTTTATGCAAAGTAATCCTACAGAATACTTAAAACCACGTGTTGTTAATGTGGAAGAAATTACACCGCTAAGAGCGCGTGTTACTTTAGAACCAATGGAGCGTGGTTTTGGCTATACATTGGGTAATGCATTGCGTCGTGTATTGTTGTCTTCAATCCCAGGCTTCGCGATTACCGAAGTTAAGATTGATGGTGTTGTACATGAATACTCAACTATTGAAGGTGTACAAGAAGATGTAGTGGATATTCTGCTGAATCTTAAAGGTGTTGCACTCAAATTAAACAGTAAATCAGAAACGATTTTAACTTTATCTAAATCTGGTGAAGGTGTTGTTACGGCTGCTGATTTCGCAACAGGGCACGATGCTGAAATTGTCAATCCAGACCATGTGATTGCGCATCTTACAAAAGGCGGTGCCTTAAATCTTGAGGTAAAAGTAGAAATGGGTCGTGGCTATCAACCTGTTCCTGTAAGAGCTAAAGTTAATCAAGAAGATCGTACGCTTGGTTTTATTATGGTCGACGCTTCGTTTAGCCCTATTAACAAAGTTAGTTATCAAGTTGAGAGCGCCCGTGTTGAACAGCGTACTGACTTGGATAAATTGATTATGGATGTTGAAACAAATGGTATTGTTGATCCAGAGCAAGCAATTCGTGATGCTGCTGCGATATTAATTGGCCAGCTTTCAGTATTTGCCAATCTTGAAGGGGCACCTACTGAAGAAGAAGAAGCTTCAGCACCACAAGTTGACCCGATTTTGTTACGTCCAGTGGATGATTTAGAATTAACAGTTCGTTCAGCGAATTGCCTAAAAGCAGAAAATATTTTCTATATTGGTGATTTGATTCAACGTTCTGAAAATGAATTGTTGAAAGCGCCTAATTTAGGTCGCAAATCACTCAATGAAATTAAAGATGTCTTAGCTTCGAAAGGCCTCACATTAGGCATGAAGTTAGAGAGTTGGCCACCAGTTGGTCTTGAAAAAGCTTAAGTGCTAAAATTTTAAAAGTTTAAGGAAGTTACTATGCGTCACGGTAATCAAAATCGAAAATTAAATCGTACTAGCAGTCATCGTGCAGCTATGTTTCGTAACATGTCAGTATCATTACTTCGTCATGAAGTCATTAGAACAACGCTGCCAAAAGCAAAAGAGCTACGTAAATATGCTGAGCCTTTGATCACTCTAGGTAAAGATGCCTCATTGGCAAACCGTCGTCTTGCGTTTAGCCGTTTACGTGATCGTGAAATTGTCGGTAAGTTATTTGCTGAGTTAGGTCCACGTTATGTTGAGCGCAAAGGCGGTTACTTGCGTATTCTTAAATGCGGTTTCCGTAACGGTGATAATGCGCCTATGGCCTTTGTTGAGTTAGTCGACCGTCCTGAACAAGCTGAAGAACAAGCTGTTGCTTAATCTTAATATGGTACTTCAGTATAAAAAAGCCAGCATATGCTGGCTTTTTTTATAGTGAACTTTTTTGTATCAAAAGTAATATTTGTTCTTGTGTAAAAGGCCAGTCGATTTCATTTAACAAATCTGTTCTTTGCAATACTGGAATGCGTACGCCATATAAATTGAGTAATTTATTATCGTCAGCGATATCAATAAGGTTCAGTTTAATGTTTTTATGTTGCTTAATAAGGTTTTCAGCTAACTCACATAAATGACAATGTTTCGTATGGTAAAAATTTAATTCGATTAATTTTTGCATTTGATTGGGTAATTGTTAAAAACAATTCATAATAACGCTAAATGCATGCAATGTTAAATACAAGGCAATGATGACAGATATTCAAGAATCAAAAGATAAATTAAGCGATACCTTAGACCATGTGGTGACTTTATTAAAGAAGCACCAGTTAGTTGAACGTCTTGTACATAACCAAGAGATGCCTAATCACGAGCTTGTCGAATCGCTTGTCCATCGCCAAAATAAAATTGAGTTACAAAATATCCTCAATGCTTTGCATCCTGCAGATGTTGCACATATCTTAGAAGCACTCCCGCTTGACGATCGTTTATATCTTTGGGATCTGGTTAAAGTTGACCGTGATGGCGATATTCTCTTAGAGGTATCAGATGCTGTTAGGCATACGCTTATTGCTGACATGGATAGCAAAGAGCTACTGGCTGCTGCCGAGCAGTTAGATACCGATCAGCTTGCTGATTTGGCACCAGACTTGCCAAAAGATGTTTTACAAGATTTGATGGATAGTCTTGATACGCTTAATCGGGAGCGTTTGCAATCAGCGCTTTCATATCCAGAGGATAGTGTCGGCGCGTTAATGGATTTTGATGTTGTCACGATTCGGGAGGATATTACCATAGAGGTGGCACTTAGGTATCTGAGAAGGTTAGAAGTTTTGCCTGATCATACTGATAAAATCTTTGTTATTGATCGATTTGATAGCATTAAAGGTGTTTTGCCAATCACAAATATGCTAGTCAAAGATCTTGATGAAACGGTTGAGAATGCGATGGCTGAAGATGTCGTTTTGTTTCATCCGGAGGATGTTGCAACCGAAGCTGCCAAAGCTTTTGAACGTTATGATTTAGTGAGTGCTCCTGTTGTTGATCACAATAATAAACTCATTGGTCGCCTCACTGTTGATGAGGTAATGGATTATATCCGTGAAGAGTCTGACGCTGACCGGTTATCAATGGCAGGATTGCGAGAAGAGGAGGATTTCTTCTCTAGTGTTTGGGATTCTGTAAGCAATCGCTGGGCATGGCTGGCAATCAACTTGGTGACAGCGCTGATTGCTTCACGGGTCATAGGTTTATTTGAGAACTCGATTGGTCAAGTGGTTGCTTTAGCGGCGCTTATGCCAATTGTTGCAGGTATTGGTGGTAATTCAGGCAATCAAACCACGACGATGATTGTGCGTGGATTAGCGATTGGTCAAATCTCAGGTAGCAATATGAAATCGCAAGTGAATAAAGAGCTAGGCGTAGCGCTCGTTAATGGGCTGATATGGGGCGGTGTTCTAGGTGGTGTTACTTACGCGCTATATGCTGATTACAGGTTGAGTTTGGTGATGACTGCCGCTATTACGCTTAATTTATTATTGGCTGCGCTTATGGGCGTAGTGATTCCACTGGTGATGAATCAATTTGGTAAGGACCCAGCTGTGGGTTCAAGTGTACTGATTACCGCAATGACGGATAGTGGCGGTTTCTTTATCTTCTTGGGATTGGCAACGATCTTTTTATTATAGAAATTCTGGATTCATCACATTTAATATCTCGATGTATTTGAATAGACAATAAAAAACCCGCAATAGCGGGTTTTTTATTGAAATAAAACTAACTTATTTAATTTTATTTTCTTTGTACATAACGTGTTTACGAACAACAGGATCAAATTTTTTGATTTCCATTTTGCCTGGCATTGTACGTTTGTTTTTTGTTGTGGTATAGAAATGACCAGTACCAGCTGATGACTCTAATTTAATTTTTTCGCGCATTCTAGTGCTCCTTAGATTTTTTCGCCAGCAGCGCGCATTTTAGCTAACACTGAGTCAATGCCATTTTTATCAATCGTGCGTAGCGCAGCGTTCGTAATACGCATACTTATCCAACGATTTTCGCTCTCAACCCAAAATTTACGGTTTTGCAAATTCGGTAAGAAACGGCGTCTTGTTTTATTGTGTGCGTGAGAAACATTGTTACCCACCATTGGCTTTTTGCCTGTTACCTGACATACTTTTGCCATGGTTATCTCCAAATACTTTTGTCTTTTCAGAAAGACAGCAATTATAGTTTAAAGCTAATCCTAATTCAACTTAAAATCACTGTTTTCTATTAAATAAAATACATTTAGTGCTTTCCAGTACTTCCAAAGCCACCTTCGCCACGTTCAGATTCGGTAAATTCATCAATAATGTGAAAATTTGCTTGTACAACTGGCACAATAACGAGCTGGGCAATGCGTTCCATCGGGTTCAGAATAAATGCCTCTTTACCACGATTCCAACAAGAGACGAGTAGTTGGCCCTGATAATCTGAGTCGATTAATCCAACAAGGTTGCCTAGCACAATCCCATGCTTATGGCCTAGTCCTGAGCGCGGTAGAATAAGTGCTGCATAGTAGGTATTGTCAATATGAATGGCAATGCCAGTTGGAATCATTACTGTTTCCCCTGGATTAATCGTTTGCGTCTGTTCTATGCAAGCACGCAAATCTAAACCAGCAGAGCCTTTTGTTGCGTAGCTAGGCATCATGTTGTGTATGCGGTTATCAAGAATCTTTAAATCGACATTAATAGACATATTAGTTTCTTTGCATTCAAATTAAAATGCATATTAAACACTAATTTGTATTGAAAATCACTAAGCTTGAGACAGCTTCAAGTAAACATCTTATGTCAATTAATTTAAGTTAAAGCATTTGCTGAATATGCTGCATAATGGCCTTTGCAATCTTGTATTTATCATTGCGCGCTAGTGCGTGATTGCCGTTTTTATCAATTAACGTGACTTGGTTTTCATCGCGACCTATTGCGGAGTTAACCTCATTAGCAACAATTAAGGGTAGTTTCTTTTCAATGCGCTTTTGAGAGGCATATTCAATCACCCGTTCACTTTCGGCAGCAAAGCCAACACAAAAGGGTGGATTGGGTAAATTGGCAACCGTTGCCAAAATGTCTTGATTCCGTTTGAGATGCAAGGTGAGTGAGCCCTCATGCTTCTTTATTTTCTGATTAGCTACTTCGTTTGGTGAGTAGTCGGCAACTGCGGCTACCCCAATAAAGATATCTTGGTCGGAAACGTTCTCCATGACGATGCGATGCATCGATGCAGCATCAGAGGCATGATGCATATTGACGTTAAAAGGGGCAGGTAATTGAGTTGCGCCACTGACTAAAGTAACCGTTGCCCCCATGTCTGCCGCAGCTTGGGCTAAAGCATAACCCATCTTGCCACTACTCAAATTAGTAATTGCACGTACAGGGTCTATCATTTCGATTGTTGCGCCAGCGGTGATTAATATTTTCTTGTTTGCGAAAATTTTAGGGGTGAAATGAGCTTTAATATGGGCTAATAATTCAGTTGCTTCAAGCATCCGTCCGTCACCTGTTTCACCACAAGCTTGCTCCCCATTGCCAGGACCAAACACAGCGATACGGTCGGCCTTTAATTGAGCAAAGTTGCGCTGAGTCGCTGGATTTTCCCACATTTGTTTGTTCATGGCAGGTGCGACTAGTAACGGGCAGTTGCGCGCTAAACAGAGCGTGGATAACAAGTCATCGGCGCGGCCATGTAATAATTTAGCGATAAATTCTGCTGAAGCAGGGGCAATCAAAATGGCATCGGCCTCTCTGCTGAGTTCAATATGCGGCATGCCATTATCAATGGTGCTATCCCACATGCCAACAAACACAGGTTTGCCAGATAGGGCTTGCATGGTCATTGGTGTGATGAATTGCGTTGCCGATTCAGTCATGACGACTTGGACATCGATATCAGCTTTAATGCAGAGGCGAACGAGTTCCGCTACTTTGTAAGCGGCAATACCACCTGTAATGCCTAGTATTAAGGATTTGTTTTTTTGCATAAGATATTTTTAATATAAATCTGTATATCAACAACTTACATGAGGGTCATTTTTTAAGTAATGTTTACATTTTAATATGAATTATGATAGAACGGCTTAAAACTCGCTAACAACTATTAATCGTATTCATTTTAATGGCTTGTTTAAGTGCTTAGATTCATCCATTTTTTTAGAGGATTTACATCATTTAATAAAGAGATAACATTGAATCATCATTCGTTAAAAAAGATCAATAATTAAGGGAAGAAAAATGGCGATTACCGATTGGCCAGCTAGTGAGCGGCCGCGAGAGAAGTTAATGGAATTGGGTGCGAAAGCCTTGTCAGATGCAGAGTTGTTAGCTATCTTTTTGAGGGTGGGTGTGGTGGGTAAGAGTGCTGTTGATTTGGCTCGTGATTTACTAGTGCAATTCGGTAGTTTAAATGGCATTTACGCAGCAAGTCAAAAAGAAATGAGTCTGGTGTACGGCATCGGTGTGAGTAAATATGTACAGTTGCAAGCGGTATTGGAGATGAGCAGACGTGCCTTGGCTGAACAAATCCAAACACGTGATTTATTAAGTTCGCCACAGCAAGTGCGTGATTATTTAAAGTTGAAATTGGCGAATTTGCCACAAGAAGTTTTTGTTGTTTTATTTTTAGATGCACAGAATCGTTTGCTAGCCATTGAGGAAATGTTTACTGGAACATTAACGCAAACCAGCGTTTATCCACGTGAAATAGTCAAGCGCGCTTTGTACTTTAACGCTGCTTCTGTCATGTTTGCGCATAATCACCCGTCTGGGATAGCAAAGCAAAGTCGTGCAGATGAGATGATTACACAAGAATTAAAGAAGGCATTGGCACTGATTGATGTCCGTGTACTGGATCACTTTATTATAGCGGGCAACGAAACGCTCTCTTTTGTTGAAGCTGGTTTATTATAATTATTCAGTCTAGAATAGTCCGCAAGCGCTTGCGTTCTGTTCGGACGCTGGATAAGACGGTTAACAATTAGAATAGAAAATATGATGCAAAAACGATTAAAAACAGTTGGTTGGCTTGCTATTGCATTGCTTGGTGCGTATGCGCTCTCAGGTGTGGCACTGCAACGCGGCGAGAGTATCAATGCTATTTGGATGGTTACCGCGGCGGTTTGTATTTACGCAATTGCTTACCGATTTTATGCTGCATGGATTGCAGCAAAAGTGCTCACGATTGACGAAACAAGAGCAACGCCAGCTGAACGATTAGATAATGGCAGAGATTTCTTGCCAACTAATAAGTGGATTGTATTTGGACACCACTTTGCTGCCATCTCAGGCCCTGGCCCGTTGATTGGGCCGACTTTAGCTGCCCAGTTTGGTTATTTGCCCGGGACTTTATGGATTTTAATCGGCGTCGTGCTTGGTGGCGCGGTTCAAGATATGGTGACTTTGTTCTTCTCTACTCGTCGCAACGGTCGTAGCTTAGGTCAAATGGCTCGGGATGAGATTGGCTCCATTGGTGGAACGGCTGCCTTGATTGGTACATTTATGATTATGATTATCCTGATTGCCGTATTGGGTTTAGTCGTTGTCAATGCCATGAAACATAGTCCATGGGCAACATCAACGATTGCTGCCACGATTCCAATTGCCATGATTATTGGCCTTTATATGCGCCATATACGGCCTGGTCGGGTGTTAGAGGCGTCGGCTATTGGCGTTATTTTATTGCTGTTGTCGGTATTGGGTGGTGGCTGGGTTGACCATCATGCAAGCTTGCGAGCATTGTTTGATCACGATGGATTGCCGTTGGCATACGCAATTATTTTGTACGGCTTTGCGGCAGCAGTGTTGCCTGTTTGGTTGCTATTAGCGCCACGAGATTACCTTTCAACTTTTATGAAATTAGGTACGATCTTTTTATTAGCGGTTGCTATCGTGCTATTGCGGCCAGAAATTCATATGCCAGCGGTCACTCAATTTATTGATGGTTCAGGACCAATATTTGGCGGCAAACTTTTCCCATTTGTTTTTATCACGATTGCTTGCGGAGCGGTCTCAGGTTTTCATGCACTTATTGCTTCTGGTACAACACCCAAACTCATGACTAATGAACGTGATATCCGTATGATTGGTTATGGGGGCATGTTGCTAGAAAGTTTTGTTGCCATGATGGCGATGATTGCAGCAACTGTCTTAGAGCCTGGTGTGTTTTTTGCCATCAATAGCCCAGCAGGTGTTGTTGGAAAAACAGCTGCGGACGCAATTGCAACGATTAATAGCTGGGGCTTTGCGGTGACAGTTGAGCAAATGGAGCTGCTTGCCAAGGAAATGGGTGAATCGACTTTATTTGCTCGCACTGGTGGCGCGCCAAGTTTGGCTGTCGGTATGGCGAGTATTTTTGCTAGTGCGTTTGGCAAAAGTTTATTAGCGCTGTGGTATCACTTTGCCATAATGTTTGAAGCCCTGTTTATTCTTACTACACTAGACGCTGGTACACGTGTTGGTCGTTTTATGCTGCAAGATATTTTAGGCAATTTCCATCAAAAATTAGGTGAGACTTCTTATATGCCTTCTGTGATTTTAACCAGCGCCTTGGTGGTAGCTGGTTGGGGTTACTTTTTGTACATTGGCGTAATTGACCCGAATGGTGGTGTGAATATTTTGTGGCCATTGTTTGGTATTGCTAATCAAATGCTAGCGGCTATTGCATTATGTGTCGCAACGAGCATCATCGTTAAGTCAGGTAAAGTACGCTATGCTTGGGTCACAGGTTTGCCATTAGCGTGGTTGGTGCTTATCACCAGTACTGCCGCATACGAAAAAATATTTAGCGATGACATTCGTGTTGGTTTCTTTGCAGCCGCTAATCACCTTAACGCACAATTATTATCAGGCTTGTTAAGCGTGGAAAAGGCTGCAGTAGCGCCGCGACTTATTTTTAATCAGCATTTAGATGCCTACCTGACGCTGTTTTTTGTGTTTGTGTTGTGGGTGGTTGTAATTGATATGGTGAATATTTGTCGACGATTCTTGCAAGGTAAGCACGTGTTGGCCTCGAGTGAAGCACCCTATGTTAAAACAATATTGGAGTAGCGAGTGTTTGCAGACATAAAAAAAATTAACATTAGGCATTTATGGCATATGATTCGACGTATTTCTGGCGATGATGCCTATGACCGCTACTTAATGCATCATGCGCAATTTCATGCGACATCGGTGGATGTGCCAGCGCCGCTCTCGCGAAAAGCTTTTTTTAAACTATGGCAAGAAAGTAAGTGGGCAGGGATTAATCGGTGTTGTTAATGCTGTGTCTAATGTGTTTGGATTGAGTAAACTTCAACTTCTTACGCATCGAAACGATTTCGGTATGCCGCTTGTAACATCCAAACACCAATCAATATCATTGGCAAGCTGAGCCATTGTCCCATTGATAGGCCCAGTTGTAACAAACCTAAATAGTCATCTGGTTCTCGCGTATATTCGACTAAAAATCTAAAGCTACCATAGCCGATAAGAAAGAATGCAGAGATGGAGCCTGTAGGTCTTTGTTTTTTGGAGAATGCCCACAACAAAATGAACAAAATAATGCCTTCTAAAGCAAATTCATAAAGCTGTGACGGATGGCGAATAGCACCATCGGCTTGAGGGAAAACCATACCAAAAGCTCCATCAGTAACGCGGCCCCATAATTCACCATTGATAAAATTGCCCATGCGGCCAGCCCCTAAGCCGATAGGGACTAAAGGCGCTACAAAATCCATGGTCTTTAACCACTGTTGTGGATGTTTTTTATTAAAGAAATACATCGCAACCAGTACACCTAAAAAGCCACCATGAAAACTCATACCGCCTTGCCAAACGGCGAATATTTCAACAGGGTGCTGAACAAAGTATTTAGCTTGATAAAAGACGACGTAACCTAATCGACCACCGAGAATAACGCCCATAGCACCGTAAAACAAAGCATCATCTAACATGGCGTCACGCCAGTTAAACCATGGCTTATGCTTGATTTGGTATCGACCCAGAAGCAAAAAGCCGATAAAGCCAGTTAAATACATTAAGCCGTACCAGTGAATGCCAAATGAACCCAGATGGATGGCCACCGGATCAAATTGGGGATGCATTAAAATCATTTGATTCCTAAAATAAAGTTTGCAAACAAGTTACCTTTGATTATACGTGTTCAATGCTAGCATGAACATCATCATGCGCAATGCCGTTTGATATTCTAGTGCATCCTTAATTAATAATAAGGATTGCTTGAATTGTTTGATGCAAGAATTCTTTTAATACGGCCAGATGCTAGCCTGATAAAGGCTCCATCAGTTAAAATAACGCTTTATCCCTTTTGAAACTAGGATCTGCTATGCCTCAATATCGTTCACGCACTACCACACATGGTCGCAATATGGCTGGTGCACGTGCATTATGGCGTGCAACTGGCATGAAAGATGGTGATTTTGATAAGCCAATTATCGCTATTGCTAATTCATTTACGCAGTTTGTACCTGGCCACGTGCATTTAAAAGACATGGGTCAATTGGTCGCCCGTCAAATTGAAAAAGTCGGTGGTGTAGCGAAAGAGTTTAATACTATCGCTGTTGATGATGGTATTGCAATGGGGCATAGCGGTATGTTGTATAGCTTACCCAGTCGCGATTTAATTGCCGATAGTGTTGAATATATGGTGAATGCACACTGTGCTGACGCCTTAGTCTGTATTTCAAATTGTGACAAAATCACCCCTGGCATGTTGATGGCTGCATTGCGCTTAAATATACCCGTAGTCTTTGTTTCAGGCGGCCCTATGGAAGCAGGTAAAGTCAACTGGCAAGGCGCTACCCATAAATTAGACTTGGTTGATGCCATGGTGGCCGCTGCAGATGATAAAGTCAGCGATGCTGAATCAGAAGAAATTGAACGTTCTGCATGTCCGACTTGTGGGTCATGTTCGGGGATGTTTACGGCTAACTCTATGAACTGTTTAACAGAAGCGTTGGGTCTCAGCTTACCAGGTAATGGTTCAACCCTAGCGACCCACGGCGCGCGTAAGGAACTCTTTTTACAAGCAGGTCGCACCATTGTTGAACTGGCAAAACGCCATTATGAACAAGACGATTACGCTGTATTGCCGCGGAATATTGCCAATAGAAAAGCATTTGAAAACGCCATGGCATTAGATGTATCTATGGGCGGTTCAACCAATACCGTTTTGCATTTGCTTGCTGCAGCTCATGAAGCTGAGCTAGATTTTAAAATGGCAGACATTGATCAGATTTCACGCAAAGTGCCTTGCTTGAGCAAGGTGGCGCCAGCGACAGCAAAATATCATATGGAAGATGTACACCGAGCAGGAGGTGTAATGGGTATTCTAGGTGAGTTGGATCGAGCAGGTGTCATCCATCGTGATGCGCTAACAGTGCATAGTCCAACCATAGGTGACGCGCTGAATAAATGGGACATCCAAGTTACAAGTGATGAAGAAGTAAAGAAATTCTATCGTGCAGCCCCAGGTGGGATTAGAACAACGATAGCATTCTCACAAAGCATGCTTTATCCAACCTTAGATAACGACCGTGCTGATGGGTGTATCCGTGATCTCGCACATGCTTATTCACTTGATGGTGGCTTGGCGGTGCTTTATGGCAATATCGCACTGGATGGTTGTATTGTTAAAACTGCAGGTGTTGATGAAAGCATTTTGAAGTTTACAGGGCGTGCGCGGATATTTGAATCGCAAGACGCTTCAGTTGAAGCGATTCTTGCCGATCAGATTGTAGCGGGTGATGTCGTTGTCATTCGTTATGAAGGACCGCGTGGTGGGCCAGGAATGCAAGAAATGCTGTACCCGACTTCTTACCTTAAATCTAAAGGCCTTGGTAAAGAATGTGCTTTACTCACTGATGGACGTTTTTCAGGAGGTACATCTGGCTTAAGTATTGGTCATGCGTCTCCTGAAGCAGCTGAAGGTGGTGCGATAGGGCTTGTTGAAGAAGGCGATACTATTGAAATTGATATTCCAAACCGCTCGATTCATCTAAGCATTAGTGACGAGGCATTAGCTGCGCGTCGCGCGAAAATGGATGCCAAAGGTCAACATGCATGGAAACCAGTCAATCGAGAGAGGCATGTCTCACCAGCGCTTAGGGCATACGCTGCAATGACAACCAGTGCGGCTTTTGGTGCAGTGCGAGATGTTGCGCAGATTGAAAAAGGATAAGCATGGATACACAAGCAGCAACGATTAGCAGCCTGCCTGTTACAAAAAAGCGGCTAAAATTACATGCGCACGTTAATCAGACGCAAGATGATGCTGGTTTACAGTATTTGGAAGTTGATAATCCTTTAGCAACTGCAAAAATTGCTTTGCAAGGTGCACATATCATGGCTTGGCAACCACGGTTTTTGACAAACCCAGTATTGTGGTTATCCAGTAATGCAAGGTTTACTAAAGGTCGTTCAATCCGTGGAGGCGTGCCGATTTGTTGGCCTTGGTTTGGTAATCACCCAACGAATAGCACGTTCTGCCCACATGGATTTGCGCGCGTGATTCCATGGCGTGTGATGGACATTGATGCTACCCCGACAGGTGCGACAAGAATTATTTTAGCGATGCAACTGACCGAAGAAGCCAGTCGGCAACTTTCATATCCATATGAATTGAGTTTGGTGATTACGATTGGTAAACGATTAAGAGTCGATTTGGCGACAACCAATCTAGCGGATCATCCATTTGTGATTAGTGAAGCGTTGCATACTTATTTTAATGTTAGTGATATTAGCAGTATTGAAATTTCAGGGCTGCAAGATTGTGTTTATGCCGATAAGTTACTTAAATATGAGCGGAACGTAGAGCATCATCGACTTTCTTTTGACGGTAATGAGTATGATCGCGTCTATATTAATCATAGTAGCGACTGTGCGATTTACGACAAGGGTTTCAATCGCATCATTCATGTTTCAAAGTCAGGTAGTGACACAACAGTTGTCTGGAATCCAGGCGCAGAAAAAGTGGCACAAATGAGTGATATGGGTGTTGCAGATGAGTGGCGAAAAACCATTTGTGTGGAAACCACTAACGCCTTGGATAACATGGTGGTGATTAATCCAAACCGCAAACACGTGTTAAGTGCAGAGTATTATATTGAAACCTTGTAGCATAGTGCTTAGCTAGATATTTACTTTTGATTATCTTACTACCTTGTCATATGCCTTAGTTTAAGATGTTGAGTATTTTATAATTATAGGTATGATGACGGACTGTTGTGGAACGTTCTTATTGGTGATTTAAGGAGATTCAAAGATGAAAGCATTTTTACTCACAGCAGTAACAGTTAGTGCATTAGTGATGGCTGGTCAAGCCGAAGCAAATCAGGCGCTGGCTAGTAAAAGTGGTTGTTTAGCATGTCATGGTGTAGACAAAAAAATATTAGGTCCTGCATTTAAAGATGTCGCTGCAAAATATAAAGGCGACGCTTCAGCGCCAGCTAAATTAATTGCAAAAGTAAAAGCAGGTGGTAGTGGTGTTTGGGGTCCCATGCCTATGCCAGCAAATAGTCCGCAAGTAAAAGATGCTGACATTGCAACGATTGTTAAATGGATATTGTCGCTTTAAGTTAAATCTGCTTTTCGTGACACAAAAAAGCCAGCATCTGCTGGCTTTTTTATTGGTGACTTATTAAGAGGTCGTATTAAACAAATAGAGAAAAACGGCGCAGATGGCTACTGGTGCGATGATGTTATTGGCATATTGCCATAACCTGTAACCCCTGTTGTCTAAATCAAGTTCTTCTTTTGAGTGGTGTTTTTTCATCAAATAGCCTGCAAAAATAGCCATCAAAAAGCCACCTAAAGGCAGCATAATTGTGCTGGTGAGTTTATCCAGCGTGTCGAAAATACCGAATCCAAAGAAAATCGTAACATCTTGCCAAATGTTAAAAGAGAGTAATACTACAATACCCACGCTCCAAATCAATAGGCCTAGACCCAATGAGGCTTTGTTGCGATTGAAGTTTGTATTTTCTACTATCCAAGCAATGGTTGGCTCTACCAAAGAAATGGCGGATGTTGAAGCGGCGAAGGCAACTAAGATAAAGAACAGGGAGCCAAATAAATTACCCAAAGGCATCTGACCAAAAGCCATCGGTAATGTTTGGAAAATAAGGCCTGGGCCAGCATCGGGTTCTAAATGATTCACAAATACAAGCGCATAGATGGCAAGCCCTACTAATAATCCCAGCAAGGTGTCTGCAGCGGCAATATAAACAGAAGTACGTGAAATGGAGACCTCTCTTTTTAAATAAGAGCCATACACCATTACAGAGCCCATGCCAATGCTGAGTGAGAAAAATGCATGGCCCATGGCCACCAAAGCAGTTAATGGCGTGATTTTGGAGAAGTCAGCAGTAAACATAAAATCGAAAGCGCTTTGCATGTCACCAACAGACATGCTATAGCCAAGCAAGATTAGTAAGATGGCGAATAAAGCAGGAATCAGAAAGTTATTGGCTTTTTCTAAACCAGAGCTGACGCCACGAGAGACAACACTCATGGTAACAATCATAAAAATGCTATGCCACAAAAGTAAAGTTAGCGGTGATGCTAGCAAGGCGTTAAAGTGAGCACTTGCTTCTTCCGCGGTGATATTGCTAAAACCCTCAAATATGGCAGTACTGATATAGCTTAGAACCCAACCACCGATGACACTATAAAAGCATAAAATCAGCACCCCAGTTAGCATGCCCATCCCCCCGACATATTTCCAAGCCGATGAACGATTAGATTCTTTGGCAAGGCTTTGCATGGCATTCATGGGGTTTTTTTGCACCCGTCTACCTAGCATCACTTCAGTCATCAGTAATGGAAGTCCAACAAGAATAATGCTGAGTATATAAATAAGCACAAATGCACTACCACCGTTAACGCCAATCATGTAAGGCAATTTCCAGATATTTCCCAAGCCAATTGCTGACCCTGTTGTGGCTAGTATAAAAGACCAGCGGCTATTCCATGCGCCGCGATGTGTCATTGTTTAATCCTCATTATTTGGAGCTAGACGAAAAATAACGGTCTGTTTCTTGTTTAATGATTTTAGAGAGCAATAGCAAACCAATCAAGTTAGGAATTGCCATTAAACCATTCATTAGGTCAGAGAAATTCCAAACGAACGCTAAACTGGTTACCGCCCCAATCATCACTGCAATAATAAACAAGATACGATAGAAAAGAATTGCTTGGGCGCCGAACAAAAATTCAACCGCTTTTTCACCGTAATAACTCCAGCCAATTAAGGTCGAAAATGCAAAAAATGCAATGGCAATAGCCACAACAACTTGGCCTGTATCGCCTAATGTTTCAGCCATGCTTGCACTGGTCAACTCTCCTGCGCCAACCCCTTGTGTCCAGCTGGTGGCTGTTAAGATGACTAAAGCAGTCATGGTGCAGACAACTAAAGTATCAATAAAGGTTTGTGTCATGCTGACTAAAGCTTGTTTGACAGGGTCGTTAGTGCGTGCTGCCGCAGCGGCGATGGGCGCCGACCCTAATCCCGATTCATTTGAAAACACCCCGCGAGCAATACCATAGCGCATAGCCGCGGCAATACTGGCACCAATAAATCCAGCACTTGCGGCTGATGGATTAAATGCATGGTAAAAAATTAAGCCAAAGGCCTGAGGTATTTCGTTGATATGTTGCGCTAACACCCACAGGCTACAAGCGACATAAGCTGTAATCATAAACGGCACAATAAAGGAGGTGAATTTGCCAATCGACTGAATGCCGCCAAGAACAACTAAGCCTGTGAGCAAAGTCAGGACAATCCCAGTAACCGAGGTTGGAATCTCAAAAGTGACTGCTAGTATGTTTGCAGTAGCATTGGATTGTGTCATGTTGCCAATACCAAACGCAGCGCAAGCAGTGAAGATAGCAAATAGGGTACCTAGCCAAGGTAAACCAGCGCCTTTGCTTAAATAATACATAGGTCCGCCGCGCATGCCCTGTGGACCTTTTTCACGATAATGCACTGCCAGCACGGCTTCACTATATTTAGTGGCCATTCCAACCAAACCTGTCACCCACATCCAGAAGACTGCACCAGGACCACCAAAAGTAATCGCAGTCGCAACCCCAACAATGTTGCCTATGCCTACTGTTGCCGCTAATGCAGTCATCAGTGCGGCAAAGTGACTAATATCGCCTTCCTCGTTTTTATCTTGATCTAAAATAAGGCTTAAGGCGTGAGGTAAAGCGCGAAATTGCATGCCTTTTAACAAGATAGTCAGATATAAACCAGTTCCGACTAGCAATGCCAGCATATAAGGACCCCAAACAATACTGGATAGTACTGAGACCCATTCTTCAATTGTTTGCATGATCTTGCTACCCCTATTTTATTGTAGAAAGACTATAAGCAAGCTTTTCTTATGGAAAGCGCTAGCATGTAAAATGCTGCTTTAATACCTGAATCATATAGCTATGGTCTTGCACTCCTGCGCTCTCGCGGATGCTATGCATCGCCCACATTGGGTTGCCAATATCAATAGTAGGCATACCTAATTGCGCTGCCAATGTTGGACCAATAGTGCTGCCACAACCTAAGTCGGTGCGGTGAGCATATTCTTGGTAAGGTACATTCGCTTGTTTGCATAGCTGGATAAAACGTGCAGCAGTACTCGCATTGGTGCTATAGCGTTGATTGGCATTGGTTTTAATTACAGGACCCTGATTGACGATGGCGTGATGGGCTGGGTCGTAGGCACTCGGGTGATTGGGATGATATGCATGTGCCATATCGGCACTAATAAAATAACTATTAGCAAAGCTACGTAGTCTGTCTTCATCACTGATTTGATAAAACCCACAAATACGCTGAATAACATCGCTCATAAAGCTACCATCTGCACCCGTAGCGCTTTCACTACCAACTTCTTCATGATCAAAAAATGCACAAATATTGGTCGATGCAGGATGGTCTGTTTCAAGTAAAGCGGTCATAGCGGCATGGCAAGAGGCTAAATTATCCAGCTGGCTATTGGCGATAAACTCTTGTTTCGCACCCCATAAGCTTCCCTTTTGCGTATCATAAACATTTAAATCCCAAGTTAATATGGCCTCTGGCTTAACATTCATCTCATCAGCCAAGGCCTGGGTAAGTTGTTGATGCGCATCTGCAGTATCGGCGGCAAAGCCAAAAATTAATGGCAAGCCCGTTTGTTTGTGTAATAGCAAACCTTTTTCATTGACCTCACGGTTCATATGAATAGCGAGGTTAGGCAATCTAACGACTGATTCTTTCAGTCTAACATGGTGTGATGCTAAGCCATCGCTATGTTGGATAATGACGCGACCAGCGATGCTTAAATCTCTATCTGAGAAAGTGGCCAAAATAGGTCCGCCATAGACTTCAACGCCAAGCTGCGCCATGCCTTCGCTTGCGTAGGCCGCTTTCGGTTTTAAGCGTAATCCAGGCGAATCTGTGTGAGCGCCCACTATCTTGAAGCCACTTTCTACAATTGGTTTTTGACCGATCACAAAAGCAATAACAGAAGCACCGTCACGGACAACATAATATTTTCCGCGCTTACCAAAGTCCCAGTGTTGATTTTCTATTAGCGGTCTAAAGCCATTTTTTCTCAAGCACGCTGTGATGGTTGAAACGGCATGCCACGGGCTAGGGCTAGCATCGATAAAATCTAACAAATTTTGTGCTTGTTGTTTTGCAGATGCAGGCATGGTCATGATTTAAATCCAATCTTTGTCGATTAAGAAATCGCGATAAAGTTTCGCCTCGGGGCTGGCTATTTCTGGTTTCCAATCATAACGCCATTTAACAATTGGTGGCATAGAAAGTAAGATTGACTCTGTGCGGCCATTAGACTGTAAACCAAATAATGTGCCACGATCAAATACCAGATTAAATTCAACATAGCGTCCGCGGCGATAAGCTTGAAAGTCACGCTCACGTTCACCATAAGGCGTATCTTTACGGCGCTGTACAATCGGTAAGTAAGCTTGAGTGAAGGCGTCACCAACGGCACGTAACATTGCAAAACTGCGTTCGAAACCTAAGTGGTCGAAGTCATCAAAAAAGATACCGCCTATTCCGCGCGGTTCTTGACGATGTTTTAGGTAAAAGTATTCATCACATTGTTTTTTAAAAGTAGGATAAAGGGTTTCACCAAAAGGCTGTAAAGCGGTTTTATTGGTGCGATGAAAGTGGATGCAGTCTTCTTCAAAGCCGTAATAAGGTGTTAAATCCATACCGCCACCAAACCACCAAATATCTTGTTCGTTTTCAGCGCCTTTCGCCAAAAAGAACCGCACGTTCATATGCACGGTTGGAAGATAAGGGTTTCGGGGATGAAACACCAGCGACACCCCCATGGCTTCCCACTGACGGCCAGCTGCTTCAGGGTGCGCAACACTGGCTGCAGGAGGTAATTTATTGCCCAACACATGAGAAAAACCAATGCCAGCACGTTCAAATACATTGCCATCTTCTAGCATGCAGGAGTTGCCACCACCACCTTCTGGCCGCTGCCAGCCATCATGTAAAAAAGTCTTACCATCGACTAACTCAACCGACTCAATAATGCGTGATTGTAAGCCTTGCAAATAGTCAAAAACGGCTTGCGAGTGAATGGTTTGTGAATCAGTAGTACGCATACGCTAGCCTTTCACCGCACGATAGCCGATGTCAGTGCGGTATTGAGCACCCTCAAACGAGATGGCCTCAACAACCTGATATGCCTGCTTTTGGGCAAACTTAACTGTTTCGCCTAGCGCGGTCACGCAGAGAACTCGCCCACCGCTAGTGGTTACTTTTCCAGCCTCAAGGCTAGTCCCAGCGTGAAAAACATAAGTATCTTCCATATCGTTGGATAGTCCAGTGATTTCATCACCTAATTGTGGTTTGGCTGGATAGTTGGCGCTAGCCATGACTACACCCAAAGCAAAACGTCTATCCCATTCGGTCTCGGCCTTGTCTAGCGTACCATTAACGCCATGTTGCAATAAATCGACTAAATCGGATTTTAAACGCATTAAAATCGGTTGTGTTTCAGGGTCGCCCATACGGCAGTTAAACTCCAAGGTTTTGATTGCACCGTTGGGGCTAATCATTAAGCCCGCATACAAAAATCCAGTATAAGGAGTGCCATCTTTAGCCATCCCTGCCACGGTTGGTTTAATGACCTCACGCATCGCACGTGCGTGAATTTCTGGCGTAACGACTGGGGCAGGAGAGTAAGCACCCATACCACCAGTATTTGGCCCTTGGTCATTGTTTAATAAGCGTTTGTGGTCTTGGCTGGTGGCTAATGCGATGATATTTTTTCCATCCACCATCACCATAAAGCTAGCTTCTTCACCCGTTAAAAACTCTTCAATCACAACGCGCGCACCAGCATCACCGAAGGTGTTATCGCCTAGCATCATTTCCACCGCAGCATGCGCCTCATCTAACGTCATGGCGACCACTACGCCTTTGCCAGCGGCTAAACCGTCAGCTTTAATCACAATCGGCGCACCTTGCTGATTAATGTAATCATGGGCTGCATTGATGTCAGAAAACGTCTCGTAAGTAGCCGTTGGAATGTTGTGACGCATCATAAAGGCTTTTGAAAAGTCTTTAGACGATTCCAGTTGTGCGGCGGCTTGTGTTGGGCCAAAAATCTTAAGACCCTGTTCACGAAAGGCATCTACAATACCTTGACTCAATGGCGCTTCTGGACCAACGACAGTAAGTGCAATTTTTTCATCTTTTGCAAACTGTACTAAATCGTCAATTTTGGTCATGGGCACATTCATCATGTCGGGGTTGGTTGCAGTACCCGCATTACCTGGCGCCACATAGGTCTGACTAACTGCCTTATTTTGCGCAATTTTCCAAGCTAAAGCATGCTCACGTCCACCGCTACCAATCACTAAAATTTTCATCTTATTTTTCCTTAGTTAATGACGGAAGTGACGGATACCCGTCATTACCATAGCCAAACCACGCTCATCTGCCGCAGCGATGACTTCGTCATCACGCATACTGCCACCAGGTTGAATGACACAGCTAGCGCCTGCATCGGCAAGCACATCCACACCATCGCGGAAGGGGAAGAAAGCGTCGGAGGCGACAACCGCACCTTGCAAGCTTAAGCCAGCATGTGCTGCTTTAATCGCGGCGATTTTCGTGCTGTCGACACGGCTCATTTGACCAGCGCCTACACCGAGTGTCATACCATTGCCGCAGAAAACAATTGCATTCGATTTTACGTATTTTGCCACGTTCCAAGCAAAGAGTAAGTCTTGCATCTGTGCTGGTGTGGGTTGTAATTTTGTCACGACTTTTAAATCAGTCAGCTGCAGTTCATGAATGTCTGATGTTTGAATCAACAAGCCAGAGCCTACCCGTTTAGTGTCATGTGAGTTGCGGCCTTGTTCCCAAGGTGTGCTGCCGCCTGTTGGTAAGGCTATTTTTAGGACACGGACATTCTTTTTCGCGCTGAACACAGCCAATGCTTCGTCTGAATAAGCCGGTGCAATTAACACCTCTAAGAATTGCTCAGCAATGGCTTCCGCTGCCGCTTTATCCACTGGCATATTAAAGGCAATAATACCGCCAAACGCAGAGGTGGCGTCTGTTTTAAATGCTTTTTGATAAGCTTCCAAAGCGGTTTCACCTAAAGCGACACCACAAGGATTCGCGTGTTTAACAATCACACACGCCTTGGAGTCAAACGCTTTCACTGTTTCCCAAGCGGCATCCGCATCAGCAATATTGTTATAGCTCAGCTCTTTGCCTTGAAGTTGCTCCGCTGTTACCAGCGAACCAGGTGCAGGGCATGGGTCTTGATAAAAAGCAGCCGTTTGATGCGGATTCTCACCATAGCGTAAATCTTGCACTTTGGTAAAGCGCGTGTTGATTTGATTCGGATAAGGGTTGCGGGTGCCATCTTCATTAAAGCTAGACAGATAATCACTAATGGCACCATCATAGTTACTCACGCGATTGAAAGCGGCAACAGACAATGCAAAAGTTGTTTTTTCAGACAATTTTCCAGTGTTGACTAATTCATCCGCCACGGCCGCATATTGGCTGGCATCCGTTAATACGGCGACATCTTTCCAGTTCTTTGCAGCAGAACGCAACATTGCTGGACCACCAATATCGATATTTTCAATCGCATCTTCTAAGCGGCAATCAGGCTTGGCTACAGTAGCTTCGAACGGATACAGATTAACCACTAGCATATCAATATTCGGAATATCTGATGCCTGCATCGTAGCAACATGTTCTGGTAAATCACGACGGCCAAGTAAGCCGCCATGTACTTTAGGATGGAGTGTTTTCACACGTCCATCTAGCATTTCAGGAAAGCCAGTGTAATCACTGACCTCAATGACGGGAATATGGTGTTCACGGAATAATTTTGCCGTGCCACCAGTAGAAAGGATTTCGATATTAAGTTGATGCAGGCTGTGCGCGAATTCGATAATACCAGTTTTGTCGGAAACGCTAATTAGTGCTCTTTGGATAGTGGCCATATTGTCTTGTCGTTTTATTTCAAATTAAAAAGATTGATGGGGTGGTCAATCGTGCATGAGCACGATGATTGGTTATTCATTGCGTTTAATTTCTTAACCAACAACGTGTATTAGTCGCTAACAGAATTAATCTAAGTGATACATGGCCATTTTTTTACGCAAGGTATTACGGTTAATACCTAATACCTCAGCTGCTTTACTTTGATTGCCGCCAACTTTTCTCAAAATATATTCCAGCATGGGCTTTTCCACAGAACTCAATACCATATCGTAAACCGCATGCGGCTGTTCACCGTCTAAGTGGGTAAAATAATCCTCTAAAGAGGATTGGATGCAATCGCCGATTTTTGAATTTCCGCTCATTATGCCGCAATCGCTTCTGAATCCGTTGCGCCAACAGCATCAGCGCTAGCAGTCTCTTCATAAACAAGCCGATCGCTTCTAGATTGCAGCTCTGCAAAAAAATCACTAATCGCTTGTACTTGCAATTCAGTCGTTTGCAAAGTATTCATATTGTGACGGAAGGCAGCCGAACCTGACAGCCCTTTGGTATACCAAGAAATATGCTTACGTGCGATACGCATGCCCGTCAATTCACCATAAAAACCATACAAATCATTGAGATGCTCCAGCATCACCGTATGAATCTCTTCAACTGTTGGCGGTAGCATGTGGGAGCCTGTGGTTAAATAGTGGTCAATTTCACGGAAAATCCAAGGACGACCTTGGGCAGCACGGCCAATCATCACCGCATCGGCACCAGTATAATCTAAAACAAACTTCGCTTTTTCTGGTGTGGTGATATCGCCATTTGCAATCAGTGGAATCTTAATCGACTGTTTCACGGCAGCAATAGTATCGTATTCAGCATCACCTTTGTATAAACAAGCGCGCGTGCGACCATGCATCGCCAGCGCTTGCACGCCAATATCTTCAGCCATTCTCGCAATCGCGATAGCATTACGATTATCTTTATCCCAACCTGTTCTAATTTTAAGCGTCACGGGCACATCCACGGCATTCACGACGGCTCTTAAAATTTGCGCCACCAATGGCTCATCTTTAAGTAAAGCCGAACCTGCCATGACATTGCATATTTTCTTGGCTGGGCAACCCATATTAATATCAATAATTTGTGCACCATTATCCACATTATGTTTAGCTGCCTCTGCCATCATTGCGGGATCAGCGCCAGCAATCTGCACAGAAATGGGGTCAACTTCGCCTTCGTGATTGGCGCGGCGAATCGTTTTTTCACTACCATAAAGTAGAGAGTTTGAAGTCACCATTTCTGAAACTGCCAAGCCTGCGCCCATTTTTTTACATAGTTGGCGGAAAGGCCGATCAGTGACGCCAGCCATAGGGGCGACGACTAAATTGTTTTTCAGAATATGATGGCCAATTTGCATGCGAAAAATCTTGCAACGAAAAGTTGACTATTTTATACGCAATTCGACGGTTAGGGAACCAAAATCAATGTCTTATTACACAAGACAGGTCGATTAGGCGCTTAGTTTTTGAATGGTAACAGTGTTTTGAAGGGGGTTTTATTTTCTACGCAAGCTAAGATGAGTTTGAATCATACTTTTCGCACGATCTCTAAAGCGCGTTCCATCGCTATCTTTTACCCACATATGTAATAAACCGCTAAAAAATAAATGGGTATCCATGGCCAAATCAGCGGGAGAGTGGTTAAGGTGGACCAGGTTTTGTTGGCGTGCTTCTTCATAGGTCTGTTCAAGTTTTTTAACGATGTCAGAACAATTATCGAGAATTTCTTCAAGTACGAGTGAAAATTCATCTACATATTCACACTTAGTCATAAAAATTTCATAAGTTTGACGCGTTGCTGGATCGTGGTTTAAGACATTAATCGTCGCCAGTAAAAAATTTTCAATGCGTTGCAACGGGTCTAGATTGTGATTATTGACCAGCAGTGTTTCATCCATTCTGTCAAACAAGGGCAGGATCACCTGTTCGCGCATGGCAAAGGACAGCTCTGCTTTGTTTTCAAAATGCCAATAAACAGCGCCACGCGTAACGTTTGCATGCTTAGCAATTTTTTCTAAGCTGGTTTTACTCACGCCATGTGTCGAAAAAACCTCACGGGCTGCGTCTATGATACGTTGCCGAGTAATTTCTGCATCTTCTTTTGTTTTGCGTGCCATGGGTTTGGTACTCGATAATGTTGACGGTTGACTATTTAATTGCAGTAAGCCCATTTACACAGGTTAATGTTTGTATATAATATACATACATTCTTGTATGTATGCAACTGTACCCCAAATGAAACATCAATGATAATAAGAGGCAGCAATGGTTAATTTTACCCACGAAATACAGCGAGCAATTCTTGTAATGAGTATTGCGACACTATTAACAGCATGCGAGCAAAAAGGGGCGCAAGGACAGCAGCCACCTAGCATGCCAGCCATGCCAGTAACCTTGCTAGCGGTTCAACCCGCAACTGTGCCCATCCAAGCTGAAGCGGTAGCGCAGACGGAAGGGGCAAAAGAAATTGAGATTAGGCCTCGTGTTGGCGGCATTATTGTTAAAAAATTATTTGAGGAAGGGGCGCAAATTAAAGCTGGGCAAGCCATGTTTATCATTGACCCAGTCCCTTATCAAGTCAAAGCAACCCAAGCGCGTGCGCAATTAGCACAGCAAAAAGCAAGACTGGAACAAACGAGAAGAGAGGCCGATCGATTAAAGACACTATTAGCAAGCAACGCTGTCAGCCAGCGTGAATACGATAATGCTGTTTCAGATTATGCGATGGCAGATGCGAGTCTCCAACAGTATAAGGCGCTGTTGCATGAAGCTGAGTTAAACGTTTCTTATGCCAAAGTGAAAGCGCCAGAGAGCGGCATCGCAGGCCGCTTTTTATTTTCTGAAGGCGCATTAGTCAGTGCCAATACCAGTTTATTGACCACCATCATACAAACTTCACCCATCTGGGTGCGGTTTAGTTTTTCTGATTCTGAATTGCAGCAATTAGGGGGCATGCTCAATAACGACCATGTAAAAAAAATCAGTTTAATATTGCCAGACGGCTCCGAGTATAGTGAGTCTGGTCAACTAAACTTTTCAGCCAGTCAAATTGATCCGACCTTAGGTACGCAACAATTAAGAGCTGTGTTTAAAAACGCGGATCAAAAATTGCATCCTGGTCAGTTTGTCCGCATACGCGTAACAACGGGCAAGCGCGATGGTGTTTATTTGGTGCCGCAAACAGCCGTGCTAACGGGTGAGCAAGGCCAGTTTGTTTTTGTAGCCCAACAAGATAAAGATGGAAAAATGACGGCGATGCCACAGCCAGTCCAAGCGGGAGGATGGCGCGGACAAGACTGGGTGATATTAGATGGCTTAAAGCAAGGCGACAAAGTGATTGTCGACAATTTAATTAAGATTCGTCCAGGTGCGCCTGTGATGCCCATGCCACCGAAGCCCAGTGGCAAACCAATGCAACAGACTGATACCAAACAAAAAATCTAACGATAGGTGATATAAGATGACCAAGTTTTTTATTACAAGGCCAATATTTGCCTCGGTACTGTCCATTATCATTGTGCTTTCAGGCTTGGCGGCTGCCTTTCAATTGCCGATTGCGCAGTATCCAGAAATCGCACCGCCAACGGTACAAATTATCGCAAGCTATCCAGGCGCAAGTGCTGAGACACTATCAAAAACAGTTGCCGCTCCAATTGAAGAGCAGTTAAGCGGTGTTGACCATTTGCTCTATTTTAATTCTAGTGCAGATTCTAGTGGCACCTTAATCATTACAGCGACTTTTGATATTGGCACTGATGTTGACCAAGCAACGTTTAATGTAAGTAATCGCGTCAATATTGCTTCGGCACGTCTCCCCGATGAGGTGCGTCGAAATGGCTTAATCGTGCAAAAAAAATCGAATGACATTTTGATGGCTGGCATGTTGACTTCTACCAATAAAGCCCACGACCGCTTGTATCTAAGCAACTACGCTACCTTAAATGTGTTAGATGAAATTAAACGGATTAATGGGGTGGGTGACGCAAGTATTGTTGGTGGGCAAGATTATGCAATGCGCGTGTGGCTGCGACCCGACCGGATGGCGCAGTTAGGCGTTAGTACTACCGATATTGCGAATGCAGTTAATGCGCAGAACAATCAATACGCCGCAGGTAAAATCGGCGCAGACCCAGCGCCAAAAAGCCAACAGTTGATTTACACCGTGACTGCAAAAGGACGCTTGATAGCCCCTGAAGATTTTGGCAACATTATCATTAGAGCTGATGGGCCAAACGGTATTTTGCACTTAAAAGATGTGGCACGAATTGAGCTAGGAGCTCAAAGCTACAACACATCTTCAACGCTCAATGGGCAAACGGGTGTCGCAGTATTGGTTTTTTTACAAAGCGGCGCCAATGCATTAGATACAGCATCGGCCATCAAAGCCAAACTCGATGATTTGCAAAAAGGTTTTCCAGAAGGGATGACTTACGCCATTCCTTATGACACCAGTGAATTTGTTAGCTCGACTATTGATGAAGTTTTTCACACTTTCGGGGAAGCGTTAATTTTAGTGGTGCTTGTGGTGTTTGTATTTCTACAAAGCTGGCGCGCTACACTAATCCCGATTATTGCTGTGCCTATTTCCCTTATTGGAACCTTTGCTGGCCTTTATATTTTTGGCTTTTCTATCAATCTGCTGACTTTATTTGCCATGATTTTGGCCATTGGTATCGTGGTCGATGATGCCATTGTCGTCTTAGAAAATACAGAACGCATTATGCAAGAAGAAGGCTTAAGCCCGTTAGCCGCCGCTGTCAAATCCATAGGGCAAGTATCAGGCGCAGTCATTGCGATTGTGTTGGTACTTTGTGCGGTCTTTGTCCCAGTGGCTTTTCAAGGCGGCATTGCTGGACAACTTTATCGCCAGTTTGCCATTACTGTTGCGATTTCTGTGGTCATTTCAGGGGTGGTCGCTCTGACGTTAACCCCAGCATTATGTGCGCTTATTCTGAAAAAAACACATGAAGAAGAAACAGGCATACGCGCAAACTTCTTTAAAAAGTTTAATCATGCATTTGGTCGATTAACAACTTTTTATACCAGCATAGTCGATATTACTTTACGGCATAAAATCATTGGGGCGGTTGCTTTTGGTGGGTTTGTGCTGGCGATGATATTACTCTTTCGAACTGTGCCAGGCAGTCTTGTACCATCAGAAGACCAAGGTTACATCATCACCGTAGCTGTGATGCCAGATAATGCCACACTGCATCGCACCACCAAAACAACAGAAAACATTCGTGCGGCGGTGGCGCAGAATCCAGCAGTGGCTTCAGAGTTTGTCATCAATGGTTTTGAGTTATTCACAGGCGCCAATAAAACCAATGCGGCGACCATGTTTGTGCGGATGAAAGACTGGGATGAAAGAAAAGCCAGTGCCGACGATATGGTCGGTATTGTGACGGGGATAGGCATGCAACAACCTGATGGCTTAGGTTTTGCGGTTAATCCGCCCGCGATTCGAGGTTTAGGGTCTGCTGGCGGGTTTGAGGTCTATGTGCAAACGCAAAGCGATACGGACCCGATTAAGCTGGCTGCGGTAATGAACGGTTTTATTGATGCCATGCGGACAGAGCCAACGCTGACTGGTTTAAACACGTTTTTTAGACCAACGGTGCCGCAACTTAAAATTGAAGTGGACGAAGCAAAAGCACTTTCACTCAATATCAAGATTGCTGATATTTATACCACCTTGCAAAGCACCATGGGTCAGTTTTATGTCAATGATTTTAATAAAAACGGCCGGACTTATCGTGTGCAATTACAGGCTGAGGCGGACTTTAGAATGCAGCCAGAAGATTTGGGTAAAGTCTATGTAAGAAGTCAGCCAACAGCAGAAAATCCTAATGGCAATATGGTCCCATTATCCGCTATTAGCACTGTTCAAAGCATTGTTGGCGCAGAACAGCTAGAGCGTTTTAATGGACTATTGTCTGCTAAAGTCTTTGGCAGTGGGGCACCTGGCATCAGCTCTGGAGACGCCATTAAAACAGTAGAACGCATTGCAAAAGCCAGTTTACCCGCTGGTTATCGTATTGCATGGTCGGGTCAAGCTTACCAAGAAAAACGCACAGGTAATGCAGCAATGATTGCTTTTGGTTTTGCCATTGTGATGGTGTTTTTGATTTTAGCGGCGCAATTTGAAACCTGGGCGCTACCGTTAGCGGTGATTATGGCGGTGCCATTTGCACTAACCGGCGCGCTCATCGCTGTGCTATTGCGCGGCATGCCAAATGATGTTTATTTTCAAATCGGACTCATCACCTTAATTGGCTTGGCGGCTAAGAATGCGATTTTAATTGTCGAGTTTGCCAGCCAGAAAATGGAAGAAGGCATGCCTGTTGCACAAGCAGCATTAGAAGCTGCGAGACTTCGATTTAGACCCATTGTCATGACATCCATGGCCTTTGTATTGGGCATTGCACCCTTGGTTGTGGCAACAGGTGCAGGTGCGGCAGCAAGACGGTCGATGGGAACAGGTGTTTTTGGTGGGATGATTCTAGCGACATTTGTCGCAACAATCTTCATCCCCTTGTTTTTTACTTGGTTGACCAATGAAAGCAAAATTAGACATCATGGCCATATTGAAGCAGCTACAGAAAAGAGTGCAAAATGAAATCAGTCATCCGTCAATTGAGTGTGATATTGGCTTTGTTGGGGCTACCCAGTTGTACCACATTAGGGCTAGATTATTTCCGACCAAAGATTGCCTTACCCCAAGATTATGGCAACGTGGCATTATCACCCATAAAGGCAATACCTAGCCAATGGTGGACCTTGTATAAAGACCCGACCTTAAATATGTTGGTTGATAAAGCCTATGAAAATAATACGAACATTAAGACAGCGGTCGCTCGAATTGAAGAAGCCGATGCGCAACTGCGTGAAACAGGCGCCTATCTATTACCAAGTGTTGATGTCGGTGCGAACAGCCAGCGTAGCAAAGTGACCGCTGCTGGTGCGTTTCCTGTGTTTGGGCCTAACCCTCGTAATAGCTTTGACATCAGTTTACGTTCATCCATAGAGTTAGACTTTTGGGGTAAATTATCACGCGCAAAAGAAAGCGCTCGCGCACAATATTTATCGACCCTATATGCCAAAGAAACAGTAGCGCTATCAATACAAAGTTTGGTGGTTAATAGTTACCTGCAGATTCGTAGTTTAGATTCTCAAATACAAGATATTGCTAGCAACTTAACTGTTGCCGAAGCATCGCTCGCATTGGCTAAGCAACGTGAAGCGGGTGGCGTTGTATCAATGTTAGACGTCCACCAAGCTGAAGTCGTGAAAAATGATTTGCAGATGCAAATGCAAGACTTTCAGCGTCAAAGAAGGTTAGCTGAGCACGTGCTGATTATTTTGACATTAGAAGAAGTAAAAGTCGCAACAGCGGATTTAATGCAGTTACCGATGCCACCGATGCCACCAGTTGGTTTGCCCTCTGACTTATTAGAGCGAAGAGCAGATGTGATGCAAGCCGAGCAAAATTTAATTGCAGCCAATGCCAATATTGGCTCAGCCAAAGCAGCTTTATACCCCAGCATTTCATTAACGGGTAGTCTGGGGGGGGAAAGCTTAGCGCTTAAAGATGTCTTGAAAAATGCAGCGCGGGTTTGGTCTTATGGCTTAAGCTTAGATTTGCCAATCTTTAACGCAGGACGATTAAAAGCCAAAGTTGACCAAGCAAACGCTAAACAAAAACAAGCCTTACAAGCCTATATAGGCGCAGTGGCGACGGCTTTTAGAGAAGTGAACGATGCTTTGGTTAACTTGCGTCAGTACAAATCTATTGAAACGATTGCAGCCGATAAAAAAGCAACCACAGCCAGCATGT
Source organism: Methylophilaceae bacterium (assembly GCA_017857755.1). GTDB lineage: Bacteria > Pseudomonadota > Gammaproteobacteria > Burkholderiales > Methylophilaceae. Next base: position 14,888 of record JAFMCM010000007.1, on the reverse strand, counting down.
TAACGATTGCACAAAATCGTTACAAAGCAGGCTATTCCAGTTATTTGGATGTTTTAGAGGCGCAACGTAGCCATATTGCCGCGTCACAAAGTTTTGTGCAGAATCGCCAAAACACGTTAAAGGCATCGGTTGATTTGTTCAAAGCGTTAGGTGGCGGCTGGCAAGGTAAACAGATGACGGAGCAACGTAAGCCTGAGGCGCCCAAAGACTAGCCAAGAAATAAATCTTTTCAAATGGTGGATCCGCTTTTATGATGGCGACATGAAATCCGTATCTACCCATCAAATTGCCTTTGCAAGTTTTATTGGCACTGCCATCGAATTCTATGATTTTTATATTTATGCGATGGCCTCCGCCTTAGTCATTGGCCAAGTGTTTTTTCCAGTCAGTAATCCTGCAGTGCAAACGTTAAACGCCTTTTTGACTTTTGGTCTTGCCTTTATTGCCAGACCATTTGGCGCCATTTTGTTTGGTCATTTTGGCGATAAAGTTGGGCGTAAAACCACGTTGGCAGCCTCTTTGCTGGTGATGGGTATTTCAACTTTGCTCATCGGTCTATTGCCAGGTTATGCCACATTAGGCTTTTGGGCACCATTATTGCTGTGTATCTTACGATTTGGACAAGGCATTGGTTTAGGTGGTGAATGGGGCGGCGCAGCTTTGTTAGCCACTGAACATGCACCAACAGGCCAACGTGGATGGTTTGGCATGTTTCCCCAACTCGGTCCATCGGTTGGATTCCTATTAGCAACCTTGAGTTTCTTAGCGCTCACGCTCTTGTTAAGCGAATCACAGTTCAAAAGCTGGGGTTGGCGCCTGCCTTTTATCTTCAGTGCGCTATTAGTCGCTGTTGGTTTATATGTGCGCTTCAAACTGACAGAAACCCCTGCTTTTGCTAAAGCATTAGCCAATCAAGTAACCCATGCCATCCCGATTAAAACGCTATTGCAGACGCACCTTAAGCCCGTTTTGCTAGGGGCAATGGCCATGATTGTTTGTTACAACTTATTTTACACAGCGGCTGTCTTTTGCCTGAGTTATGGCACACAACAATTAGGTATTGCGCGACAAGATTTATTACTCATTTTATGTGTGGCAGTCGTCTTTATGGCGCTGGCGACACCAATATCAGCCTACCTATCCGATTGCTATGGTCGCAGACCAGTACTCATAATCAGCGGCTTAATGGCTGTGTTGCTAGGCTTTGCCATGAATCTATTAATGGCTAGCGCCTCCATCGCCAGCATCACTTTGTTTTTATCATTAGCTTTAGGCTTAATGGGCGCCACCTTTGCACCCATGGGCGCCTATTTGCCTGAGCAGTTTCCAGTGACTATTCGTTATACAGGTGCTGGCTTGGCCTATCAACTGGGTGGTATTTTAGGCGCATCGTTTGCGCCTAGCATTTCACAATGGTTAGCCATTGCGGGTGGCTTGCCTTGGGTGGGCTATTACGTATCTGCCATGGCGACAGTCAGTGTGATTGCTGTATTATTCATGCGTGAAACCGCACATGCCTGACCCGCTTAAACAGCCTGCCAAGGATAGCCCAAAGCTGAAATTTCTTGTTTCAGGATGTGCATCGCTGCCTGCACCAAGGCAGTTTCGCCTTTCATCCCCAGCTCTGTCGTCCGACGTTGATTCGATCGGGGTAAGCTGAAAATTTTAAGTGTTGGATACTGCACTAACATGGCATTCATCAAATCAATCAAATCACTTTCACCCACTTCCGTGACCAAGATAGAAGATTCCAGATAATCTTGTTGATGAAACAAATGCGAATAATACGTATCCAGCACCCATTCAACCATTGGGTGCCCCATCTCTGGAAAGCCAGGCACAAAGTAATGTGCATTCATACTAAAACCCGCGACCCGGTTCACGGGATTAGGAATTAAATCGGCCCCTTTAGGAAAGTCAGCCATTAATACGCGTTTGGGGTAAGCGCTCTCACCATATTGCGCTTCAATATTGGCGACCGCATCCAAATGGCGCTCAATAGCCACACCTGCCGCATCCGCTGCGCATTGGCGCGTATAATCATCGGGCGTGGCGCCAATACCGCCAAAGCTCAACACAATATCACCTCTGTCCATGCTAGCTTTGAACGATTGGGTGATTTGCGTCGGCACATCACCTAAAAAGTGAGCCCAGCTTAATTGCAAACCCCGCGCAGAAAGTAGTTCAACCACCTTATTCAAGTGTGCATCTTTGCGTTTTCCAGACAGGATTTCATCACCAATAATATAAAGACCAAAATTTTGCATAAAGATTATTTTCTATTCACGTTAAGCCATCATACCAGCTTGCTAGGACGTTTGAATATACGATTGGTTTAACGCATCATCGACATTGGGTTAAAATAATCACCTATCGCCAAGAAAGTAAAACATCATGTTGCTTGTTATTTCGCCTGCTAAAAACTTAGACTTTGAAACCCCAGCCGTGACCCATATCGCTAGCCAACCGCGCTACTTAGCACAATCAGCAACCCTGATTGAACAGCTAAAAACGGGTTCAGTGCAAGATGTTGCCGCCTTAATGCACATCAGCGACCACTTAGCTGGATTAAACCTAGGACGTTTCCAAACATGGTCTACCCCATTTACGGCAGATAACGCAAAGCAAGCCATATTAGCCTTTAATGGCGACGTTTATACTGGCCTAGATGCTGCTACCTTAGATGAAGCAGGCTTTGCTTTTGCACAAGGTCATTTACGCATATTGTCAGGCCTATACGGCGTCCTAAAACCGCTCGACTATATGCAGCCCTACCGTTTAGAAATGGGCACAAAACTAGCCAATGCCAATGGCAATGATTTATACGCGTTTTGGGGCGACACACTCAGGCAGTCGCTAGCCGCCGAGCCAGCATTAGCCGATGGCATTTTGATTAATCTTGCCTCAAATGAATATTTCAAAGCAGTAAACGCAAAAGCATTAGATGCGCGCATCATCACCCCAGTCTTTAAAGATGCGAAAAACGGACAATATAAAATCATCAGCTTTTACGCCAAAAAAGCACGTGGTTTAATGAGCCGCTATATCATCGACCATCAAATCACCCAACCAGAAGCAATTAAAAACTTCAACAGCGAAGGCTACTATTTTAGTGCGGAACAATCAAAAGGGGACGAGTGGGTATTTTTGCGCGATCATGATCAATGACTCTTTTAACGCTACCACCCCAGCTTGTTGATTAGATAAGACTCAAACAGCCAATTGCCATGCGGCATAGCCGCCATCCACGCTAAAGGCTTTTTTAAAACCTAAATGGTAAAAGTAATCAGCCGCACCTTTGCTACTATTGCCATGGTAGCAATAAATAATCGCTGGCTTGTCTAGCGCTAAGCTAGCAACAACTTCAGCCACATTTTCGTTTGTCAGATGGATCGCATCAGCGATATGCCCCGCTTGAAAAGCGTGTTCATCTCGAATATCCAACAAAGTGACGGCTTCTGACTGCATCATTTCCACGGCTTCCGATACTGAAATACATTGATACGACATTTATTTTTCCTGACTCAATCAAACGGTTAGCTTTACGGGTTCATTAATGGTGATGGTAAGGCTTCAGTTGTAAACCCAATCAATTAATGCGCGCCTTCCCAATTATTGCTTACCCCAACCTCTGCCAATAGTGGCACATCTAATCTAGCCACATTCTGCATTAACGTAGGCAAGGTGAGCTTAACCAATGCCAATTCGTCGTCCGGGACTTCTAGTACCAATTCATCATGCACCTGCATAATGAGTTTTGTTTGTAAGCCCTCACTCACTAACCAGTTATGCACCGCAATCATGGCGAGTTTAATTAAGTCAGCTGCGGTGCCCTGCATCGGGGCATTAATGGCGGCGCGTTCTGCGCCTGCACGGCGCGTACCGTTAGGGCTATTGATTTCAGGCACCCAAAGGCGGCGGCCAAAGTAAGTTTCGACATAGCCTTTTTCTTTGGCTAGCTCGCGGGTATCGTCCATATATTGGCGCACACCAGGGTAACGAGCAAAGTAGCGGTCAATATAGCTTTGGGCGGCGCTGCGTTCGATATTGAGATTTTGCGCCAAGCCAAACGCACTCATGCCATAGATCAACCCAAAGTTGATGACTTTGGCGAAACGGCGTTGTTCGCTTTCGACCTTTTCTTGATCGATGCCAAACACCTCAGCAGCGGTGGCACGGTGGATATCTTCATGATTGGCAAAAGCCGACAACATCCCTGCATCTTTGGATAAATGCGCCATGATGCGCAATTCGATTTGTGAGTAATCAGCAGAAACAATATGCGCACCTGCTGGGGCAATAAACGCCTCGCGGATACGGCGACCTTCAGCAGTTCTGACAGGAATATTTTGTAAGTTAGGGTCTGAACTTGCCAGCCTGCCTGTAATTGCCACCGCTTGGTTATAGCTGGTATGAACGCGGCCAGTATTGGGATTAATCATTTTGGGCAATTTATCGGTATAAGTGGATTTTAGTTTCGCTAATCCACGATACTCCAGCAACACTTTTGGCAATGGGTAATCAAGCGCTAGCGTTTGCAGCACATCTTCATCGGTACTCGGTTTGCCAGAAGGTGTTTTTTTAATCGGTTTAATTCCCAGCTGATCAAACAAGATTTCTTGCAACTGCTTGGGCGAGCCCAAATTAAATTTTTGGTCGGCTAGCTCGTAAGCTTTATTTTCCAGCGCCATTAAACGCAGGCCAATTTCATGACTTTGTCGATTGAGCATCTCCGCATCAATCAACACGCCATTACGCTCAATGGTATATAAAATCTCCATTGAAGGCATTTCAATGTGACGATAAATAAAGTTGAGTTTCTCATTTTTGGCCAAATGTGGTTGCAGCGTTTGATGCAATTGCAATGTAATGTCGGCATCTTCCGCGGCATATTCTGCAGCAGTTTCAACCGTCACTTCATTAAACTGAACTTGTTTAGCACCTTTACCAGCAACCGCCTCAAAATGAATGGTTGTGAGGCCTAAATGTCGCATAGCCAGGTCATCCATATTATGGGTGCGATGACTTTCTAACACATAAGATTGCAACAGCGTGTCGTGCGCAATGCCGTTTAGCGCCACACCATGATTAGCCAAAATATGTTTATCATATTTGAGGTTTTGCCCCACCTTTTTGATGTTAGGATTCTCTAAAATCGGTTTGATTTTTGCCAAGGTTTCTTGAAACGGCAACTGTACAGGCGCATCAAAATAATCATGCGTCAGTGGCAGATAAGCGGCTTTGCCAGCGGCAACACTAAACGACAGACCAACGATTTGCGCCTGCATCGGGTTTAAACTGGTGGTCTCTGTATCAAAACAAATCAATTCGGCATGGGTGAGTTTTTCTAACCAATCATTCAACTGATTTTGTGTGAGGATGGTTTCATAGTCACGGTCGTTATTGACTGACTCGGCAAATAAATCATGCGTGTTGCTAATCGCGATTTGTTTGGCTTCATGCGTGGCTTGAGAAACAGGCGCTTTGCTTAGCCCTGTTGGTACGACCCCATTTTCATCCATGCTCTCTACATCCCGTTTCCAGCTTCTGAGTTCAAAACGGTCAAACAATGCCAATAGCTTGGGTTTATCTAAGGCACGGGGAGCAAGGTCGGCTAAGTTCGCTTGGCGACCAATATCGACGCGGATTGTAATCAGTGCTTTAGCAGTGGGTAGCCACGCCAAAGCGTCACGCAAGTGCTCGCCCACCTTGCCCTTGATGTCCTGCGCATGCGCCATAATGCCATCTAATGAGCCGTATTCTTGCAACCATTTAACCGCCGTCTTAGGGCCAACTTTTTCGACGCCTGGCACATTATCCACCTTGTCGCCAATGAGCGTTAAATAATCAATAATCAGCCGAGGTGGAATGCCAAACTTCCTTTCTACGCCCGCGACATCCAACACATCATCCGTTCTTCTAAAGGCATCCCGCATGGTATTCACCACGGTAATGTGTTCATTCACTAGCTGCGAAATATCTTTATCGCCAGTAGAAATAATGGTGCGGATGCCCTCGCTTTCGGCTTGTTTAGCCAGCGCGCCAATCACATCATCAGCCTCCACACCCTCAATCATAATCAGCGGCCAGCCAAGCGCAGTAATCGCTTCATGTAAAGGTTCGATTTGCGGGCGTAAATCATCTGGCATAGCGGCACGATTGGCCTTGTAGTCGGGATACATATCATCACGGAAGGTTTTACCTTTAGCATCAAACACGCAAGCGCAGTAATCAGCAGGATAATCTTTATGCAAACGGCGTAACATATTGAGCACCCCATGAATCGCACCAGTAGGCTCATTTGCGGCATTGCGTAAGTCGGGCATGGCGTGGAAGGCGCGGTATAGATAGGATGAACCATCAACGAGTAACAAGGTTTTCATAACACAATCTCTAATTTTCACATTGGCTTAGTACGGTATTTTCCCATAACTAGGCAGACTTTATATAATATGATTGAAGCAAAGAAAAAAACCAACCAAAATCAACCCATCATAAGCGCATTAATCAACTCAGAAGGAATAACAATGGCAACAAACAAATTACCACTGATGACCACAGCAGAAATCTTACACAGCGATGAAGAGATGAATGAATCTTGGCATGCTTTTGAAATTATGGCGGAGTATGTTGGTGCAACGGAAAAACTAAAAAAAGTGACGCCTGCCATTTCTATTTTCGGCAGTGCCCGCACCAAGCCCGACCATCCTTACTATCAACTCACCGAAAAAATCGCACGCTTGCTATCAGACTCAGGATTTACCGTTATTTCTGGCGGCGGGCCTGGCATTATGGAAGCAGCAAACAAAGGGGCTTTTTCGGGTGTAGGCCCCAGTGTAGGCTTAAACATTGAGTTACCCTTTGAGCAAGCTGGTAACGGCTATCAAGACATTGGGCTTACCTTTAAAACCTTCTTTTTGCGTAAAGTCATGTTTGTCAAATACGCATCTGCATACATTGTCATGCCTGGTGGGTTTGGCACCATGGATGAGCTCATGGAAGCCATCACATTAGTGCAAACTGGCAAAACGCGCAAAATACCGATTATTCTAGTCGGCTCGCAGTTCTGGGGTGGCTTGTTAGATTGGCTGCAAAACACCCTGATTGCCGAAGGCATGGCGACAACCGACGACCTAGACTTAATGCAAGTGATTGATGAGCCAGAAGCCATCGTTGCCGCCATCTTCAAATACTACGAATCTAAAGGCTTTGAATTGACCTTAGAAGAAAAAATTAATCAGCTTTATTTTTGATGAATCAAAGCTAGTCTAAGCGCTTTTTGTTAGAATAAGTCTTAACTGAATTGTTGATAGGTGGTGTGTAATGGATAAAAAATTATTAATAAGTCTATTGGGTGCGGCAACGATGTGCTTGCCACTACAAAAATTGATTGCCGCAGCCCCATCAGATGCACAAATGTTAGAGCAAGTAGAACCGCCACCAAAAGTCATTCCTGGTGAGCCCTTAGACGATGAGCCTGAAATTACCATACGTCAAAAAGATAAAAAAACCATCGAAGAGTATCGTATGCATGGCGAGCTTTACATGATGAAAATCACGCCTGAGCATGGTGTACCCTATTATTTATACAAAGATGACCAACAAAGTGATTGGGTGAACATTGGCCCCAATCCACCACTAGCTGTCCCTAAATGGACTTTATTTAGATTCTAATTTTTAACGATTATAAAGGCTGTCTCTCAAGGTCAGCCTACCTTATTTAAGTTGCTTTTATGTCGGTTTTTACCACGTTAACACTTCAAGAAGTGCAAGAATGCTTGCAAGATTTTTCAATAGGAGAAATCGTTGGGCTCAAAGGGATTGCGGCGGGCATTACCAACACCAATTACTTTGTCATCACGCAAGCATCACGCTATGTGCTGACCATTTTTGAAGCCAACACCATGGCCGAGTTACCTTACTTTGTGGCATTAATGACGCATTTAGCTGCTCACCATGTGCCATGTCCCGCACCCATCATGGACAAACAAGGTCTGGCTTTGCGTCAAATCAAAGATAAGCCAGCCTTATTAGTTAGCTGCTTGCAAGGCACCGACATTCAAACACCTAATGCGGCGCAATGTGCGCAAGTAGGGCGTGTACTGGCACAAATGCATCTCGCAGGCGAGACATTTAAGCTCGTTTCAAAAAATCAACGTGACGCGCAGTGGCGCACCGAAACAGCCGCACAGGTCATGGACCGATTGACTACCGCTGACCAGTCCTTACTAAAGCAAGTGTTAGCCTTCCAAGACCAGCTCGATTTAAGCGCATTGCCCACAGGCGTGATTCATGGCGATTTATTCAGAGACAATGTGTTATTTGAAGGTGAGCAATTAGGCGGTTTTATTGACTTTTACTATGCATGCAATGATGTGCTTGCCTATGATGTAGCGATTGCCGTCAACGAATGGTGTTTAACCGCGACAGGCGCCTTTGATGAACCGCGCCTAAATGCGTTTATGCAAGCCTATACAGCAGTGCGCCCCTTTAATGAAGACGAACAACAAATGTGGCAAGGCCTGTTGTGTATTGCCGCTTTACGGTTTTGGTTATCACGATTATATGATTGGCACTTTCCGCTTGAAGGCGAACTCACGCACGCCAAAGACCCCAATTACTTTAAAAACATCTTGCTCATGAGAGCCAGAACTCAAATGGGATTGTAGCCCTATGGCCCTTTTAACCGCCAGCATCAAAACAGGTTTTAGCTGGATTAGCGAAAGCATTGCCCTATGCCAGCAATCGCCCAAGCAATGGATGTTATTGGCGCTAGCTTATCTGGGTATTTTTGTCTTGCTCCCATCATTACCTGGTTTGCAACTCCTTGGATTTGTGGCGATTATTGTTTGGCCGATATTTATTGCAGTGGCGGTGCGCTTATATCGCAACGCAGAATATCAAAAGCAAGAAAAGCCAGCCGCCATCATGGCGCTGATCCAACCCAAGCTACGCAAGTTATGTCTACTGGGTTTGATCAATTTGGTTTATTTCACAATCGTCAGTGTGCTACTCAACACGGATGTGCAAATGCTAGCCGACCTCCTCGAAAAGCAAGCGCAAGTCAAAGATGAACAGATGCGATTGGTATGGCAAACCATGATGCCCATCATGCTGAAAGTCATCGTTCTGTTTATCCCTTTGATGATGGCGCTGTGGTTTTCGCCAATGTTGATTGCTTTTAATGACTATTCGGTAAAAAAAGCATTGAAATCCAGCATTGCAGGCGTATTGCAGTATTGGGCGGCCATGATTGCCGCGTGGCTTTTGTTAAGTGCAGGCATCGTGGCACTAACTTTGACCACCAGTCTAGTTGCAGGAATGTTGGCCTTGATTCACTTAGGGTTTGCCCAAACGATACTCAGCATGCTGATATTGGCGTGTTTACTAATCAGCATCGCGCTAACGCTGGCTTTTCAGTATGTCAGTTATCGCGATATTTTCCGCGGTGCGCCCATCGCTTAAATCGGCGTCAGCTTAGCAAACTCCAGCGCTAACCACTTAAGGCCTTGCTGGCTAAAATTCACCTGCACCCGCATGTCATCGGGTGAACCTTCATAGCTCACCACGACCCCACTACCAAACTTGGCATGGGCAACGCTCTGCCCCACCTTCCAAGGAATCGCATTCTTTTGTGCTTGGCTCTTATGGCCGGTCATCACATGCGGCATTTCATTATATGACTGACCAGCCCGCGCCATTGGTTTGCTATTAAGCCGTTTAATCAGCTCTTCAGGAATCTCATCCAAAAAGCGGGACGCAATACCATAGCGCACCTTGCCATGTAACATACGACTTTGTGCATAGCTTAAATATAAGCGCTGCCTTGCACGGGTGACCGCCACATACATCAAACGACGCTCCTCCTCCAAGCCGCTAGTTTCGTACATGCTTTGTTCATGCGGACACAAACCCTCTTCTAACCCACTAATAAAGACAGATTTAAACTCTAAACCTTTGGCGGCATGCACCGTCATCAACTGTAAGGCATCATGCCCCACCTCTGCTTGATGTTCCCCCGCTTCTAAGCTAGCGTGAGTTAAAAATTGCGTCAATAAATCTTGGTCTGATTCACCATCAACATTATGATGATTACCAAAATCGCGATTAGTAAACGAAACGGCAGCAGTGACTAACTCTTCCAAGTTAGCGATACGGTCTTCGCCGTCCTTAACGTTCTGATAATAAGCTTTCAAGCCAGAAAAAGTGGTCACTAATTCCGCCACCTCGGCCAAAGAAACGCCATAAGCTTGGTCTGTCATTTCACGAATCAAGCGAACAAAATCGCTGATTTTACCTGTCGCCTTACCTGCGGCCGCCCACAAACTACTATTTTGCTGTCGCGCCACGACTTGCAATTGCTCCAAACTACGCGCACCAATACCGCGTGCTGGAAAATTAATGACTCTTAATAAGGCCGTGTCATCATTGGCATTGGACATCAAGCGCATATAAGCCAAAGCATGTTTGATTTCGGCCCGTTCAAAAAAGCGTAAACCACCATACACACGGTAAGGAAGGTTGGCCGAGAAAAGCGCATGCTCCAAAATACGCGACTGCGCATTACTACGATAAAGCAACGCGATTTCACTTAAGCTAGTGCCTTCAGCCTGTAACATCTTGATTTCATCAACAATAAAGCTGGCTTCATCGTTGTCATTGTACGCTTCGTAAATACGCACAGGCTCGCCTTTGCCGGCTGAGGTCCACAAGTTTTTACCTAAACGATTTTTATTATGCGAAATAATCGCATTAGCGGCATCTAAGATATTGCTATGAGAACGATAGTTTTCTTCTAATTTCACAATATTTTGGACATTAAAATCGGTTTCAAAGTCACGCATGTTACCGATACGCGCACCGCGAAAACCATAAATCGACTGATCATCATCACCCACGGCAAACAGACAATTCTGTTTACCTGCTAATAGTTTTAACCATAAATATTGCAAACGATTGGTGTCTTGAAACTCATCAACCAAAATATATTTAAAACGGGTTTGATAATGTTCGCGGATATGCGCATCACGCGCGAGCAACTCATAACAACGCAACAAAAGCTCGGCAAAATCGGCCACCCCCTCACGCTGGCACTGCTCATCGTAGGCTTGGTAAATTTCTCTCAGCCGTTGCGAATGTGCATCAACAGCATCGACCTGATCGGCGCGTAAACCCGCCTCTTTACAGCTATTGATATAACCCTGCACTTGCTTGGGCGCATATTTTTCATCATCAATATTCATCAATTTCATTAAGCGTTTAATACTGGACAACTGGTCAGCGCTATCTAAAATCTGAAAAGTATTGGGTAAACCCGCTTCACGATGGTGCGCGCGCAATAAGCGATTGCATAAACCATGAAAAGTACCTACCCACATACCGCGGGTATTAATCGGCATCATAGCGGTTAACCGTGTCAACATTTCTTTGGCCGCCTTATTGGTAAAAGTCACGGCCATTAAGCCCATCGGCGAAATCTGCCCAGTTTGAATCAGCCAAGCAATGCGCGTGGTGAGTACGCGCGTTTTGCCGCTCCCTGCACCAGCTAAAATCAAAGAAGACTGATGGGGTAAAGTCACCGCCTCAAGCTGCTTATTATTTAAACCCGCAAGTAAAGAAACGCTATCTGTATGTTGAGTATTCATAGCGTTATTATAGTATGTCCAATATGGATGTCGCAGCTAATCATCAAGTTTAATGCGGCCCAAGCAGCGACGCTTGAAACAAATCGAGACAAAAATTAACACTAAGCATGAACTTCATGCAAGCCATGCGGTCATTATCAGTATGGTAACAAGATGAATGTTTGGTTACCTTTCCGCTTTTTCCTCCCCTTAGCGGAAGCCTTTCAAAAAGGCATTTGCCCCAATCTACAGTTTGATTGGGGCTTTTTTTTTGACGGTCAGATTCGCGTCGCCACCACGCTTAGAGCTGCCAATCAATGGCTGCTTGATGGTGTTTGACTAAATAAGCATTGGTCTGAGAAAACAGATGATTGCCAAAAAATCCACGATGGGCAGACAGCGGCGATGGATGCACAGATGACAACACCAGATGCCGATGGGAATCAATGTTAATCCCTTTTTGCTGAGCATAACTGCCCCACAAAATAAACACCAGATGCTCACGGCGTGCATTCAAAGCCGCAATTGCCGTATCGGTAAACTGTTCCCAACCGCGTTTCTGATGCGAGCCAGCTAGGCCTTTTTCTACCGTCAAGGTTGCATTCAATAGCAACACACCTTGTTTTGCCCATGCGGACAAATCACCACTGCCACTCATCTGAATCCCAAGGTCAGCAGCAATCTCTTTTTTGATATTCACCAAAGAAGGTGGCGGCTTCACCCCAGCAGGGACAGAAAAACTCAAACCATGCGCTTGACCCTCCCCATGATAAGGGTCTTGCCCAATCACCACCACCCGCACTTGCTCAAAAGGCGTCTGATTAAACGCATTAAATATCAAAGCGCTGGGCGGATAAATGATTTTACCTGCAGCTTTTTCTTGTTTTAGAAAATCGCGCAAAGCCTGCATATAAGGCTGATGGAATGATTGCCCAATGACGGCCTGCCATGAAGGGTGTAACTGACCTGATGGATCAATAGACATAAACGTAAAATCTTAAAAGTGAATGTGGAAATAATCGCAACTCAAGCACTGCATGCAAATGGTCGGCGCTTTTGACGCCCAATCAAAGACACCATACGGCTAGCATAAATCGAATTGGCCTAAGGTGCAACCCAACCCACACCAGCGTAATCAACAGCGGCATGTATTTATTTTTGCACCTTACCTAAAGGTCACTGTCATAATCCAATCATTCTTTAAACACAACAGAAACCCACATACATGGCGCAAGCAACTCACAACCCCAAAGACCGACCAACCTCAAAACGCGTTGTTTCGCTCAAAGATTTATGGCCTTTCTTAAAGCCTTATCGCATACAGATGGGCATTGCCTTTGTACTATTAAGTATTGCCTCAGCCGCCTTATTGCTAGTCCCATTAGCTTTTAGAGATTTAATTGACGTAGGTTTTGGGCAAACCAAAAATGCAGCCCCTACCGTCAATCTGGATACTAAATTCAGCATACTATTTGGCTTAGCGGCCTTTTGGGCGCTGATGGTTGCCGCACGTTACTATATGGTTTCTTGGATAGGAGAGCGGGTGACAGTGGATTTGCGTAGCGGCGTTTACGCCAGCGTATTAAAACAATCACCACAGTTTTTTGAAACCCTACAAACAGGTGAAGTACTATCACGATTAACAGGTGATACAACACTCATTCAAACAGTGGTCGGTAGTTCTGCCTCCATGGGGCTACGCAGTCTATTTCAGTTTACGGGCGGTATGGTGATGCTCGCCGTCACCAGCTTTTATCTATTCTCAATCAACATTGGCTTAATGTTTTGTTTGATTTTTCCTATTACCCTGATTGGACGCTCGGTAAAAAAACGCTCGCGTGAATCACAAGACCGAATCGCCGACAGCGCAGCCATGGCAGGCGAGATACTAAACGCCATGCCTACCGTGCAATCATACACCCAAGAAACCCGCGAAACGAATCGCTTTGCCGACAGCGCTCAACTCAGCTTTTTAACCGCAATTCGACGGGTGAAAGTTAGAGCGCTACTCACCGCAGTGACGATTACCGCCGTCATGGGCACGATTATTTTTGTATTATGGCTGGGCGCGCGTCAAGTCAATCACGGCCTGATGACGGGTGGCGAGCTAGCATCCTTCGTCTTATACGCGGCCATGGTCGCTGGTAGCGTCAGTACCATGGCGCAAGTGTGGGGCGACATCATGCGCGCCGCTGGCGCTACTGAACGTTTGCTCGAACTACTACACACCCAAACCGCCATCCCCGACACGCCAACACCAGCCACCCTAATCAGCACCGCCAAGGCCGACATTCAACTCCATGAAGTGACATTTCATTACCCATCGCGCCCCAATGTACCCGCATTAAACCGCGTCAGTCTGCACATAGCAGCAGGTGAAACCGTGGCCTTAGTTGGCGCCTCAGGGGCTGGCAAAACCACCATATTCCAGCTATTGTTAAGGTTCTACGATGCGCAATCGGGCACTATTCGCATTAACAACCAAGAGACTAAAGCCATCAGCTTGCATGATTTACGCCGACTAATAGCCATTGTGCCGCAAGACCCGGTGATTTTCTCTGCCAACGTGCTAGAAAACATTCGCTACGGCCAACCCGATGCCAGCGATGCCGCCGTGATAGCAGCAGCAACTGCTGCGCAAGTCGCGCAATTTGTACCGCAATTACCCGATGGCTATCACACATTCCTTGGTGAGCGAGGCACCCGATTATCGGGCGGGCAACGACAACGCATCGCGATAGCGCGCGCCATGCTAAAAGATGCGCCGATTTTATTATTAGATGAAGCCACCAGTTCGCTCGATGCCGAGTCCGAAATTCTGGTACAACAAGGCCTCAATGCCGCCATGCAAGGCAGAACAACACTGATGATTGCCCACCGGTTAGCCACCGTACAAAAAGCCGATAAAATAGTGGTCATGGAAAACGGACAAATAGTCGAAATCGGCGACGCAAACGCATTGCGCCAACAAGACGGCCTATACGCAAGATTAGCCGAACTGCAGTTTGTCTAGGTCTGCATGCTGCGTCGCAGCACACCTTCGCTCAAGAAGCAAATAATCAGGCCTTGCAAAAGCGTTGTCGGGCTATATGAGTGGTAACCATACATGATGTGCTTGTTGATCGTCGCTTATTTAGTAGGTATCAATGTCTAGCATTAGCAATAATGTTAAGGTTGTCATTGGTTTTTTCATGTTGTTTTTTCTTTGTTATTTGTGATTAATCGTAGTGTTATAAATTGCTAGCTTTACATTTTTTGGACGGT
>JAFMCM010000066.1 GCA_017857755.1 Methylophilaceae bacterium | reverse complement strand
GCCGAGCTCCTCATCGCTTAAAATCTCACGTCTAAACGCATCAATAACAATATCTTGGCTGGCAGAAAACAGCGCCACTAATGTTGAAATCACTGCAATGCTGGTCATGTTGAGCTGTGGATTAACAAAACCATAGCTACAGATGGTGATCAATAAGGCAATTTGGGTAATCAGCATCCAACTGCGGCGGCGGCCTAAGGGTGCGATCAGATTGTAACGGTCCATCAGTGGCGCCCATATAAATTTCCAAGTATAGGGTAATTGAATCAGGGCAAAAACAGCAATGGTTTTAAGGTCTATGCCTTCGTTACGCAGCCAAGCAGGCAACAGCTGAAAGAGTAAATACAGCGGTAAGCCAGAACTAAAACCTAAAACGACACAAGCCAACATGCGTTTATTAAAGAGCGTTTGCTGTAGTGTGTGTGGACGCGTGTTTTTTGCCATAAGGTTTTGTGCTCGGCTATCAGTTGCTACGGTTGGTGAAATGACATCACGGCCAAGTGTCAGCGGTCGTCATCAAATCACTATTGTCATCTAAACAAGCGTTATCTTGAGTATTTTCGCAAGGCCGATCATATTCAATCACCAGTTTGCCATCCTCCAGTCGCCAATCCACAAAGTAACGACCATTCCTTTTGTAGACGACTTTATTTTTGAAAGGATCAATAATCGACAGTATTTGCGCATGCTCACCTTGATGACAGCTCAGGATTAACAGACCTTTTGGGTGTGAGTTTGGTACAACGATTTGAATGGTCGATGATTGTTGAGCGTTTTCATTCAAAGCATCCGTTAAGTCACACTGGAATGGGTAGCGTGTTAAGTAACCATTGGCTTTTTTAATGGTGACAACACTTTCAAAGACGGTGGCGCTTTCAAGTTGCCATGCCCAATCCACAGCCAGTGCAGAAGTGGAAAACAGACTAAGAAGTAGACAGAGATAACGCATGATTTTTACCGCAGATTGTTTCAATAATGGTATCTGAATAGTTTACATGGTTTTGATCACAATCAAAGTGCTTATTCAATTTGGCAGTTAGCCATCGCTGTCCGATTGTTCTGCATTCATCTTTTTTAACTTTATGAAGGTTAAAAATGCTGATACTCTATGCATGTTTCAATCTTGCTCATGTTTCGTTAAGAGCAATCTACTTTAGATCTGAATTTTCCTATGCTTGCGCCTTCCAGCTTGACTGGTTGTGGCCCATCACGATGACTTTAAGGGACTTATGAAGTTAAGCAACTTACTCATACCATTGTTCTTGCTTTTTACGCATGTAGCGTTTGCAGACACCGTTAAATTAAAAAATGGCGATTGGATCACGGGCACTGTGGTCAAAAAAGAGTCAGAAAAACTACTCTTTAAAACAGAATATGCTGGCGAAATAGCCATTGTCTGGACAGAAATTGCATCTCTAAAAACGGACCAAGCAGTGAGTATTGTTTTAGCGGATGATGCAAGCGTTAAGGCCAGAATGGAAAGCCAATCTTTGGGCCGTGTTAAGCTACTTGGTAGTGGTCTTAAAACGACCACCACGCTGAATATGAACGATGTGGTCTATATTAATCCAAGTGCGCAGCTGACAGGAGAGGGATTTGATTGGAAAGGTCATCTGAATATAGGCGGCGCAGTTACGCAGGGGAATACAGATACCAGTGTATTGAGGATTGATGGTGAAACCATTGCACGCTCGCAGAAAAGTCGCATTACCTTAACGGGCTATGCTAACCGAGCTAAAAACAAAAACGTTGAAACAGAATTTAATAGTAAAGGTAAATTGCAATACGACCGTTTCGTATCGAAGAAATGGTTTGTCTATGCCAACAGCGCTTTAGAAAATGATGAATTTAGAGATATTCGCTTACGGACGATTCTTGGTTTTGGTTCGGGCTATCAGATTTTTGAGCAGCCAGATCGTCATTTATCTGTTGAGGCAGGCATTAACTATATTTACACTGATTTTGATCTCGCCCAAGATACCAGTTATAGCAGTGCACGCTGGAGTTTGCGCTACGATGAGTTAGTCTTTCAGGGGGTAAAATTTTTTCACCAGCATGAAGTATTAATGAGTGTAAAAGAGACTGATAACCTTTTAGTGTTTTCGCAAACGGGGTTACGTGTGCCGATTGCAGAAGGACTTAATGCTTCTACCCAACTCAACGTCGATTATGCGGGTCAACCAGCGGCAGGCCGTGTGAAAACAGATAAAACACTCTTATTTAGCTTAGGCTATGGTTGGTAATAGTTTGTGAATTAACGGCATAATTGCGCAGGTAAACAGCACCCTAATAGCGACTGCTAGCAAGGTGGCTGGAGCGGTAGCAATGAAAACTAAGCCTTCCATAACGACGGTTTAGTTTGCGTCAGCTACCTGAGACTGGACTAAGTAAAAGCCCACCATGCAATTGCAAAGTGGGCTCCGTTGAAGCCATGTCAATCTAACGCCAACCACCGCCAAGTGATTTGTACAAGGCAATTACGGCAGCCATTTGTTTTTGCTTGGTTTCGATGAGCTCGGTTTTTGCTTCTAACGCATCACGCTGGGTCAGTAGCACTTCAGAATAATCAGCACGTGCGGCTTTGAACAAAGCATTAGAAACTTTTATAGATTCGGTTAATGCCACTACTTGCTGTGTTTTTAATGCGTAACGCTTATTCAGATTATCAATATTTGAAAGCTGATTCGCCACTTCAGCATAAGCATTAATAACGGTTTGCTCATATTCATAAGCAGCTTGAATTTGCATTTCATTCGCATTTTTATAATGTGCTGTAATGGCTCGTTTATTGACCAACGGCGCAACCATATCAGCACCCAATGAAAAGGCGAGTGATTCAGGCAGGTTGAGCAAGTATTTAGGATTAAATGCCTGAAATCCTAGCCCCGCTTTCATTGCAAACGAAGGGTAAAAGTTGGCCTTGGCTACCTTGATATTCAGCTTGGCTGCCGCCA
>JAFMCM010000035.1 GCA_017857755.1 Methylophilaceae bacterium | reverse complement strand
GAACGTGAACAAGCTAAAATTAAGGCTGAACGCATGCAGGACAAAGCTGAGCGCATGCAAGCTAAACTAAACCAATCCGATATGCTGCTGACCAATGTGCTACAACGTTTGGCCAAGCTTGAGCAGTTAATGATGACAGCACAAACCAAACAGCTTAGAACTGAGCATCATTTAGGCGGCAAGCATAATCAATAAGTAGTAGACGGTGCATCGCAGATGCTGCACAAGACACGACCAAGCGTAGGTCGTGTCTTGCTAATTAGCGCGGCGCTGTGCTGGATTAGCCAAAAACAAGCCCTGCTATTGCTAGTAGGGCTTTTGTTTTGGCTTTTTGGTTTCGCTTAAGGTTATCAAGGGCTGTTGCTAGACTTGCCGTCGGGGGAAAAACACGGTTGTTTTGTCCGAGAATCCCCTTTTAAAGTACGAGTTTGGTTTATTTTGGGTTTGGTTTATTTTGGGGTTTTTATTGTTGGTGTTAAATGTGGCGCCAGCACTTGCAACATCTGGGCAAAGACTTTTGGATTGGCCGCAACAATGTTACCCGTTTGCATCCAACTTTCATTGCCTTCAAAGTCCCCGACAATGCCGCCAGCTTCTTGCACTAATAAACCACCAGCGGCAATATCCCATGCCGAGAGATTAAGCTCAAAGAATCCATCAGAAAAGCCAGCCGCAACATAAGCTAAATCTAAAGCAGCAGAGCCTGGACGGCGGATGCCTGTGGTGCTTTTAATCATGTCTTTTAGCATGTTCATATAAGTGTCTAAATACGAAAACTCACGGAATGGAAAGCCTGTTGAAACGAGCGCTTCTTGTAGTTTGATGCGACTGCCGACGCGAATTCGTTTGTCGTTTAAAAAAGCACCACGGCCTTTGGTTGCAGTAAATAAGTCGTTACGCACTGGGTCATAAATGACGGCTTGCGTTAAGACGCCATTTTGTTGCAAAGCAATCGAAACACAATATTGCGGAAAACTATGCAAAAAGTTAGTCGTGCCGTCCAACGGGTCAATAATCCAGATGTTCTCCGCGTCTTTGTTGACATCGCCACCCTCTTCCCCTAAAAAGCCATGGTCTGGGTATGCCGCTTTTAAGGTGTCAATAATGGCTTTTTCTGCTGCTTGGTCAACTTCGCTTACAAAGTCATTGAATGATTTGGTTTGAATTTTAAGCTGGCCTAAATCTCGTGAAGCAAAATTAATAATATCGCCAGCTTGGCGCGCTGCTTTCACAGCGTTGGTTAACATCGGGTGCATAATCGGTTTTCAATAATAACTGTTAAAATAGCATTTTAGCATTGATGCTGTATTATTAATATTGAAAGCAACGATAATTCCCAGTCAGTTAGCTCCGTTTTTATAGCAAAGCCTAAGCCATTGAATCCATCCGACATTTTTAACCATATTCGTATTGTTCTTTGCCAAACCAGCCACCCTGGGAATATTGGCTCAACTGCGCGCGCCATGAAAACCATGGGGCTGAACCGCCTTTATTTGGTTAATCCAAAGCATTTTCCTGATAGCGAAGCGCGAGCGCTGGCGGTGAATGCCGCTGACTTACTCGATACCGCGGTTGTCACTGCTAGCTTAGATGAGGCCATTGCTGATTGTCATTTGGTGATTGCGGTTAGCGGTAAAGAAAGGTCGCTTTCGCAAGAAGTGATGACAGTACGGGAGGCTGCCAGCAGGTCGAGCCAGATGGCGACCGCGCAACAAGTGGCGCTTGTTTTTGGTAACGAAACCAATGGCTTGAGTACTATCGAAGCAAGCAAATGTCATTTATTAGCGACGATTCCTGCCAACCCCGAATACACTTCTTTGAACTTGGCACAGGCGGTACAGATTATGTGTTATGAACTGCGCATGGCGGTGACGGATGGCAGCTTGCATTATGAGGAAAAGCCAGTCGCATTGGCCACACAGGATGAATTAGAACGATTTTATGCGCATTTTAAGGAAGTGCTGATTTTGATTGGCTACCTTAACCCCAGAGCGCCCAAGAAATTGTTTGAACGTTTGCGGCGTTTGTATGCGCGCGCCCACTTAGAAAAAGAAGAAGTCAATTTATTGCGCGGCATACTGACCTTAACGCAAAAACCCAAAAAGCATGAAAAGTATTAAATCTCAATAAGCCAATTCAACTTGTGCTTGATGCTGGCATGCCAGTAGCGACAGATTGGACTGCGTATGTAAGCAAGTTAAATACAGATTTATTTAACCCAGCGTTTTAGTCAAGAATTAAATTTTATGGCATAATAATGCTTTTATATTCTGTGATAGTGTTGATTATGTTCAATCATCTCAAACAAGATATTTCTATTGTTTTTGACCGTGACCCAGCGGCGCGCACCCATTTTGAAGTGCTGACGACTTATCCAGGCGTGCATGCCTTAATTTTGCATCGCTTCAGCCATTGCTTGTGGCGGCTGAAGTTATATTGGTTTGGCCGTTTCTTTTCGAATCTAGGTCGTTTCTTAACTGGTATTGAAATCCATCCTGGCGCTACCATCGGTCAGCGTGTATTTATTGACCATGGTATGGGGATCGTGATTGGGGAAACCGCGGTGATTGGTGACGATTGCACGCTTTACCATGGCGTGACCTTGGGTGGCACCTCTTGGAATAAAGGTAAACGACACCCGACTTTAAAAAGTGGGGTGGTCATCGGCGCTGGCGCTAAGGTATTAGGTCCGATTACCATCGGCAAAAATGCTAAAATTGGCTCGAATGCGGTGGTGGTTAAAGATGTCCCAGAAAACGCAACAGCAGTCGGCATTCCTGCGCGCATCTTAGAAGAAGAGCAAGCAAAACAAGCCGCTGAAAAAGTCAGGTTTAGTGCTTATGCCGTGAGTGATGATGAGAATGACCCAATTCATAAAGCCTTGCAACCGTTGCTGGCTGAAATTGAAGCATTAAAACAACAACTCAATAGCATGAATGACACACAGTCCGAAAACAAAGTCGCTAGCGCATTTTCAGTTGAGCAGCCTGAACAAGCGCCGCAAGCTCGTCCAAAGGTGAAGCCGAAAGCGACTCCCAGAGCCAAAAAACAAACAGATGAATAAAAGTAAAATCGTTGGAACTTAAGTGTGCAATAATTGACTAAAATAGTAGGTTATTATAAAATAGCCACCATTATTTAAGGGATTTCAAACAACCATGAGCGTATTATCATGAGACTGACGACCAAGGGCAGATTTGCTGTCACCGCCATGCTAGACCTTGCTCTCAACGAGCTTGACCTGACTGGTGCATCAAAACCAGTCACCCTCGCAGGCATTAGCGAGCGTCAAGATATTTCTCTGTCTTATTTAGAGCAGTTATTCAGTCGCTTACGTCGTCAAGGCTTGGTGACGAGTGTGCGCGGACCAGGCGGTGGTTACAATTTAGCAAAATCGCGTGCTGAAATTTCGGTTTCTGCCATTATTTCTGCGGTGGATGAAGATATTGATGCCACCCAGTGCGGAGGTAAAGAGAATTGTCATGGTGCGCTCGGCCGTTGCATGACGCATGATTTGTGGGCGTCATTAAATGCTAAAATTTTGGATTATCTGTCCGATGTTAGCTTGGCTGATATGGTCAATTCGCAACAAGCAAAAGACCAAAATCATCTGGACAATAGCACTGTGATGTTTGCTTCACGCAAATCCTGTGACCGTAATGAGGCGGCTGTTAGTGGCTAAGGTGTATTTTGACCACAACAGCACCACTGCACTCAAGCCAAAGGTGCTTGATGCCATGATGCCGCTGTTGACCAGTCAACATGGTAACCCAGCAAGCCAGCATTGTTTTGGGCGCAGGGCGCATGAGGCGATTGAACAAGCGCGTCGCCAAGTCGCTGCAGCGGTGGGCGCACAAGCGAGTCAAATCATCTTTACCGCTAGCGGTACAGAGGCGAATAATTTTGCCATCACTGGCATTGCGAGCAACTTAGCGCCAGCGCAAATATTAACCAGCCGCATTGAGCATCCTTGTGTGACTAAGCCAGCTATGGCGATGGCACGTCGCGGATGGCAGGCCAATCAGGTCGCGGTCAACGCTAAATGTGAACTGGATTTACAAGATTTGCAGACCAAGCTAGCCACACCGACTCATCTCGTTTCGGTGATGTTAGCCAATAATGAGACCGGTAGCATACAAGAGATTAAAGCGGTTACTGCTTTAGTGGGTAAACAAGCTTATGTGCATACGGATGCGGTTCAAGCTTTGGGTAAAATCGCGATTGATTTTAATGCATTGGGCGTGCATGCCATGACGATTTCAAGTCACAAAATTGGCGGGCCGCTTGGCGCAGGTGCGCTGGTGCTGAATAAACGCATTGATATTCAACCTTTGTTACATGGTGGTGGCCAAGAAAAAGGCTTGCGTAGCGGGACAGAAAATATTGCCGCGATTGTTGGGTTTGGTGCGGCTTGTGAGTTAGCCACGCAAGAACTGGCTGACTTTGCACAGCATACGGCTGCTTTGCGTACGGCCTTAGAAGTTGGCTTAAGCCAGTTAAATGCGGTGATTTTTGCGCAGCAAACTGTCCGTTTACCCAATACCAGTTTTTTTGCCTTTGAAAATATCAATGGTGAAACCTTGGTCACGGCTTTGGACCAGCTGGGGTTTGCAGTCGCCAGCGGTTCTGCTTGCTCTAGCGCGAGCGGTGAGCCTAGTCATGTGTTGTTGGCGATGGGGGTCGAAGCTGATTTGGCTGGTGCTGCCATTCGGGTGAGCTTTAACCGCGACAATACATTAGAACAAGTGCATGCCTTTTTACATGCATTAAAACAAGCTTTGCAAAAGTTAAGACAGATGACGGCTGTTGCCGCTTAAGTGCATTATTTTTTAAGATAGATTTATTAAAAGGAAGTCAAAACGCAAATGGAAAGAATGCCAATTTACTTAGATTATTCAGCCACAACGCCAGTGGATCCGCGTGTTGCTGAAAAAATGATTCCGTATTTAACCGAACAGTATGGCAACCCTGCTTCGCGCAGTCATCCATACGGCTGGACTGCAGAAAAAGCAGTAGAAAACGCGCGAGAAGAAGTGGCTAAATTAGTGAACGCAGATCCAAGAGAAATTGTTTGGACATCGGGCGCTACTGAGTCTAATAATCTAGCGATTAAAGGCGCGGCTAATTTCTATAGCGAAAAAGGTAAACATATTATTACCGTTGCAACTGAGCATAAAGCGGTCATTGACCCTGTGCGTGATTTAGAACGCCTCGGCTTTTCTGCTACTTTTTTAGAGCCAGAGGCTAATGGTTTAGTTGATATTGAAAAATTCAAAGCGGCGATTCGTCCTGATACCGTATTGGCATCGGTCATGTTTGTCAATAATGAAATTGGGGTTATTCAAGACATAGAGGCGATTGGTCATCTTTGCCGTGAACATGGCGTGATTTTCCACGTGGATGCAGCACAAGCCACTGGTAAAGTGGATATTGATTTAGAAAAATTACCCGTGGATTTAATGAGCTTTTCAGCGCATAAAACCTATGGCCCCAAAGGCATTGGCGCTTTGTATGTACGTCGTAAACCGCGGATTCGTATTGAGGCGCAAATGCACGGTGGCGGTCATGAGCGTGGCATGCGCTCAGGTACATTAGCCCCGCATCAAATTGTCGGTATGGGCGAGGCTTTTAGAATCGCGCGTGAAGAAATGCACGCTGAAAATGAGCGTGTTCGGATGTTAAATCATCGTTTGTTGGCTGGTTTAACCAGCATTGAAGAGTCATATGTCAATGGTGATTTAGACCACCGCGTGCCACATAATTTAAATATTAGTTTTAACTACGTTGAGGGTGAATCATTAATTATGGCCATCAAAGGCATCGCTGTATCCAGTGGTTCAGCTTGTACTTCGGCCAGTTTGGAGCCTAGTTATGTGCTACGCGCTTTAGGTCGCTCAGATGAGTTGGCGCATAGCTCGATTCGTTTTTCGATTGGCCGTTTCACCACTGAAGCCGATGTTGACTATACAATACAGTTGTTAAAAGACAAGATTGACAAATTACGTGAACTATCACCTCTATGGGAAATGTTCCAAGATGGGGTCGACATCAGCAAAGTTGAATGGGCAGAGCACTAAATAATGCGTTAAAAAAGCAGGCGCGTTAAATTGAAATTTAAAAAGCATGCGAAAGAAAAAGGATTTAAAAGCGTTTTGTCGCTGCGTCAACATTTGACGTCGCAAGGTCAATATCGTTTTTAGATGCGTTCAAATGCACAAAGGAGAAGGTTATGGCATATTCAGATAAAGTTTTAGACCACTATGAAAATCCACGTAATGTGGGTTCTTTAGACAAAAATGACCCCAATGTTGGCACAGGCATGGTCGGCGCGCCAGCTTGTGGTGATGTGATGAAGTTAATGATTAAAGTCAACGATGCTGGCTTGATTGAGGATGCTAAATTTAAAACATACGGCTGCGGTTCAGCGATTGCTTCGAGTTCTTTAGTCACGGAATGGCTAAAAGGTAAAACCATTGATGAAGCTTATGCCATTAAAAATTCAGCCATTGCTGAAGAGTTGGCTTTACCGCCAGTTAAAATCCATTGTTCAGTGTTAGCGGAAGATGCGATTAAGGCAGCAGTCGCTGATATTAAAGCTAAACAAGCAGGTAAAGAGGCAGCGTAATGGCCATTAGTTTAACGCCAGCAGCGGCGAATCGCGTCGAAAAGTTCCTGTCTAATCGTGGCAAAGGGATTGGACTGCGATTGGGGGTCAAAACCACTGGCTGTTCTGGTATGGCTTACACTTTAGAGTTTGTTGATGAAATGCAAGCTGAGGATATGAGCTTTGAGAGTCATGGGGTTAAAGTCATTGTTGACCCAAAAAGCTTGGTCTATATCGATGGTACTGAATTAGACTTCACTAAAGAAGGATTAAACGAAGGCTTTAAGTTCAACAATCCTAATGTAGCGGATGAATGCGGCTGTGGCGAAAGTTTTACTGTTTGAGTCTAGCTAGCGTGAGTCAAAACTATTTCAAGCTATTTGATTTAGACCAATCGTTCTGTATTGATTTATCCACTTTAGAGCGTCATTATCGCAAAATCCAATCGGCCGTTCATCCAGACCGCTTTGTGACGGCATCGTCGGCAGAAAAGCTGAGCGCGATGCAACAGGCAACGTTAGCAAATGAAGCTTACCAAACGCTGAAAAAGCCAGCATCACGGGCCAAGTATTTGCTAAGTTTGTCTCAAATTGATGCTACGCAAGAAACCAATACAGCGATGCCGATGGATTTTTTGATACAACAAATGGCATGGCGTGAAACATTAGAAGATTGCAAAGCAGATAAAGATATTGCAGGCTTAGAACAGCTGGCAACTGAAATGCGGCAGGCTGCACACTTATTGGCAGAAGAATTAAACCGCTTGTTTGATGAACAGAACGATTTAAGCGCTGCAACGGATGCAACCCGTAAACTCATATTTATAGATAAAGTGTGTGAAGACATTAACAAAGCCATCACACAAATAGAGGACTAATGGCATTATTACAAATTTCTGAACCTGGCATGAGTGCCGCCCCTCACCAGCATAAGCTGGCTATTGGGATTGATTTAGGTACGACTAACTCGCTCGTCGCAACCGTGCGTAGCGGCATGAGTACGGTGTTGCAAGACCAACATGGGCATGCTTTGCTCCCTTCGATTGTGCACTATGGCGAAGCGCAACAAGTCATTGTTGGGCATGAAGCAAAGGTGAAACAAAATGCAGACCCCGTCAATACGATTGCTTCAGTTAAACGATTGATGGGCCGTAGTTTAAAAGACATCGTTGATAAAGCACATATTCCATATCGGTTTGTCAGCCCCCCCTCTGATGATGCATCACAAGGCATGGTGCTATTGGATACACGTGCGGGACTAAAAAGCCCTGTGGAGATCTCTGCTGAAATTCTTAAAACGCTTAAAAATCGCGCACAAGCTGCCTTGGGTGGCGAGTTAACTGGCGCCGTGATTACCGTGCCTGCTTACTTTGATGATGCCCAGCGACAAGCCACAAAAGATGCTGCCCGTCTCGCAGGTTTGCATGTTTTGCGTTTATTAAATGAACCAACAGCGGCAGCGGTGGCTTATGGCTTAGATAATGCCGCTGAGGGCGTTTACGTCATCTATGACTTAGGTGGTGGCACCTTTGACGTGAGCATTTTACACTTATCAAAAGGCATCTTTGAAGTACTCGCGACCAATGGGGATTCTGCTTTAGGTGGGGATGATTTTGATCATCGCATTTACTGCTGGATACTGGACCAAATACGCGACGCCAATCCATCAAAACAGCCCTTAAGTGAAAAGGATACACGCTTATTATTAACAAAAGCGCGTCAAGCCAAAGAGTGGTTAACGGAGAATGAAGAAGCGCAAATCACTTGCAAACTGAGCAGTGCTTATACGGTGGATGTGACTTTAACAGCGGCTGCTTTTGTAGAACTCACCGAAAATTTAGTGCGTAAAACACTCAGCCCTATGCGCAAAGCCATGCGTGATGCCAGCTTGGATTTAACCGATATTAAAGGTGTGGTGCTGGTCGGTGGCGCAACGCGCATGCCACATGTGCGGCAGGCCGTGCAAGACTTCTTCCAGCAAGCGCCTTTAACCAATTTAGACCCTGACAAAGTAGTCGCCATAGGCGCTGCTATTCAGGCCAATGTATTAGCTGGCAATCGCAGTGGCGATGATTTGCTATTGTTAGATGTGACACCGCTATCATTGGGTTTAGAAACCATGGGCGGTCTAGTCGAAAAAGTCATTCCGCGTAATTCAACCCTACCTGTGGCGCGTGCGCAAGACTTTACCACCTTTAAAGATGGTCAAACAGCAATGAGCATACACGTCTTACAAGGGGAGCGTGACCTTGTGAGTGCGTGCCGTTCATTAGCCCGCTTTGAGTTGCGTGGCATCCCGCCAATGGCGGCTGGCGCGGCGCGCATTCGTGTAACCTTCCAAGTGGACGCTGATGGATTACTCTCGGTGAGTGCGCGCGAAGAAACCAAAGGGGTAGAGGCTAGTATTAGCGTCAAGCCTTCTTATGGCTTAAACGAAGATGCGATTATTGACATGCTGAAGTCATCTTTTAGTGAAGCAGAGTCGGATAAAAAAGCGCGCGCTTTAGCGGAAGCAAAAGTTGATGCCATGGGCATCATCAGTGCGATTCATATTGCACTTGAGCAAGATGGGCACTTACTCAATGCGGTTGAGAAAGAGGCGATTAGTAAGCATATCAAAGCATTAGAAACTGCTTTAGCTGGCGAGCAAAGTCGCGCCATCCATGATGCCACTGCTGCACTTAACACGGCAACAGAGGCGTTTGCAGCCAAGCGTATGGATGAAAGCGTTAGCCGCGCATTGGCGGGGAAAAATATTGATGAAGTTAATTTATAGCAATAAGATCGAGAATAAAATATGCCACAAATAATTGTATTACCACACGAAGAGCTCTGCCCTAACGGCGCCGCCTTTGAAGCAAAAAGAGGAGATTCAATTTGTCAGAATCTATTAGACCATGACATTGAAATAGACCATGCCTGCGACCAAGTGTGTGCTTGCACCACTTGTCATGTGATTGTCCGTGAAGGTTATAACACGCTTAACCCAGCTACTGACCAAGAAGATGATTTACTTGATAAAGCTTGGGGACTAGAACCAAAATCACGTCTGTCTTGCCAGGCAATTGTAGATAAAACCGATTTAGTCATTGAGATTCCGAAGTACTCTATTAATATGGCGAAAGAAGGTCATCGTAAAGATTAAGCGCATGTGACAATTACTGAATGTGCGCAATAAAAAAGGTGGCTCATCGGCCACCTTTTTTATTGCATTTGGCCGATTAAAAGCCCACAGCGCTCTTTTCCATAAATCTCACTTTGCCATTTGAGATGTCATACACTGCGCCAATAATCCCAACTTGTTTTGCTTGCGTCATATCCTCTAAGATGTCACTGCATCGCAAAATACTATCAATTTGATATTGCACATTTAGCTCACAAACTTTTTGCACAAAATCATCATTTTTTGAGCATCGCAATGCTGCATCTTCAACCGTTTTTTCATGGCGAATAGCGGGTTTAATCATATTCACGATTTCGCCAATATGACCGTCTTTAAAATCATCACATGCCGCTTTAACAGCGCCGCAGCTGGTGTGTCCCATGACAACAATCAATTTTGCCCCTAAATATTTACTGCCAAACTCTAGACTGCCAATCCCTTTGTCGGAGGCAATGTTACCGGCCAAGCGCACACTGAATACATCACCTAAAGCTTGGTCAAACAATAGCTCAACTGGCGCACGTGAATCACTACAGCTTAAAACAGAAGCAAACGGATGTTGTTTGTTTTTAGTGAGGTGAATTAGGGATTTAAAATCTTTTTCAGACTCGACTTCGTTGATAAATCGACCATTACCTTCAAGCAAAATATCGAGTGCTTCTTTTGGGGTCATTTTTTCACGGTCTAATAACGGATGCTTATACATATCTAGAATTCCTGTAATAATTGTTATTTAAAATGTTGTTTACACGTTGTTCATTACTGTTGCTTAATGATAGTTAAGCAATTCCACTTCAATATCCTTCAGTTGTGCATGCATTTGGTAGTTATCAATCACTTCTCTAATATCGTGCTCAATGACTTTGGTTTGTGTACAGTCAATAATCACTTTAGCGTTAGCTGGAATGTTTTCCAAAGACTGAATAATGTCGGCTTTATTAAAGAATGAAACTTGCTCTGATAATACGATTTGATACACCGCTTTACCATCATCAGCCGTCACGATTTCTTTAATATAATGAGAATGTTGATAACGATGATATAAAGTATAGAAAATACCCACCAGCAAACCAGCGGTAATCCCTTTTAACAAATCTGTCAAAATAATAGCGACAATGGTCACTACAAATGGGACAAATTGTTCCCATCCAAGCTTGTACATTTGGACAAACAAGGCAGGTTTGGCCAGTTTATATCCCACTATCAATAAAATGGTGGCCAAGCTCGCTAATGGAATCATATTTAAGTATTTTGCAATCGTAATCGCACTGATGAGCAAGAACACCCCATGTAATATGGCCGATTGCTTTGTTCTCGCACCAAACGCGATATTGGCTGAGCTACGCACAATCACTTGCGTCACTGGTAAACCACCGATTAATCCAGAAAGTATATTCCCTATTCCTTGTGCTTTTAGCTCTCTATTGGTCGGCGTAACGCGCTTATAGGGGTCTAATTTATCAGTAGCTTCAACACATAACAGGGTTTCTAGACTCGCTACAATGGCCATTACAAAAGCCAATTGATAAATTTCAATGTTTGATAATTGTGAGAAATCAGGCATTGTAAAAAAGCTGATAAAGTCTGTTAGGCTGTTTGCAACAGGTAAGCTCACGACTTGATTGGCATCCAATGTAAAAGGCAGGATACCAGATTGGAATAAATTGAACATCACCATTCCGAATAGGACTACGGCAACAGGTCCTTGTATAATTTGGAATATTTTATGTTTTTTAGAGAGCACTTTTTCCCATAAGATGAGCATTGCTAATGAAATTAACGAGATTAGTACCGCGCCTGGGGTTAGAAAATCAAATGCGCTCATGATTTCTGTAAACGTATTACTGCCATCAGGCAACAGAAAAGCGTCATTTCCTTCAAACTCAAAATCGTAACCCAAGGCATGTGGAATCTGCTTAAGAATAATCAGTAAGCCGATCCCCGATAGCATGCCTTTAATCACCGATGAAGGAAAAAAATAAGCAATCACGCCAGCCTTCATAAAGCCTAAAATCAATTGAAAGACGCCAGCCAAAACCACCGCTAATAAAAATGATTCGAATGACCCTAAGCTCCCAATCGCGGTTAACACAATCACAGCTAAACCCGCTGCTGGCCCGCTCACACCCAATGGCGAACCGCTGGCAATGCCAACCACAATCCCACCGACAATCCCTGCAATCACGCCCGAAAACAACGGCGCACCCGAGGCTAACGCAATGCCTAAACACAATGGTAGGGCAACAAAAAATACCACGATACTTGCTGGGAAATCGGTTTTTAAATCGTTTAAAACATTTAATTTCATGATGACTCCATATTAAATTCAGTTGTTTTTATGATGATAATCAACACTTTTTGATCGCGACTATTGTAGCCGTAAATTCACTTAATGTTAATAAAAACATATATAAATTAGATTAATCATTCTTTTTAAAAGAACGTTTATATCAATAAAACAGAATGATTGGTGCATAAAAAAACAAGCCTTAGCGTGTTTTTAATGCGCTAATGACTCATTAAATTGATGATTCAATGCTGCTTTATTGTTTTGTATTATCCAGTTTTACCCATATAATAAATCCACCGCCATACCTATATCGGTATATACTTATCGGCATACTTGGACAAACCATGAAATGACAACACTGGCAACACCAATCAGCGCACGCGCGTTAAGACAAACCGTTAAAAAAGATCAAGAAGTGGATGCGAAACTTAAGCTTTTTCAGTTAGCCGGCAGCTTAATTTACGACAAAGGTTGGTCGCCTGCAATTGCTCAACAGCTATTGTCGGCGCTGTGTGTGCAGATGGGCGCCGCGCACGGCTTGATTGCTTTGCAAAACAATGCCACCCTGAATGTGTTAGCCAATCTTGGGCAAACTTACCCTGTTGGTGCGCGCATACCCGTGATGGGCCTATTGGCTAAATTATTAAAATCACCTTGTGAATTTACTATTAGTCATGACTTAATGCCATTATGGTCATACCCAGCCATGACACCTTTTACCCCTTCTATTATTCCGATTGCTTATGCCCGACAACCATTAGGCATATTGGCTTTTTCTGGGAATGTGGCTGCACTCAGCAATGATGACCAACACACCATACAAAGTTTAGCGGGGATTTTAGGTCTAGCTTTAATGCGTGCAAATAAGCCAAACACCTCACCTGAGGACTTACACCTATTAGCGAGTTTAACGCCTAGAGAAAGAGAAGTATTTGCCCTGATGCCGTTTGGTCATAGCAATGCGGAACTAGGTAAACTGTTAGACATTGCCCCTGGCACGGTTAAAATTCATGTTGAACGTGTACTGAATAAGCTAGGATTAAAAGACAGAACGCAAGCGGCTGTCAAAGCTGTTGAACTCGGATTTAAGTCTTAAGATGCTCAGTGGCCGCCAGTTAAATCTTCAGTCAACAGGTGGCGCTTGGAGCAATCCATCATGATGACAACTATTGCTAAACTGAAAAATGGCATTTCTCAATATTGGCAAGACTTACCTTTGGCCTCAAAGGGTGTGGTCGTCATTATGTTGCCCGTTGCGGTTTTACTTGCTTCATTGGCATCTCTTTATTCGGTAGAAAAGAAATTATCCAGTTTAGAAAACCAACTGAAAGTGGCTTTGCAAAATCAACGGGATATTGAAACCGTTCATACCAATCTGTTGCTGGCCTCAACGGGCGTTAGAGATTTTTTACTCACTGGCGATAAGCAATTTTTGGATAATTTTCAAACGGCGAAAAGAAATCTACCAGATCTTTTAACCCAATTAGATTCGAAGATCGAAAGCAAAAGCCAACAATCTCGCATCAAACACATTCAAGCCTTAGTCAAACAAAATATCGACAAACTAGAGACTTTGTCCAAAAATGAATCTGATGTTGCGTCAGACGATTTGATTAAACAGTTTAAGTTGCAGGTGGATAAGATGAAGCAGCTTAAAACAGCGATTGAAAACTTACAAAAACAAGAAGCCATGCTGGTTTCTGAAGATCAGAATCAAATCAAGCAAGAACGACAAAGAAACTTATCCATCAATCTGATTGCTGCTTCTAGCGGGATTGTTGGTTCTATTTTAGCTGTGTGGATTTTCTCAGGCACCATTGTCAGACGCGTTAAATTATTGAGAGATAGTGCTGGCCATTTAGCAAAAGCAGAAGCACTCATGCTCCCATCAAGCAGCAAAGATGAGCTTGGCCAACTTTCAGATGAGTTAGACCATGCATCTCATTTATTGGGGAAAAATATTGAAGCTTCGACGCAAGCCAGAAAAGATGCTGAACAGGCAAACAAAGAAAAAAGTATGTTTTTATCCCGAACAAGCCATGAGCTACGCACTCCGCTGAATGCCATCTTGGGTTTTGCACAATTATTAGAGGTTGAGCTTGATGACGGCAAGCATAAAGAAAATGTGAAAGTGATTAAAAGCGCTGGTGAACATTTGCTAAAACTGATTGATGAGGTGTTAGACATTGCAAGAATTGAATCAGGAGAAGTGCAGCTTGCGCTTAATCCAACCCCAATTAACGACTTACTAGCCGAAGCAATTCAATATATCGCGCCTTTAGGAAAAATACGTGATATTCAGATTAAACATGAAATCCAAGCCAACTTGGTGGCATTGGCTGAAAGGCAAAAACTATTACAAGTCGTCCTCAATCTTTTATCCAATGCGTTAAAGTATGGCCCGTTTAATTCCACGGTAACGGTTACAGCTTATCAGAGCAATGAAAAAATTATAATTGAAGTGTTTGACGAGGGAACGGGGATTCCTGAAGGACTAAAAGCAAGATTATTTACCGCATTTGACCGATTGGGTGCAGAGCAATCTAAGACAGAAGGCACTGGTCTGGGCTTAGCATTGAGTAAGCAAATGATGCTTGCCATGCAAGGCAGCATTCATGTAGCAAAAAATAAAAGCTTATTTTGGATTGCGTTAAATGCCAGTACTCGCGCGCCCGTCCAAGTGGCCGCCAAACCTTTAATCATGGAGCCAAAAGCAAGCACATCAACCAAAGAGAACAAAAAGATTATTTATGTGGAAGACAACATCAGCAATCGCGCCTTAGTTGAAGCCGTTATAAAGCGTATACCAAACCTAAGCTTATATTGCACGATGACGGTTAAAGAAACGAAAGATTTACTGAATGCAATTGAAGTAGACTTAATGATTATCGACCTTAATCTGCCAGATGAGTCAGGCGAATCATTAGTTCGCTATATCAAATCTACTACGCAGTTAAAACACCTGCCAATCATTATATTAAGTGCAGACGCCATGCCTGAAACCATTGCGAGGTTAGCGCAATCAGGGATTAATAGTTATATGACGAAACCGCTCAATATTGCCGCATTTAGTCAGCAGGTGCGCGCACTAACCAAAGATACATAGCCTTTAACAAGGCAATCACTACGATGCTACAGAATGTGGAAAAAACATGACAGAAAATGAAATTTTAAACGCCAAAATACTCATCGTTGACGACGCTGATGCCAACTTGAGATTATTAGAAGCCTTGCTGGCTAAAGAGGGCTTTAGCCAAGTGATTAGCACGGCAGATTCGACGAAAACAATTGATTTATTAACGGCTTTTCAACCTGATTTGATTTTGCTTGATCTAATGATGCCAGAGTTAGACGGCTATCAAGTCTTAGACTTGTTAGCCAAACATATTCCTAAAGATACTTATTTGCCCGTCTTAGTATTAACAGCCGACGCTACGATTGATGCACGCAGAAAAGCTCTCGCTTTAGGTGCCAAAGACTTCTTAACCAAACCTTTTGATCATATTGAAGCCATGTTGAGGGTTTGGAATTTAATTGAAACCCGCCTGCTCTACTGTCAATTAAAAGCCTACCAACCAGATCTTAATCCGATTCAATATCGATAGTTGTTAATCAAAACAGGCAACAAAAAACCCGCAGACCAAGCTGCGGGTTTTTAAACATTTAGCGCTGTTAAACTAAATTAGAATGCCCATTGTGCACGTAATGTAAACGTATCAATATTGTCGGCTTCCTTACCTGTGCTAGCAACAGTCACAGGACCATTTTTAATATCATAAATTTTCGAGTAATCAGCCATGATACGGAAGTTGTAATTTAAGTACCAGTTTAAAGCCAATGTGTAACGATCGCCGTCACCACCTAATACATCGCCGTCATTCAGGTCTAGTGTGTCATAGCGAGCAGCCACTTCCCAGGCGCCCCATGTACCGTTTTTAAGATTAAAGTTATTTTTAGGTTTTAAGCGTTTAAACTCACCATCGGTTGGTTTGTACTGTCTATGCTCACCCGTTAATGTATAGCCAACGTTTGCGTACCATGCATTAAAATCGTAGTTGTTTGTTCCTTTTGCCTTTGCTTGGGTATACTCAGACTGGAACGAGAGTGGACCATACATGGCTGCAAATTCCAACACACCAACATTTACTTTTTCTAAACCAGCGATATCAGGCGTATCTAATAACTTCAAGTTTGATCCATTGGTGGTTT
>JAFMCM010000034.1 GCA_017857755.1 Methylophilaceae bacterium | reverse complement strand
TTACTTCAGTTCAACCCTACTTGTTATCCGTCAATTCAAATCCTTTGGGTAATAACACCCAAATCTCGCCTTGTTGCTTCATCGAACCTGCTTTTTGACCAGCCGCATCACCTGCACCCCAAAAGAAGTCCGCCCGAACGCCGCCACGAATCGCACCGCCAGTATCTTGCGCAAACATTAACCGCTTAAGCGGTTTTGAACTGTTTGGTTCAGTCGTTGATAAGAAAATAGGTGCCCCTAAAGGAATAAACCTTCTGTCTATGGCCACGCTCCGCTCAGCTTGAATCGGCACACTTAACGCACCTAACGGTCCAGACAAGCCAACTGGAAGCTCTCTAAAAAATACATAACTTGGATTACTGTTTAATAATGTTTGTAATTTTTCAGGGTTCTTAATGGCCCAATTCTTAATGCCTTGCATAGAAGCTTTATCTAAAGTGAGCTCACCTCGCTCGACTAACAAACGCCCAATTGATTGGTAAGGTAATCCATTTTGGTTTGCATAGCCCACTTGCACGCGCTCACCATTCTCTAATTTCACAACCCCCGAACCTTGTATTTGCAAAAAGAAAACATCAACCAAATTATCGATCCAAAAGAGCTCATCTCCTGCCAAAGGGGATGGAGTGACATCAATCTGCGCGCGCGCGCGATAAGGCACAAGCTTTTTGCCCTCTAGTCGGCCTCTAATGCGCTTATATTTCAGTTCAGGATAGGCATCCGCCAACTCAACCGTAATCAAGTCCTTAGGTTCTTGATACAAAGGATAGGGGTATTTTTCGGATGGAGTTCTACTGCCATTTAATAGCGGCTGATAGTAGCCTGTAATCAAACCAGTAGTTGATCCATCAACATTATTGGCTTGATAAACATCAAAGTACTCAGCTAAATAATTGACAATAGTGGCATTGTTGGGCTTGATTGTTTGTGCTGTTTCACAAGCCGATTTCCAAACATCCTTTTTAATTAATCGCGTACAGCTCTGCATCCAAGCTGGCCATGCAGCGACCAAATCATCTTGCAACAAACCATCTAAATCTTCCCAGCTAGCCAGCTTTAATAAAGCATATGGTGGTATTTGCTCTAAAGATTTTGGCTTCTCTTCGGCGCTATTCTCTTTAGGTATCGGCGCGATTATTGGGCAATCACAGCTAATTGGCTCTGGCTTAAGCACCTGCTTTGAACAAGCAGTTGTCATTAACAGAACAGATAAAAGGAGTACTATTTTTTGCATAATTTAATGAAGCACTCTAGGTGCAGTGAGCGTAAATGGCGGAATGATGGCTTCAAACTGGATGCCATCAACAGCAACAACTTGGTAACTACCCTGCATTTGTCCAAACACTGTATTAAGCACGGTGCCACTTGTATAGGTAAACTGTTCGTTAGGTTGCAATAAAGGCTGCTCGCCAATCACGCCCAAGCCTTTGACCTCTTGTACCTGATTGTCTGCATCGGTAATCACCCAATGTCGGCTAATCAGCTGCGCAGCAACGTTTCCCGTGTTGGTGATCGTCACCGTATAAGAAAAAGCATAGCGCTCTTCCTCTACGCTCGATTGGCTCTCTAGATAAGCTGTTTCCACCTGTACTGAAAATGTATATACAACGGCCATTAAGCAACCACCTCGGACAGTTTACATAGCAATACCAATGACAACGGCGTTACTAACACCGCATCATTTACGCCAAGCATTCCTAAGTTATTTTTCATCATCAATTATGGTATCCATTACGTCATCCGTTTTAAGTTTGCAGCAAATTCACCAGTTACTGGCCAATTAACAGAACAATTAACACAACGGTTATTGTAACCATTAAAGTGCTTAATTGAGCATCCGTTATCCGCTTTGTGTGCACATTCTGCAACACATAGGGATTTTAGCTGATGAAACCTCATGCTTTTGAGGGTTTATTGATCAAACCGTTTTAAATGATGAACTTTTTTGCTACATTGATATCAACCTCATGAATGAAACACAATTTCAGCAATGTTAACTCCCAAAAGGAAACTTAAGTATCATGAAACCAGAAGTTAAAACACCATCAGTCGTGACCGCATCAGCAACCAATGTGGATAAAAACAAGACAAAAAAACCAGAAGTTGAAGTGCAAACACCACTGTTAAAAGAAGTGACCCAATTTCACCGTTTGTTAGAAGCTAGCTGTGATTGCGTTTAGTTGTTAAAGCAATCATGTTAAGCGCTTAAACAAGCGCAGCTTTCATGATTTAGTAACAAAAAAGGATGACTTTCGTCACCCTTCTTTTAGCTGAAAAAACCACTATTCAATTGCAATTTGTGGTCTTCCTGGCTCTGGCCAATCTAAGTGGAAGAACTCACCCCGTGGCTTATCTTTCCGCTCGTAAGTGTGGGCACCAAAGTAATCACGTTGACCTTGTAACAAGTTAGCAGGCAAGTCAGCACTTCTATAACCGTCATAATAAGCCAACGCAGCGGCAAAACCTTGTGCTGGAATGCCATTTGTAACAGCTAAAGCAATCACTTTACGCCAGCCTTCTTGGCCTTTGTTCATCTCTTCTGTGAAATATGGATCTAACATTAAGTTTTTCAAACGTGAGTTTAATGCATAAGCGTCTGTAATCTTTTGTAAGAAACGCGCACGAATAATACAACCACCACGCCAAATTTGAGAAATTTCACCAAAATTTAGTTTCCAATTATAGGCAACTTGGGCTTTATCAATCAATTGGAAGCCCTGCGCATAAGCACAGATTTTTGAACAATAAAGCGCATTCTTAATCGCTTCAATTGTTGCCTTCCTCTCAGACTCAGGAATTGCCGTTACTTTTGGACCTTTTAGAATCTTACTGGCTGCAACACGCTCTTCTTTAACGCTAGAAAGCGCACGCGCATAAACTGCAGCTGCAATCGCGTTTGCTGGCGCACCTAATTCAAGCGCATTTGCCGCTGTCCACTGTCCTGTCCCTTTTTGACCAGCCGTATCTAAAATCATATCGACTAAGAACTCTTTAGACATTGGATCTTTTTGTTGCAAGATATCAGCTGTAATCTCGATTAAGAAACTCGATAACTCGCCTTTATTCCACTCTTCAAAGACTTTACCAATCTCATCAGACTTCATGCCTAGCAAGTGTTTCATTAACCAATACGCTTCGCAAATCAATTGCATATCAATATATTCAATACCATTGTGCACCATCTTCACATAATGCCCAGAACCATCAGGACCAATATATTCAGCGCATGAGAAACCGCCAACCACTGGTTTGCCTGGCTCTCCACCTTCTAACGGCTGACCTGAAACTGGATCAACTTTAGCTGCAATAGCTGTCCAGATCGGCTCAAGTGATACCCATGCTTGGCGTGTTCCTGAAGGCATCAATGATGGACCAAAGCGTGCGCCTGTTTCGCCACCAGAAACACCTGAGCCGATAAATTCAATATCTTTTGCTCTTAATTCTTTTTCACGTCGAATCGTATCTGTCCACAAGGCATTACCACCATCAATAATGATGTCGCCTTTTTCTAGGAAAGGCAGTAGTGCATTAATCGTCAAATCTGTTGCTGTGCCTGCTTTAACTAACAAGACAATTTTACGCGGGCGCTTAATGCTTAATACAAATGTTGCTAAATCAGCATGACCAATGACACGCTCATGTGATGGCTCAGTGTTTTTGCAA
This sequence comes from Methylophilaceae bacterium, assembly GCA_017857755.1. GTDB lineage: Bacteria > Pseudomonadota > Gammaproteobacteria > Burkholderiales > Methylophilaceae. The sequence goes on along the minus strand of JAFMCM010000034.1, from coordinate 12,817 downwards.
TACTCGACAAACTCTTTCATTTTATCTGTACTACGGTTATACACAGCGACGTTGTAGCCATGGTCCGCCATATTTAATACGAGGTTTTGCCCCATTACAGCAAGGCCAATCAGGCCAATATCAGCATTTTTTGCAGTCATTTTTCTAATACTCTTTCTTTTAAATTGATAATTTAAATTAATAATTAAGCCATTGCTTTTGGCGCAAGCTTGCGGTTTTTTTTACTACTTACTTAAGAACGTTACTAAACAGCTGTGTGGCTAATTGGTAACCTGTCATGGCAAGCTGTGGGTCATAACGTTCACCTTCATCACGCATAAATGCATGTTGGCCATTAAACTCATGCCATGAAAAGCTTAGGTTGGCATCCGTCAATTTTTGATATACTTGCATGCGTCCCGCTGTGGGGATATGGTTGTCCTGTTTACCCCAAATCATCAACAGCTCTCCCTTAATATCACTTAAGCGATCCATGCTGTGTTGATTCGGCTGATTAGGAATAATCTGCGTGTGCAAATCGGTTGCATAAAAACAAGCCGTTGCTTGTACTTCTGGCTGCAAAGCCGCACGAAAAGCTAAATGCCCCCCGATACAAAACCCCATCGCACCTAGACTGCCAGCATACCAATCTTGTTGCTTTAAAAATTCAATCATTGCGCGGTTATCACTATCATAAGCTTGGACATCTTTGGCTGCTTTATCTGCATTACCTTTATCACGTCCTGCATCGTCATAACCTAAAACGGTGCCAATCGGATTAAGCTCATGAAACACTTCAGACACTAATACCGCATATCCTTGACCTGCCATCATTTTAGCGGCGCGTTCTATGGGCCCAGTTTGATGAAATATTTCTGAATAAAACAAGATCGCTGGTACTTTTTTTGTATGCGCAGGACGATGGACATAAGTGCGCATTACGCCAGTTGGGGTATTTAAATCAACAACTTCAGATTGGATTAGCATAGCTTTATTTTCATTTTTTTCTGGATAGATTGCTATTCTACAAGGCTTTAATGTTGGTTTCATCCCTATTGACATAAATTTATGCAATTATTTGCAACTTTAGCCACTTTTCAGCATCCATTGCATACTCCTATCATATGGATATTAATCCTAGTGTTACCAAATTGAGGTCATCCCAATGCGTTACCTGACAATCAAGAATTTTCTGGCTTTTGCCTTTTATATCACCATCCATACCAATCTGATGGCCGAAGCAAGAGAAGAGCTAGCCTATCGGCTGAAATCCAGTGTCGTTAAAGTACATGTAGGGACCAAAAATGGCGGTCACGGCGTTGGTACAGGCGTAGCAATTAGTAAAGACCTGGTTGCCACCAACTGTCACGTATTAGCCAACAGTATTGGCGTAAGTATCAGTAAATATGGTGAAAACTTTGTACCTGTCGCCCTCAAAGCAGATTGGAAACATGACCTATGCATTCTGCGCTTTCAGTATGCTGATTTAACCCCTGTCGAGTTAGGCGATTCAGACCATTTACATTATGAACAGGCGATCTTTTCAATCGGATTTCCAGGTGGACCACCAAAACCGCAATATACCGAAGGCAAAATCAAAGCACTCTATCCTCTGGACGATAGCCACATTATTCGCACAGACGCCTCATTCGTGATGGGCGCTAGTGGCAGCCCTGTATTTAATGATGAAGGTCAATTATTAGGAATCAGCACATTTAAAAGTCCTGGTAAAAATGCTTACTACTACAATTTGCCAGTCAAATGGGTAAAAGCACTATTAGCACAAACAGAAACCACCTCAATGGAGACAGACGTCTCACCCTTTTGGGACGCGACCGAATTGGAACGGCCGTTCTTTATGCGGGTTGTTCAGCCTTTTAAAAATGAAAAGTGGGATGATTTGATGGCTGTCGCTGAATCGTGGGTGCAGAGCGAGCCTGACTCAGCAGAGGCTTTTTATTATGCAGGCATCGCTGAGGAAAACAGAGGGCATCTCATTCAAGCGCAACAACATTTTGCGAAGGCGCTAGCTTTAGAGCCAGAACATCTAGCAGCAAAAGCAGCGCTAGCGTGCACTAAAAAAACAAAGCTAGCCTGTGACACGCATTTTTAATAATCACTACTACGCCCTGTAGAATAACCCTGAGGCACATCATTCTGCCACTCACCACAAGCATCACAAACGTGGTCTTGTAATGTTGGGCTCAATGTTAATTGACGATGCTCGCAAAATCGACACTTCACAGGATGCAAGACGGGTGAATCTTTTTGCTGCGCATCATGATGTACTTGCGCCACTTTTGCACTTCCTAACCCGTATTTGTTATCCATTATGAACTCCAAGCATCACCCACGATTAAAGATAAAAATACTCGCTTTTATTACTAAAGACAAGTAGTTTTTTTAATTCAGCGAATGTGAAGCACGGGCTAAGCGGTCATGAATAGCCAACCATTCTACCGTTCTTGGTGGCGCCTCAATCAATAGTTTTTCTACATGCAAAGCATCCATCCGATGCAAAGTATCATAAAGCTTTTCAGCCATTCCAACTGGGTTGTTCGGCACATTAAAACTAGTACAGTGCTCAATCAAACCATCACCTAACAATAATGCTGCACAGCTGTTTTCTCTTGCTGCAGCATCGATTAACGCCGCTCTTGAAGTAAATAATTGTAATGGTGTTTGTGGTGAATAATGCAATAAATGCTGACCTGGTGCCTTGGGTGGTCGCAGCTGAATCTGTTGTGGCACTCCAGCAACAGCAGTTAACGCCACTTCCGTAATCATACCTAAGCGTAACAACTGCCACTGATTTCCATCCACCGCAACAATAGTTGACTCAATCCCCACCTGACAAGCACCGCCGTCTAAAACAGGAACCGCCTCACCCAAACCGTTCAATACATGTTGCGCAGAAGTCGGACTCAATTGCGTATATTTATTGGCCGAAGGTGCGGCTAAACCTAAGCCTGATTGCTGCAATAACGCCTGTGCGACAGGATGCGCTGGTACGCGCAGCGCAACCGTAGGTTCACCCGCACGTACAACGCTAGAGACCGCCGACCGCGCAGGCAACACCAAGGTCAATGGCCCTGGCCAAAAAACAGCAGCCAACTTTTGCGCCAACTCAGAAAAACCAGTCGCCCAATCAAGCACCTGTTCACTAGAACCAATATGCACAATTAATGGATTATGAGCAGGCCGCTCTTTAATAGCATAAATCTCGCGCAAAGCGCTCTCATTGCGCGCATCCGCCGCCAAACCATAAACCGTCTCAGTCGGAATAGCCACTACATGACCTGCTTTTAATAAAGCGACAGCTTCTGCCAAATTAACTTGCATGCGATTCAATGCTAAAAAATAAAATCACATTTTACCTGCTTTACGAAAAGTTAAGTTAATCCGTCTACTGCCTAACAATGGATGATGTCCTGCTTTAAGTGCTAATACCCCATGAAAACACAAGCGCGACTGCCCACCCCAAACCAATACATCCCCATGAACAAGTGGCATTTTTTTCGTTTGCGCTGCTCGCGTTAATCCGCCAAACAGAAACGTGATTGGCAAACCAAATGAAACCGATACAATCGGCTGGCTAAAATCCTCCTCATCTTTATCTTGATGCAAACCCATCTTGCTCCCCACTTCATAGCAATTAACTAAGCAGGTATCTGGCACAAAGTCGCTATATCCCGCTTGATTGGCTGCTCGCCTTGCTAAATCCAACAACATCTGAGGCATAGCAGGAAAAACTTGCTGTGAGTATGGATTCACCTTTGCATAACCATAACCCTTTTTAGTCCCAACCCAGCCAACATCACCAAAGCTAGTGGTCAATACTGACATTTTATGCCCCATTGGCGTCATCATTTGTTGAGGCGGATGAGTATCCAAGTGCGCCACTAGCATTTGACAAATCGCATCAGCATCAGGCAATGCAAAGCCACGCAACCATAAAGCCCCATCTGCAAATACAATGGTTGAGTCCATTTGTTCAGAAAATAAATCGGTTGTCATGACGATATAAACACCTGTTAGTGAAAAAAGTTAGCACGCCTAATCTATATCGGCAGAGTCACACTAGGTCAACGACGGCTCATCCATGTGCTTTCACACACTTACTACCTTATTCACTGTGCTAACTGCTGTATTGTACACAATCACAAATAATTACATTTATACAATGCATTTAAATCTATAATTCACCGATGCTGATTTCTATTAATCAATTGTTCACTAACCATCAGTTTGCGTTCACTAAACTATTGTTGTTTAGAGGGCAGATGGTGCTGGCCTATCAAATAATGGCGGTTGTCGCTGGTTGGCATATTTATGAAGTCACGCATGACCCATTAGCGCTGGGTTTGATTGGCTTGGCAGAGGTTATTCCTTATTTTTCGAGTGCTCTTTTCGCTGGGCATGCGGTTGACCATTATTATTCAAGGCGACTTTTTGCTATTTTATCGGCAGGCTTTTTGGGCTTGAGCGCACTAACATTGGCGGCGGTTTCTAAAGGCATCATTAACGGCAACTTACAAACTTGGATTTATGCTGCTATTGCTTTAACTGGCTTTGCACGTGCTTTTATTGCGCCTAGCTATAATACGTTATTTGCTATTATCGTTCCTCGTGCAAGTTATGGGCGGGGTGCTAGTGTGGGTAGTGCTATGTTTCAGGTTGGGTTAATTGTTGGCCCTGCGATTGGTGGCTTGATGGTTGGGTTTGTTAATAAAACCGCTGCTTATACTTTAGCTTGTCTGTTGTGTGTTGGCGCGATGCTGGCTTTATCGAGCCTAAGCGTGCGTGAGCCGACCGCTCAAAGTAGCCGCCCTGTGTTTCAAAGCATTGGTGAAGGCTTACGTTTTGTATGGGGCAATCAAATCTTACTGGGGGCGCAAATGCTCGATATGTTTGCTGTATTATTTGGTGGTGCTGTGGCTTTATTGCCTGCTTTTGTGCAGGATATTTATCAATTAGGCCCTGAGGGCTTGGGTATCTTGCGTGCTTCGCCTGCTATTGGGGCTATTTTAACGGGCTTATGGCTGACGAGACATCCGATTAACTTACATGCAGGACGCTGGTTGTTGGTCGCGGTTGCTGGCTTTGGTGTTTGCATGATTTCTTTTGCTTTAAGCACTTCTTTTTGGCTTTCTGGCGCTATTTTGGTGTTAGCAGGTGCATTTGATGGTATTTCGGTAATCTTACGTACCACAATTATGCAATTGGCAACGCCAGATGAGATGCGTGGTCGTGTATCCGCTATTAACGGCATTTTTATTGGGTCATCAAATGAATTAGGTGCTTTCGAGTCTGGGGTGATGGCGCGCTTAATGGGCTTGATTCCGTCGGTTGTTTTTGGCGGACTGATGACTTTAGGTGTGGTGGGCATTACCGCGCAAAAAGCGCCAAAACTTCGCAAACTTGAATTACAACAGCTTCATTAATTACGTTAGAATCATTTCCTTTATTATCGCGACTAGCTTAGGATCATATGTCACAAATTATTGTTAAGAACAACCCCGCGCCATCTGAATTAGATGCCATTAATGTCAAAAAATGGCCTACATGGGAGAAGGAGGTTTCGATCTTTGATTGGCATTTTCCTGAACAAGAAATCGCTTATATTATTGCAGGTGAGTGTGTGATTACACCGATTGATCAACAAGGTAATGCAGGCACACCTGTTGCCTTTGGCGCTGGTGATTTGGTGACTTTTCCAGCGGGCTTATCGGCGAAATGGGAAGTTAAACAAGCGTTGCATAAACATTACAAACTTGATGGCAATGTACTCACACAGGCTTTTCTTCGTATCAAAGCCAAATTTTTTCACTCATAAGTCGTTCAGAGGCATAGGCATGGCTAATATGTATGACATCAGTATTCCACCATTAATCTTGGCGTTAAATAACTGTCTACACATTCTCAAAAAAGGCAGACGTTTTGCCGATGCGCGCAAGATTGATCATTGCGTTTTACTGAATGCTAGATTAGCGCCAGATATGTATCCACTAATTAGACAGGTGCAAATTGCCGCTGATATGAGCAAAGGTGGTGGGGCGCGTTTGGCTGGGATAGCCGTGCCGCAATATGATGATCATGAAACCACGTTTGAGGCGCTTGAACAGCGCTTACAAAAAACCATCGATTTTTTGGAGCATATTCAGCCTGAGCAATTGCTTGGAGCAGAAACGCGACATATTGAATTAATGGTGCGCGATTCTAAACGCGAGTTTGTTGGCTTGGATTATTTGTTGCGCTGGGTACAACCGAATGTCTATTTTCATATAACAACAACTTATAGCTTGCTCCGCCAGCATGGCGTAGCCCTTGGTAAACGCGATTTCTTAGGCCCAAAATAATCAATTACGATAAGGGGTGCCTGCGCCAAAAAATTCCTGCATCATAAAGCCTTCTAGTGCTTCGGTGTCTTCTATTCGTGCAGATAGTGCAATCACTCGGCCGAGGCGACGAGATTCCCAGTTGAAGTCGCCTTGATATTCACGCCGAATAATTTCAATCATTTTTTTGATGACCACTTTTCTGATGTCTTGCCCATTAAAAGCAGAGACATCAAACACTTCGAGGCGCGCCGTATTAATATTATTTCGCCATCCTTTAAAACTAAACTGAGCTGTTTCTCTAGCCAAATGGCGAATTTGAAAAATGCCGTTAGTCCCATCCAGTTCAAGATTTTCTTTAATTTTCGCATCTCGCTTCTCGCCTTCGCTTAGCGGATTACTGTCCGCCATTACTTGCTCCACTTCTTGTTCTGATAGCCCCTGCTTGGCTAGTTTTGCTTGCTGCTGTCGCTTAATATAGGCTTGCATATCCTCACCAGGCAAAGGTGAGCGCGAAACCGCTGGCGGCTCAGGTGTAGGGCGCTTTTTGTTTAACTTTTGCACTTTCGAGTCAGACTGCTCAACCAATTTAACTGGAGGTACTGCAACATGCTGTTTGGGTGTTTGCGTTTTTTTGTTAGGCTTGGTTATTTCAACTGGCTTCTGTTGCTGCTTCACTTCTGGGGGCGGTAACACTATCTCTCTCGGTGCTGTCTGCTGTTCTTGCGGTGGGCCTAGTGTGATTTCTAATGGGGGCGCCTTAGCAACTGGTGCGTCGAACGTCAATAACTTAGGCGCAAAAATCCACAATAAAGAGAGATGCACCAAAATAGACACTAATAATGTCAATGCAATATTGCGACTAATCTTTAAAGTAAACACTCGATCGCTTCGGACAGGCAATGTCCAAAGGTCATTTGAGTTGGGAGATTTGGGTGTCATACACATGTTAACTTTATTACTTCATTTTAACTGTTGCTAATTACATCTGTGCTTACTTTAATTTAATAGCCAAGCAGACAGCTAGCGACTCGGTATGGTCTATTATAGTGAATTAAACAAAGACACTGTTTGTTTTTACTAAATTAAACGCTTTGTACTGCTCATGCGCTAATCCTCAACGACTTTGGCAGAGCAAAGCCTACAAATTGTTTGAGTCTTGGATCAAGAACGTCGCCCTAATCTCTAAAAAGTGAAACCCTTTATGCAGACGCACTCATATCGTGCGTTATAACGTGCTCAACGGTAAATGAAAGCGAGGTAATATCTTTTATTTTTCAATATGTTAAAACCTTATTGTACGCTTGGCATGGCGTTTGCTTCGTAGTTAGTGAGATTGCATGCAGGCGAGCAATGGAGAGCTTGCTTATTGAGTGAGTGCCATTTTAAGTGAAAGGTTGACCACGGTGATAGACGAATTAGCAATAAGCGCTAAAGATAATAAACCCCTTTGCGATGCGCTTAGGCAGGCAAGTATGCAATTGGATGAACGAAAAATCATCGAACGCGCTAGAGAGATATTAATGTATCAAAGGGAGATCGCTGAAGACGAGGCCAACCTGATGTTACAGAGCATGGCAATAAAAAAGAAGGTGACTTTAGCTGTTTTATCAAGACAATTAATTAATGCGACAAGGTGTTTAACTTAATCATTTTAATGCTGTCCTCCATTTCAGAAAATCAAGCCTCAGCGAGGGTTTCTTAAGGCTGATGCCTCATTGGTGTGTTCATGTCAAAGCCATTTTAAGCCATCATGACTCAGGCTGCACCTGCAAATCTTTTATCCAGTAGACTGGTCTGTCTTGCTCGCCTTGCGCTAATTTCATATGCGCTCGTCTTAGGTTTTCTAAAGCTTCATCTACTGAGATTTGGGTTTCCTTTGCCACTTTCTCTGCTACTGGCTGACCATAGATTAACCAATCTTTATTTTCATTATAGCCATGATCTTGCATACACATCTTAAAGACGCGCGCTTTACGTCCAATGATTTCTAACCGCTGAAACTCAACAATCGCAACCAGATGCGATGCTGCTCTTTCCGTAATATCTCCGCACTGGTCGATGGCTGCTGTCAAGGCGTGATCGATCACCTTTTCTTCGTGTGCTTCTTGGGTACAGCCACAACATATGCCGAACAAGAAAAGTCCAATTAAAAGTGATGTTTGTTTTTGCATAATCAAATACGCTAGTAAGCGAATATAGCTGATTTTAGTTTTGAGGCTGGCTCTAAGTGTGTGAGCGCCACGTTGGTCCATGCTTCCATATGCTTGTCACTTTCTTGCGCAATTAATGTTAGATAATAGATTGCTTGGCTGTGTTTTGCATTGGCTACAATCACTTGCTGAAGGTAGACTTGTGCACTACTTAGATTATGCACGGCATACTCTGCGGCGGCAAGATAAAACAATGCCTCATGGTTGCTTGGTTCTTGCGTTCTCCATTTTTTTGCAACAGTCAGTAAAGCAGCCCAATTGCCTGTTAAGTAGGGCTGCACAACTTGCATAAAGTAAGGCCATTTGTCTGGTTGACTCGCCCAAAAAGTCAATTGTGCTGGCGTGCTAATCGGTTCTTCTGGTTTGTCCAACAAAGCTTGCACCCATTCAACTGGCATATAGTAATAATACACTTGTTTACCTGGACTTTTTAAGGTGATGATTCCAACTAAATGGCCGTCATCATCAAACATACCGCCCCCACTTGAACCGAGGCTGAACGTACTGCTGGCACGGATGACCACGCTATCATCCATTGCAAATAGGCCTTTTACGGAGCCAAATGTATTTGATGGTGTGGGAGAGGCATTAGGATACCCTACTGTGAACACGGCTTGTTCATAAGCGAGATGTCTGCTTGAACCGATTGTTGCAATAGGCGCATCCAAGCCTTCAACTTTCACTAGGCAAAGATCATGATACCAATCAGGTGTCATTGCGTTTGCAGTGTAACTGATTCCATTGAATGTAATGCTGACATGCAATGCGTTCGCCACAACATGGCAGTTTGTTACGATGCGGTCTTTTGCGATAACGACACCAGAACCTGTACCGTAGCGACCACCCTCAAGCGCCACCCGCACTTTAACGACTTGCTGGCTTACTTTGTGTAACAAACCATCGCTTGGCATCGCTTGCACTGAAGGGGCCATCGACAAACATATAAAACTTGCAGATACTAATTTCAACAAACACTTAATCATGACACCGCCCAATCTTAAATAAAAATGGATGTGTTATTGATTAAGCAATGCGTATGCCAAATTGTTGACCCGCATATTAGCTGGTCAATCTGTCAATGTTTGATTCAGCAATTAATTAACAATATCTTGTTAAAACAATGTGTTATATGCCTTCAACCGAATCGTTGGTCTAAATGATCAATCCATGCTGAACAGTAATACCATGGACTTTTGATGCACCACAAGGGGGCATACGATCAATCGAAAAGGAAAGTTACTCGTAGATCAGTTTGATATTTTCCGTTTTTAAGCGTTCACCCAACCAAGCCGTTAAACGCTCAGAATCTTGAGTCGACAATTCTTTTTTCGCGTTCACTAGTAATAAGGTAATCTTTTGATGATATACGTCATATCGGGATGAGGAACTCACTCCACTAGCAATCACAATATGATTAATTTCAGGAAATAAAGCATGGAGCTCTGGTGTCACACTTTCCATCAGCTGCTCAGTTGATTGATATGATTGCAACTGGGCGTTTAATTTTGCAATCTGCTGATCTCTAGAATCAATCGCAATTTGGCTTTCTTTATATAAATCGGCAACAATACTTGTTTTTAAAGAAAGCGTATCAATCGATTGCTCCCCCGCTTGGCGCACAATCAGTGCACTGGCTTGAATATCTTGTTTAATCAATTTATTTTGTATTGTTTCCAAAGTGCTTTTAGGGATCGGATGACCGATCAATGATAATTCAATTTTTTTTGTTTTTGGATCGATCTCAAGATTCGTATAATAAGTATCTTCAAATTTGAATTCTTCCATCACAAACGATTTTGCACGCTGGGTAAATACTTCTTCTTTTACCAATTGATAGGCCAAATACAGACTGGGCACAACAGTAACCAATACTAGCATCATTAAGTAGCGTTTGATGCGACTTTCCGTTTTGGCGTCTACATAATGACGATGCGGCAACTTCATTGCAGAAATAATAATCACCGCGGCAAAGGCAATAAAAACAGAATTAATAATATAAAGGTAAAAGGCACCAAAGAAAAACTGCCACTGACCGTTGGCAAAACCATAGCCTGCGGTGCACAGTGGCGGCATCAAGGCAGTTGCAATCGCCACGCCAGGAATCACATTCGTTTTGATTTTTCGTGTGGCAGCAATAATACCCGCTAGACCACCAAAGAAGGCAATCAGCACATCCCATATAGTTGGCGATGTTCTTGCCAATAACTCAGAGTGCGCTTCCGATAATGGGCTGACGAGAAAATATAAAGTTGAGGCTAAAAAAGCAATTAAAGTTGCCACCAGCAGACTCATGACCGACTTGCGTATCAATGGAAAATCATAAACACCTATGCCATAACCAATCCCCATAATCGGTCCCATTAATGGCGAGATTAGCATGGCACCAATCACCACCGCAGTCGAATTGACGTCTAATCCTACCGAAGCAATCAAAATGGCTAATATTAATACCCATAAATTGGTACCGCGCAAACTAACGTTTGAACGAATGTCCGTGTCAATCGCATCTGCTTCAGACTTATCATCTGAAAGGCTGAATATATGCCGAATAGTATCCATCATGCTGGAAAGTGTCATACGTTGCATATTGGTGTAGTGTTAACGTGAAATAAAGCTCGCGATTATATCATCTTATTTTGCGGCAAAATCTGTTGTTGATCGTGATAGATTGTTCACTTAAAATTTGTGCAATAATAGATTAAATCATTTTAAAAGCATGCCATGATCAGCTTCTCACTCTCTGCAATTTCAGCGCAAGTGCTTTACTTATCCATTGTTTTTATTTTGCTGGTTTTCCCAAGAGCACTGCAAAAATATAATATCCCAGCACCATTGAGTTGTTTTGCCCTTGGGATGCTTAGCGTGCTCGCAATTTCCGATTATAGTCACGATACAACGTTAAGTTTTCTGTCTGCGCTTGGCATCTCATCATTATTTTTATTTGCTGGCTTAGAGGTCGATGTTAGAGAGCTAAAAAAAGGGTTCTGGCCATTACTCAATCACTTATTCTTAAGATGTGTTGCCATTTATGGCTTCACTTGGATTGGAATCAATTACTTCGATTTTTCGATGCAAGTATCTGGACTAATTGCACTTGCCTTATTGACGCCATCAACTGGATTTATTCTGGAGTCGCTCACAGGCTTGGATTTAGATAAGAATGAACAGTTTTGGGTCAAGAGCAAAGCCATTGCTGGCGAGCTGCTCGCATTATTATTGCTGTTTGTCTTTCTTAAATCCGATTCGCCTAGCGACCTTAGCACCTCTTCAGCCGTGTTACTTGCCATTGCTTTTGGCTTACCCTTACTCTTTATGTTTCTCGGGCGCATTGTGATTCCATTTGCACCAGGGTCTGAATTTTCGCTACTCATCATGGTTGGCCTAATTGCCGCTTACCTCACTAAACAACTAGGCGTTTATTATCTCGTTGGCGCTTTTTTTACGGGTTTTGCCGCCAGACAATTACAAGAGAGAATGCCAACGCTTGCGTCAGAAAATAATTTACATGCGGTGCAATTGTTCGCTTCGTTCTTCGTCCCTTTTTATTTCTTTCATGCTGGCATGTCCGTACCAGAAGGTGCGCTACAATGGTCATCATTATGGATAGGTTTAGCAATGTCGATTGTCCTTCTGCCCTTTCGCATTGGCACCGTTGCTATCCAAAGAATCTATGTCAACAAAGACAGTATCACAAGTAGCTTTGATGTTGCCGTAGCGTTAACGCCCACCTTGATTTTCACTTTAGTGATTGCCAGTATTTTGCATGAAAAATTTGGCATTAGTGACACCTTATACGGCGGATTACTCGTCTATGCTGCGATTACCACAATTTTGCCATCATTTGTGCTGAAAAAACCACTCAGCTTAGATGTGGACAATCCGCCTGTACATTAAGTATCTACAATCTGAGCGGTTTTAATAAATCCGACAGGCCGTTATGGTCGATTTCTTGCATCAGTTGCAATAAACGGCCTAACTCGCCATGGGGAAACCCCTCCCGCGCAAACCAATTTAAATAATTGCCAGGCAAATCGGCTATTAATCTGCCCTTATGTTTGCCATACGGCATTTGCATACTAATGAGTTTTTGTAAATCTTCTGGATGCATCATTCCACGCATGAATCAATTAAATTGGAATCGACAGTATCGCATCCTTCAGAAATTTAATCATCTGTTGATGGCTAAGTCAAAAACGAAAAAGGGTTATAGCTGATTCAGCTATAACCCTTTGAATGTTGGCGGAGCGGACGGGACTCGAACCCGCGACCCCCGGCGTGACAGGCCGG
>JAFMCM010000033.1 GCA_017857755.1 Methylophilaceae bacterium | reverse complement strand
TATTGACCGCATCTACAGACACTAGCGTATTTTTTGTCGGGCTATTGAGCGTCATATAGGCCGCACCCACGTTTTGCCCTGGCGCGCTTTCACGCACCCAAGCATCCGAAATAACGACATCGTTGCTTTTTGGCTGGCTGCATGCGCAAAGGATAAAAATAAGCGGAATTAGTTTAAGTAGTTTCATGGTCAATTTATATTCTGTCCTGCTGGATGGTTACGAATTAGTTTAAGTCATCTAAATCAATAGCGGGTGTTTTTTCTGGAATTCTATAAGTTTCATTTGCCCAGTCACCTAAGTCAATCATTTGGCAGCGTGCAGAACAAAAAGGCCGATAGGCATTTTCAGGACTGAAATCTGAAAGCGCTTTACAGTTGGGACAAGGAACTTGTTTTACTTTTTTTGTGGTTTGTTGCATATCATTAAATCATTTTTTAAAAGAGGGTTACATGGAGTTGCAAACCATCATCATCAATTTCATCTATCCATCAAAAGACGACGGTTTTTTATTAAAGTTCATCATGTAAGATTGATGGTTAATTAACTATTTCAGTTTTTTATATTTTGTATGAAGTCGCTTTACTTCTTGATGTAATTGATGGATGTTTTCAGTATTGTTAATCACATCATCGGCCATTGCTATTCTTTCCTTACGAGATATTTGTGTGCGAATAATGTTTAAAATCTCGTCTTCAGCTAATTGATTACGTTGTTTTACACGTTCAATTTGCAATTGTTCATCACAGTCAATGACTAAAACATAATCGATTAGTGCGTAGTATAAACTTTTCTTATCCAATAGCGGAATGACTAAGAGGGTATAGGGCGTATCTTTGTTGGATTGGAGCTGTTGCACTGCTTCACTCTGAATCGCTGGATGCAAAATCGCGTTCAGTTGGCGCAAGCATTCTGGGTTGTTAAAGACGAGTTGCCGCATTTTATGGCGGTCTAATGCACCATCCTCTGTGATGTATTCCTGACCAAATTGGCTGGCAATTTGCTTTACTAGTGCTTGTTTTGGTCCAGTGAGCTGATGTGAAATAAGGTCTAAATCAACAATAGGGACGCCAAGGGATGCAAAGGCGCGAGCGGCCTCTGATTTCCCACTGCCAATGCCTCCAGTTAATGCAACGGTTAACATCGAATGGCCTTCAACTCAGTATAGACCAGCAAGGTGCTGGCCAAAAAATAATGCGGCAATGCCACCAAGCGCTAAAAATGGCCCAAAAGGAATCGCAGTTTGGCTAGATTTTCCTTTTAGCCACATTAGACAGATACCGATAATAGCACCAAGTACTGCGCTTAATAAAACGACAGCTGGAAGCAATTGCCAGCCAAACCATGCACCAATTGCCGCCAACAGTTTAAAATCGCCATACCCCATTCCATCTTTTTTGGTGGTGATTTTGAATAGCCAAAAAATAGACCATAAAATCAAGTAACCAATGGTCGCTCCAATCACGGCAGATTTCAAATCAGTGAATCCATTATTTAAATTAAACAATAATCCCAACCACAACAAAGGCAAGGTGATGTCATCAGGCAATAGTTGGGTATCAAAATCGATTAGGCTTAAGGTTATCAGTGCGAGTATGAAAATCCATGCAAATAGTGTGGTGTATGTGTAGCCAAATTGATAAGCAACCAGCCCCAATAGTGCGCCAGTGAGAATTTCAACTAAAGGGTATCGAATGCTGATACGCGTTTTACAAGACTTGCATTTCCCACCCAAAAACAAATAACTAATAACTGGGATGTTCTCTATTGCTGTAATGGTGTGGTTGCATGTTGGGCAAGCTGACCGTGGCGTTGCCAGCGTTAGTGGCGCTTGGTCGGGCATTTCTTTGCACTGTAACGCTAAGCAGTTTTGCTGCCACTGACGGGTCAATATTTTTGGCATTCTATAAATGACAACATTTAAAAAACTCCCAATTATCAAGCCGAAGATAATAGATAGGCCAATAAAAAGAGTAACATCGTTACTTAAATGGCTAGATAGAGCATGCGCAATTTCAAACATAGTGCCCTCATGTTGGTGTAAACTTTCTGTATCATCTCACCGATGATTAAAGTATGCAATGTTACAAAAATGGCATACAGTGCGCTTGAAATAATTGAGATAGACCTCATTTACGCGTTGTTGCTCATCTATTAGTAAAGGAATTAACAATGAACGACCAACATGATTTGCATGCACAGTTAGCTGAACAATTGGAGCTTGATGACGGGATTGCATCAGAGTGGAATGAGCCTATTATTTGTAGGGTTGAGGTCGATTTGCCTGGCTGGTTGACGCAGTTGGCTGGTGGTAAAGAATGGGAAGTCTACAGTGAAGATGAGGATGAAAACTGCATCAGCTTTGCAATGCGTGAAAAAGTACAAACTAAAGTCGCTAAAATGGCGGAAGTGACTCTTTACCATAATGGCTATGCTATTGTGGATGTTGATGGCAAGGCCTTATTCGATGGCACCCTAACTTCGGGTACCAGTGAATGCGCGCATTTAAGCTACTATCATGCGGATAGTGGTGAACCTGTCACACTTAATTAATGGCGCTAACCTCCAGAGCATTTAATCATGCCAGTCATCGGCAAACAGTAAACAAAAAAGATTGGGAAGTTGTTTGCTGGCTTACAGGTTGAATTAGTGTTGACGTGAAACGGCAAAAGTTGCAAGCGCTAACATTGCTGATTTATATTCTGAATCAGCAAAGTCTGCAATCGCTGCGCAGGCTAAATCAGCTTCTTTCTTTGCCACGCCAAGTACATACTCAGTAGCATTTGAGGCTAAAACAGCCTCAAGAACCGCAGGTACGTCATCAGCACCTCCTTGCTCAATTGCTTTGCGAATAATGGCTGCTTGCGATGTGTCACTCTGGTGCATGGCATATAACAGAGGCAGGGTTGGTTTTCCTTCAGATAAGTCATCACCTAGATTTTTACCAATTTTTTCCTCATCACCATTGATGTCTAAAACATCATCAACCAGTTGAAAGGCGGTGCCAAGGTGCATGCCATAAAGGCCAAGCGCCTCTTCGTCTGCTACATTGTAACGGTCGCTCATGACCGCACCAAGTCTGGCAGCCGCTTCAAAGAGTTTTGCCGTTTTATAATGAATCACACGCAAGTAAGCCTCTTCAGTGACATTGGCATTATGCAAATTAAGGAGTTGCAAGACCTCACCTTCTGCAATAGTGTTTGTCGCATCAGATAAAATTTCCATCACACGCATATTGTTTAATGACACCATCATCTGGAACGCGCGTGAATATAAAAAGTCGCCGACTAATACACTGGCCGCGTTCCCAAAAACATGATTAGCTGTTCGTTTGCCGCGACGCATATCAGATTCATCAACTACATCATCGTGTAGCAAAGTGGCTGTATGAATAAATTCAATCACGGCAGCTAGTTGATGTTGTTGTGTGCTAACTGGGCCGAACAAACCACTTGAAAGCAACACTAGGGCTGGCCTTAGGCGTTTGCCTGCGCTGCTAATAATATGCTCGCCTATAGTGTTAATTAACGTGACTTCGGAGTGCAATGAATCTCGGATGACCCTGTCAACGGCTTTCATGTCTTTTAAAATGGGGGATTGTATTTGATTTAAAGTCACAGGCTTGGTATTGTTTGATATCAATGTTAATAGATTGACTGATTTTATCATAGAGCTTGGAATAAAATGATGATAACAGTGGAGGCAAATAACAAACATTTATTATTTGCTTTATCTTGCAACTTTAGTATAATGCGCGATTCATTTGAACGTGTGACACAAGGCAAACAACATGTACGCAGTTATTAAAACAGGTGGCAAACAATATAAAGTTTCTGCTGGTGACTACTTAAAAGTAGAAAAATTAGATGGTGATGTAGGTAGCAAAGTAGTGATTGATAAAATCCTAATGGTTGCTGACGGTGATGATGTGACAATTGGTTCTCCATTAGTTGCTGGCGCTAAAGTAAATGCAACTGTGCTTTCACATGGCAAGGGCGACAAAGTGATGATTTTCAAATTTCATCGTCGTAAGCATTACCGTAAAACACAAGGGCATCGTCAAAGCTACACTGAAATTCAAATTGATGATATCAATGGCAAAGGCGCTGCTAAAGCAGAAGCTAAACCAGCTGCTAAGAAAGTAACAGCAGCTAAAAAGCCTGTAGCTAAAAAAACAGCTGCAACTAAAGCAAAATCAGCAGATAAGGAATAAACCATGGCACACAAAAAAGCAGGCGGTAGTTCACGAAATGGCCGCGACTCCCATTCCAAACGTTTAGGCGTGAAGGCATTCGGCGAGCAAGTTGTTTCTGCAGGAAGTATAATTGTTCGTCAACGTGGTACTAAAATGCACGCGGGTGACAATGTCGGTATGGGTAAAGATCATACTTTATTTGCCAAAGTCGACGGAAAAGTGACTTTTTGTACAAAAGGCCCACTAAAGCGTCAAATGGTGAATATAGTCGCAGTTTAAAAACTGTGCTTAAATAGAAAGCCCTGCCTTAAGGTAGGGCTTTTTTGTTTTAAATCTTTTTGGTTTTAAATGTCATGCTGAGTATGCGAATCGGTACATAATAAAGAATCGTAGGGAAAAATGAAATTCATAGATGAAGCGACAATCAAAGTGTACGCTGGCGATGGCGGGAACGGCATTGCGACTTTTCGTCGTGAAAAGTATGAGCCTATGGGTGGACCTAGTGGCGGGGATGGCGGTAAAGGAGGCTCGGTGTACGTAATTGCCGACCGTAACATCAATACATTAGTCGATTATCGTTACACCCGAACCTTCCGCGCTCAACGTGGTGAGAATGGACGAAAAGCGGAGCAATATGGTGCAGGGGGTGAAGAGCTAGTCTTACGCATGCCTGTGGGTACTGTTATATCGGATAAAGCAACTGGTCAAGTGCTTGTGGACTTAGCGGACGATGGTAAGAAAGTACTCATTGCAAAAGGCGGTGCGAATGGTCTTGGTAATGTGCACTTTAAATCTAGTGTCAATCGTGCGCCGCGTCAATGTACGATGGGACAAGAGGGTGAGTCGTTTGAGTTATTTCTTGAGCTTAAAGTGTTAGCGGATGTTGGTTTGCTTGGTATGCCAAATGCAGGGAAATCAACGTTTATTCGTTCAGTTTCAGCGGCTAAACCAAAAGTTGCCGATTATCCATTTACGACATTGCAACCGAACTTAGGGGTTGTCCGTGTTGATGCCAATCGTAGTTTTGTGATTGCTGATGTGCCTGGTTTAATCGAAGGCGCTGCCGATGGCGCAGGTCTTGGGGTGCGTTTTCTGAAACATCTGACAAGAACTTCACTGCTCTTGCATATGGTGGATTTGGCGCCCTTGGACGGTGTGACGGACCCAGTACAGGAAGCAGAAGCGATTGTGAACGAACTAAGAAAGCATGATGAAGCCCTTTATGAGAAAACGAGATGGTTGGTGTTGAATAAAGTGGATATGCTGGAAAATCCAGAGCAAGTGGCGGCTGATTTTGTTAAAGCATTTGCTTGGGATGGCCCTGTGTTTGCTATTTCAGCAATTAACGGTAATGGTTGTAAACAGTTAACCTATGCCATCATGGAGCATATGGAAGCCATGCAGTTGCAAGAAGAGGCACTAAAAAATTCCGATGAACAAATCACTCCTACACAACAGTAAAACCTTCGTTGTAAAAGTTGGCTCTAGCCTTGTCACGAAAGACGGCGAGGGATTGGACAGTGCTGCGATCAGTGCATGGGCTGCCCAAATTAGTGACTTGGTCAAACGTGGGCAACAGGTGATTTTAGTCTCAAGTGGTGCTGTTGCTGAGGGCATGAAGCGTTTGGGCTGGAAAAAAAGGCCGATAGAATTGCATGAATTACAAGCGGCAGCGGCTGTGGGTCAAATGGGCTTAATACAAACCTATGAGAGTGCTTTTGCTAAACATGACTTGCATACGGCCCAGGTATTGTTAACGCATGCTGATTTAGTGAATCGAAAACGCTATCTTAATGCGCGCACAACCCTTAAAACACTTGTAGATTTGCAGGTGATTCCTATCATTAATGAAAATGATACCGTAGTTACAGACGAAATTCGCTTTGGAGATAACGATACTTTAGCTGCTTTGGTGGCAAACCTAATGGACGTTGATGCATTGGTTTTATTAACTGACCAACAAGGTCTATATTCGGCCGACCCACGTAAAAATAAAGATGCACAGTTTATACACGCGGAAACAGCAGGAAATTTGGCTTTAGAAAAAATGGCATCAGGTGCAGGCACCAATGTTGGTACAGGTGGCATGCTAACCAAAATATTAGCAGCAAAACGGGCGGCAAATGCAGGCGTCCATACTATTATCGCTTCAGGAAGAGAAAAAGATGTGTTATTGCGCTTACATAGTGGTGAAGCGATTGGAACACATCTGAAAGCAACTCAAGCAAAAACCCTAGCAAAAAAACAATGGCTTTCCGACCATTTGCGAACCGATGGTCAGTTGATATTGGATGGTGGTGCAGTCAATGCGCTCAGAATCGAAGGTAAAAGTTTGCTATCCATCGGCGTAACTGCAGTGGTTGGCAGTTTTGAGCGTGGGGATGTAGTTTCCTGTGTCGATCAAGCTGGGAATGAAGTTTCTCGCGGAATAGTGAATTATAATTCACAAGAAGTTGTGCGAATTAAAGGGCATGCCAGTCGTGAGATAGAAACAATTTTGGGTTATGTGGATGAGTCTGAATTGATTCATCGCGATAATTTAGTTGTGCTTTAAGTAGACAATTTGAGTTTTAGTGATTGAGACTGAGAATGCAGTCCAAGCTAGCTGTTAATGATGAGGTTAGGAAGTAATTATGGATAAAAAACAACCGTTGGTTGCTATCATTATGGGGTCGAATAGTGATTGGCCAACAATGAAGCATGCAGCGCAAATGTTAGCTGATTTTGGTGTGCCTTATCATGCCGAAGTAATCTCAGCACATCGTACGCCAGATAAGATGATGGATTTTGCAGAAAAGGCAAAACAAGCTGGGTTTCAAGCGATTATTGCTGGTGCAGGAGGTGCTGCACATTTGCCTGGCATGGTAGCGGCAAAAACGACATTGCCTGTTCTTGGCGTTCCAGTCGTCAGTAAGCATTTACAGGGACAAGATTCTTTATTGTCAATTGTGCAAATGCCTAAAGGCATCCCAGTTGCTACCTTTGCTATTGGTGATGCAGGAGCGGCTAATGCGGGCTTATTTGCTATTGCATTATTGGCTAACCAAGATGCAATGTTGGCACAAAAGCTTGATATATTTAGAGAGAAGCAAGTCGAAACAGTGAATGCGATGGAGTTAAACGAAAAGCCATGAGTATAAAAGAGATTGTGGCACCAGCCATGTTGGGTATGTTAGGTGGCGGTCAACTAGGGCGTTTTTTTGTGATAGCAGCGCATGAAATGGGTTATCAAGTAACGGTGCTTGACCCGAGTAAAGATAGTCCTGCTGGTAAGATTGCTGATGTACATTTGTGTGCAGATTATGATGATGCGGCTGCATTAGCCCAGATGGCAGAAACATGCGTAGCCGTGACGACAGAGTTTGAAAACGTGCCTGCGCAAACGCTTGCCAAGTTGGCCGAAAGCACGATTGTAAGGCCATCTGCAGATAGTGTCTCTGTGGCGCAGCACCGAGTACTTGAAAAAAACTTTATTAAAGAGGCTGGTTTGCCTGTGGCACCTTTTGTTGTTGTGAACACTAGCGAAGATTTGCCTGCGGATGACAGCGACCTGTATCCAGCGATTTTAAAAGTGGCTCGGTTTGGTTACGATGGTAAAGGTCAAGCGCGTGTTAAAACGAGAGCTCAGGCGCTAGCTGCTTTTGTAGATTTTAAACAAGAAGTTTGTGTCCTTGAAAAAATGATGCCTTTAGACTTGGAAGTATCTGTCGTCTTGGTAAGGGATGCGCAAGGCAAAATGTTGTGTTTCCCTGTAGCAGAAAACCAGCATTTAAATGGCATTTTGGATATTAGTATTGCACCAGCAAGATGCTCAAACATTGTTAAAGCGCGAGCACAAGAGTTGGCTAAGAAATTGGCTGCAGCACTCGATTATGTTGGAGTGTTGGCAGTTGAGTTTTTCTTGGTTGGTCAAGATTTATTGGTTAATGAAATTGCGCCAAGGCCGCACAATTCGGGTCATTACACCATAGATGCCTGTATTACTAATCAGTTTGAGCAGCAAGTGCGCACCCTAGTAGGCTTGCCGATTGGCAGCACTGCTTTGCATAGTAAGGCAGTCATGGTTAATATTCTCGGCGATAGTTGGATTAAACAACAAGAGCCAGCATGGCAGCGCGCGTTGGCTCACCCTGATTTGAAGATGCACTTGTATGGTAAACCAGAAGCACGTAAAGGACGTAAAATGGGTCATTTTACAGTTATTGGAGAGCATCAAGAGGCTTGTTTAAATACCGCCTTGATTGCGCGTGGTGAGCTTAATATTGGCTTATAGTATCTTAATAAGGGCTCAGTTTTTTCGCAAACCGTTTTTCATGCTACTTGACTACCAAGTAAATGGAAAAGGGGTTTACGTGGAGAAGTTGACCTGACAAGGCAATCAGTATATTAAGACATAACAAAAAAGCCTCGCAAAGCGAGGCTTTTTTGTTAATTAAAACAGACTAAGCTTCTGTTTTAGCTTTTTTTGGAGCAGCAGTTTTTTTGGTTTTAACTGCAACAACTGGCGCATCACCGCTCATTGCTTTGATTGCTGCACTAAGACGGCTTTTGTGACGCGCTGCTTTGTTTTTATGAATAATTTTTTTATCAGCAATACGGTCAATCACGCTTACATTTTCAGTGTAGGCTGCTGCTGCTGCTGCTTTATCACCAGACTCGATTGCCTTGATGATTTTTTTCATCGCAGTACGCATAGTAGAACGTAGCGCTGCGTTGTGTAAGTTTACTTTAACTGATTGGCGTGCGCGTTTGCGAGCCTGTGCTGAATTTGCCATTGTACTTTGTCCTAATGCTTTTTATATGTAAGGTACGAAACCGAGCATAATAGTGTTTTTTAAGTTGTTTTGCAAGTAATAATATGAATTTATATCCAACTAATTATTATAGATCAGGCATGCTAGAATCTCACCAGTTTGTAATATAAATTGTTAATCATCACATAATTGAACAAAACAGCCTCAAAATCAATACATGAATTTGCTTAAAACATTGTTTACAGTTGGAAGTATGACTTTTATTTCGCGCATACTCGGCTTTGTGCGCGACACCTTAATGGCGGGCGTTTTTGGCGCTGGATTATTAACTGATGCATTTATAGTTGCGTTTAGAATTCCTAATTTTTTACGCCGTATTTCTGCAGAAGGCGCATTCAGTCAAGCGTTTGTACCAATTTTAGCTGAGTACAAACAACAGAGGACACACAATGAAACGAAAGCGCTAATTAATCATGTTGCAACCTTATTAGGATTGTTTTTAGTGTTGCTGACAATTGCTGGAATGTTAGCAGCGCCTTGGGTCGTTGAGGTCACTGCACCTGGCTTTGTTGGGAATCCAACTAAGTTTGATTTAACGGTTGATTTGTTAAGAGTTACTTTCCCTTATATTTTATTGATCTCATTGGTTTCATTAGCGGGTGGCGTCTTAAACACCTATGGTAATTTCACCACACCTGCATTTACACCAGTTTGGCTAAATGTTTCTTTTATCGTAGCCATGCTTTTTGTAGCGCCGTATTTTGATAATTCTATTCGTGTATTAGCGTGGGCGGTTTTTGTTGGGGGCATTTTGCAGTTACTTTATCAGTTGCCCTACTTGCAACAATTAGGCTTGTTGCCAAAGATGGAGTTGAATTTACATGACCGTGGCGTTTGGCGCATCTTGAAGTTGATGGTGCCTGCGGTATTTGGTGTCTCAGTGGGGCAGATTTCCATTCTGATTAATACTATGATTGCCTCTTTTTTGGTCAGTGGTAGTGTTTCATGGTTGTATTTTGCGGATCGTTTGATGGAGTTCCCAACAGGATTATTGGGTGTGGCATTGGGGACAATTTTATTGCCTAGCCTCTCAAAAAGTGTGGCTGATAAAAATGATGGCGAATATTCACACTTATTAGACTGGGGGTTGCGGTTAACTTTTATGTTGGCTTTGCCAGCTGCGGTTGCATTAGCAGTGTTAGCAGTACCTTTGGTGACAAGTTTATTTATGTATGGTGCATTTACAGCGCATGATGTCATCATGACTAAGGTTGCATTGATGGCTTACAGCTTTGGGTTGCTCGGTTTGATATTAGTCAAGGTGTTAGCGCCAGGATTTTACGCGCGTCAAAATATTAAAACACCTGTGAAAGTGGCCTTATTCACCCTGCTGGTAACGCAATTGATGAATGTATTATTTGTATTTGTATTAGATTTTAAAGAGTTTAAGCATGCTGGTTTAGCTTTGGCGATAGGTTTGGGTGCTTGTTTGAACGCGAGCTTGTTGTTTTATCATTTGCGCAAAGAGGGGCTTTATCAACCACAGGCTGGCTGGGCACGCTTTATCACTAAACTATTGCTTGCGGTGACTGTGATGGGTGTTGCAGTACAATATGCAGCGGGAGCTGACGTACTTTGGTTTGAGTATGGGCTACTTGAGAAAATGTTACGGTTGCTTGCTTTATTGAGTGTCGGTATCGGCAGCTATTTTGCCATGCTATGGATCATGGGTATTCGGATCAAAGACTTTATTCGTCGCACGGCGTTGTAGTTGCTATTCATGAATATTTATCGACATATCCCTGCTAAGTGTCAGACCCATCATTCGTCATCACGTATATTAGCGATTGGTAATTTTGATGGGCTGCATTTAGGTCATCAAGCATTACTAGCCAAAGCTGTTGCTGTGGCAAAGGTGGAAGACTTAGTACCCTCGGTGATGACATTTGAACCACATCCGCGAGAATTCTTTATGCCGCAAAATGCGCCAGCAAGACTTTCATCTATGCGTGAGAAACTGGAGTATTTTTATGAAGCGGGCATTGAAGATGTTTTTGTATTGCGATTCAACCAAGTTTTTTCAACTATCACGCCAACAGCATTTATGCAGGACGTATTGTTGACTGCCTTAAAAGCTAACACGGTTTTAGTGGGGGGGGATTTTTGTTTTGGTGCTAAAAGAGCAGGCACAGTAAAAGATTTAGTTAAGTCTGGTTTTAAGCTGATTGATTTTCCAGCGGTAAATATGGCGCAACAACGCGTTTCAAGCACCTTGGTGCGTCAAGCGTTGGCGTGTGCTGATTTTAGTCAGGCAGAACACTTGTTAGGTCGGCCTTACAGTATAAGCGGGAAGGTTGTGCATGGTGCAAAACGTGGTAGGCAATTAGGCTACCCAACGGCTAATGTGCATATGCGACATGAGCGACCTGCCTTTACGGGAGTTTATGCGGTAAAATTAGACGGGCGTAAAGGTGTTGCGAATTTGGGTGTGCGGCCGACGATTGCAGGGATTCCAAAATTGATGTTAGAAGTGCATGTGTTTGAGTTTGATGGCGATTTGTATGATGCACATGTACACGTGCAATTTTTCCATAAACTTCGAGCGGAAATGCAGTTTAATGGACTGGATGCACTTAAATCGCAAATTGGCCAAGATGTGGTGGCAGCAAAAGCATTTTTCCAAAGTAATCATTAAGCAATAGTACTCTTACCTATATAGTATAAAAATTAAACAGCATTTAGATAAATTCATGAGCGAACAAGATAAAGATTCAAAGTATCCTTTAAACCTACCTGAGACTCGTTTTCCAATGCGCGGTAATTTGGCACAGCGTGAACCTGCATGGTTAAAGAGTTGGCAAGATAAAAAGTTATATCAGCAGATTCGAAAAGCACGTAAAGGGGCGATTAAATTTATTCTGCATGATGGTCCACCCTATGCGAATGGCGATATTCATATCGGCCATGCTGTCAATAAAATCTTAAAAGATATCATTATTAAGTCCAAAACCATGAGTGGTTTTGATGCGCCTTACGTCCCAGGTTGGGATTGTCACGGTTTGCCGATTGAATTGGTGGTGGAAAAAAAGCATGGCAAAAATATTGACCCTGCCAAATTCCGTGAGCTTTGCCGTGAATATGCGGCTGAGCAAGTAGAGAAGCAAAAGAAAGACTTTGTGCGTCTTGGTGTATTAGGTGATTGGGATCATCCGTATTTAACGATGGATTTTAAAACCGAGGCAGACATCATGCGAGCCTTGGGTGAGATTCATAAAAATGGCTATCTCTATCAAGGTAGCAAGCCTGTGCATTGGTGCACGGATTGTGGTTCTGCTTTGGCCGAGGCGGAAGTTGAATATGAAGATGTCAATTCACCAGCGATTGATGTGGCTTTTAAAGTTGTTGATCAGGATGCCTTAAGTAAAGCCATGGGCCTTGAAGTTAACGGTAATGCATTCGCGGTAATCTGGACAACCACGCCTTGGACATTGCCAGCTAACCAAGCGGTGAGTGTGCATCCAGAACTAGAATATGATTTGATACAAACTAGTAAAGGTTTATTGATTCTAGCGCATGACTTAGCGCAAGGGACTTTAGCCCGTTATGAAGAAGCCGACAGTGAAGTGCTAGCTTCTTGCAAAGGCGAATCGCTCAAGGGGTTGCTGTTACAACATCCCATCGATAACCGTCAAGTGCCTGTTATCTGTGGTGAACATGTCACAACCGATGCGGGAACAGGATTAGTCCATACCGCCGCTGCACATGGGAATGATGACTGGTTAGTAATGCGTGTTAACTATCCAGATGAAAAGCCACGCGTACTGATGGGTGGCGATGGCAAGTTCTTTGACAGCGATTTGGTTGAATTTGCGCCGATTCGGGGTTTGGATCGCAAAGAGGCGAATAAACTGATTTTGGACGAAATGAAGGCAAGTGGCGCTTTAGTCGCCAGCGCACGTTTGAATCACAGTTTCCCGCATTGCTGGCGTCATAAAACACCATTGATGCAATTGGCAACCCATCAATGGTTTGTCGGTATGAACGCTGAAGATAAAGATGGTCAATCCTTACGGGGGCATGCAAACAGCGCTGTTGAAAATACTACTTTTTTCCCTGATTGGGGTCGTGCTCGTCTGGAAGGAATGATTAAAACGCGGCCAGATTGGTGTGTTTCACGCCAGCGTAATTGGGGTGTGCCGATGCCTTTATTTGTGCATAAAGAAACAGGCGAATTGCATCCCCAAACCATTCTCTTACTTGAGCAAGCCTGTTTGTTAGTCGAGCAGACAGGGGTTGAAGCTTGGTTTAGTTTAGATGGGAATGCTTTTTTGACGCAACACGCATCAGAAAATGTGGCGCAATACAAAAAGGTAACTGATACGCTCGATGTTTGGTTCGACTCAGGCACCACACATGCATCAGTTCTCAAGGGTCGGGATGAATTGGCATTTCCTGCGGATTTGTATTTAGAAGGCTCAGATCAACATAGAGGCTGGTTTCAAAGCTCACTACTGACTGGTTGTGCGATTGATGGCCGCGCGCCCTATAAGGCCTTATTGACCCATGGTTTTGTGGTCGATGGTAAAGGCTATAAAATGAGTAAATCTAAGGGCAATGTTGTTGCGCCACAAAAAGTGATGGATAGTTATGGTGCTGATATTCTACGCTTATGGGTGGCGAGTACTGATTACTCAGGCGAGCTCACCATCTCTGATGAAATCTTAAAACGGGTTTCCGATAGTTATCGCAAGATACGCAATACCTTACGTTTCTTGCTTGCTAATGTGGAAGATTTTGATGCGGCAACGCAATCAGTGCCCTATGCAAATTTATTGGAAATTGATCGCTATGCTTTAGGTATGTTGAGTGATTTATCTAAAACCTGCAAAGCGGCTTATGACAGTTATGAGTTACATCGAGTTGGTCAAGCCTTACAACACTTTTGTGCGGAAGATTTAGGCGCTTTTTATTTAGATATCTTAAAAGATCGCATGTATACCAATGCGGAAGATTCGCAAGATAGGCGTGCTGCACAAACCGTTTTGCTTAAAATCACACAAGTGTTAGCTGGTTTAATGGCGCCAGTGTTGAGTTATACCGCAGAAGAGATTTGGCAAACGCTTTATCCAGATACCAATGATTTTGTGATTTTGCATGATTGGTCTAAAGCCGATGATGTGATTGCGCTTGAAGCCCATGCAGAATATGCTCAACACTTAAAAGCCAAATGGGAAGCTGTTCGCGCGATTAGGGCAGAAGCGGCAAAAGAGATTGAAATTGTTCGCGGTACAGGTCAAATTGGGTCGTCATTGCAATCAGAACTCGATTTTCATGTGAACGGTGATGTTTATGATGCGCTTAATAGCTTAGGCGATGATTTGCGCTTTGTGATGATTACCTCTGACGCTAAGGTGTATAAAGCAGTCGATGGAGTTCAAAAAGTGAATGTATTGCCTAGCCAACATGCCAAGTGTGCTCGTTGCTGGCACTACCGTGCGGATGTGGGGGCTAGTGTGGCGCATCCGACCATTTGTAGTCGTTGCGAAGCGAACTTGTTTGGTCAAGCCGAGGCAAGAAAATATGCTTAAAGCTTTATACTGTAAGCAGCCAGTATTAAAGTGGTTCAGCATCAGTGCTGTGATTGTTATATTAGATTTGTATACCAAGCACTTAACACAACAAACATTTGCACTCGGAGACAAAGCGATCATCACGTCATTTTTTGATTTGGTGCGCTATCACAACGAAGGTGCTGCTTTTAGCTTTTTAGCCAATGCGGGTGGTTGGCAGAAGTGGTTTTTTACCTCTATTTCAGCTGTTGCCAGTGTGTTTATTTTGTTTTTACTCAAAAAACACCATGAGCAAACCTTGTTTAGCCTAGGTCTCTCGCTTGTTTTAGGCGGTGCACTGGGTAACTTATACGACCGTGTTACCTTGGGTTATGTGGTTGACTTTTTATCATTTCACCTCAACGGCTATTTCTGGCCCGCTTTTAATGTCGCTGATAGTGCGATTAGTATAGGGGTTGGTTTATTGTTGCTAGATAGTTTGATCGCAAAAGAAGGATAATCCACCCGCAATGCCAGATTGGAAAAAACTCATCGCCGCTAAGATTGCTATTGCAAAAAAAGGCAATCAGAGAAGCACCATGGGCGCAAACGAACGCATCCCGCCTGGTCAAAAACAAGTCACCACATTTCCTGTTTTAGATTTAGGCATACAGCCTGATATTACCAAAGAAAGCTGGCAACTTCGGGTATTCGGCCTTGTCGAAAAAGAAATCATCCTTGACTGGAAATCGTTTGAAGGGCTAGAGCACATCACCGATGTATCTGACTTTCATTGTGTCACTCGTTGGAGTCAGCTTGATATGGATTGGCAGGGTGTACGCGCTCAAGATATTTTAGAAATGGCAGGGCCATTAGCCCATGCTAAATTTGTCACCATGTATGGCGAAGATGGCTATACCACCAACTTGCCATTAGAAGCCTTACTTGATGATGATGTATTGATTGCACACAGTGTTTTGGGCAAACCTTTAAGCAAAGAACACGGTGGACCAGTTCGTATGGTGGTGCCAAAACGCTATGCTTGGAAAGGCGCTAAGTGGTTAAAAGCAATTGAGCTGCATGCATTTGATCAGCGTGGTTTTTGGGAAATGCGTGGTTATCATAACGATGCTTTTCCGTTTAAGGAGCAGCGATTTTCAGAAGATGATGATATTTAATGCTTATGTTTTTTTTGCTAACACTTTCTTTGCTAGAGCATAAAAGCCAACACTAAAAGCGCCAGTTAATACGCCGATAACCGCATGGAGCAAGATAGGCGTCACCGCAGTTAATGGGCTACTGCCAATATGTTCAGCCGCTTCGGTCAGGTAATCACTATAATGGCGTAAAGGAGCAATGCCATGCTTGATGATGCTACCACCTACTAAGAACATGGCTGCTGTGCCCGCAATGGTTAGTCCTCGCATTAGATGGGGGGCAAACGTCAATAATAATCGACCAATTTTATGTTGCAAATGCAGCAAGGTGCCACGTCCTTTTTTTAACATCAGGTATAAGCCAACATCATCCAACTTAACAATACCAGCGACTAAGCCGTAAACCAATACTGTTACACCCAAAGCAATCATGGAGACAACTAGTATTTGCATAGGGAAAGTGGAGCCGGAAACGGCGCCAAGCGCAATGACGATTATTTCTGCAGATAAAATAAAATCCGTGCGAATGGCGCCTTTGACTTGATCTTTTTCTAAAGCGAGAAAATCCACTTTTGGATTCTGCGCTGCTAGCTTGAGCGTCTCCTTATGCGTGTGAGTTCCATCAGTTGGTAAAAGCTTATGCGCTATTTTTTCAAACCCTTCAAAGCATAGGAACAACCCCCCTAGCATAAGTATGGGGGTGATGAGACTGGGCATAAGGTAGCTAATTGCCAATGCGGCAGGTACTAAGATGAGCTTGTTGATAAAAGAGCCTTTTGCTACTGCCCACACTACTGGCCATTCACGCCTAGCATCGACACCTGATACTTGTTCTGCATTAAGTGCTAAATCATCGCCAAGGACAGCTGCAGTTTTTTTTGCAGCGACTTTGGTTAATATTGAAACATCATCCAATACGGTGGTGATGTCATCCAAAAGTGCTAATAAACTCCCTACTGCCATGACTGCCCTTATAAATTGATTGAGGAATTTTAACGAATAATGATAAAATCCAACTATGTTAACGCAAAAAATATTTAAAGCTATTGGCAAGATTGCATTATTTGCAATCATGTTCGCGTCGCTAGCACCTAGTATTTCCCATGCTTTAACTAGCCAACCAGGTCAGCAAAGTTTTTTGCAAGAAGTATGTGGCGTTAGTGGTCAAAAGCTTTATATTCAAGTGGTAACTAGTCAAGGTCAGGAACTGCAAGCAGCGTTAGAAACAACGCCTGGTTCGCAGCCAGCTTCAATTAAT
>JAFMCM010000065.1 GCA_017857755.1 Methylophilaceae bacterium | reverse complement strand
GCGGGGTCGCATGCTTAAGGGGAAAGATAATGAAAAAAACAATCATCGCCAGTCTTATTGGGCTGGCACTCACGCCTGTTTACGCCAATGAAAATATTACACTTGAAGATGTCGTCGTGACCGCAACACGCACGCCTCAGCCTCGTGAAAGTGTGATTGCAAACGTGACTGTTATTGACAAAGCAGAAATTCAGCGAAGCGGTCAATCAAGTTTAGTCGAGCTTCTTCAAAGGCAGCCAGGCTTAGAAATAACCAACAATGGTGGTGCTGGTAAACTTTCTGGCATTTTTATTCGTGGTGCTAACTCTGATCATATCGTTGTATTGATAGATGGTATTAGGATCAACTCAGCCACATCAGGTACTACTGCTTTCGAAAATTTGCCTGTCGATCTAATTGATAGGATTGAAGTGCTACATGGCCCAGCCACCAGCTTATATGGCCAAGATGCGATTGGCGGTGTGATTCAAATTTTCACCAAAAAAGGTGCTGGAAATCCAAAACACTATGCTGGTATTGGTTATGGTTCCTACAATACAAAGAAGGCCCAAACAGGCGCTTATGGCTCAGTTAATGACACACGTTACGCAATTGGCGTATCAAGCCATGTAACTGATGGTTTTTCGGCTTTTAAAACGAAGGATCCTAATCTGTCTGATCATGACGGTTATCGCAATTTATCCGTCACGGGTTCACTTTCGCATCAGTTGACTGATGAACATGAGTTTGGCTTGCAGTTTTTGCATAGCAAAGGTAAAACAGATTTTGATAACCGATTTAATAACTACGCCTTCGATCCTAGCTATAGAGATCATGCTCAACTTGAACAGCTGAGCTATTCGATTTATACCAAAAATCAGCTGACCAATATCTGGTTATCTACATTTAAACTCGGTCAAGGCATGGATGAATACACTAATTACACTGGTCCAAGCGCCTATGTGCCAATTGGACGTAGCCAATTTAGAACAAAGCAGCATCAACTTTCTTGGCAACATGAATTCACTTTACCAGTCGGTGTAATCACTGGCGCCTATGATCGGCTTGAAGAAAGGCTTGAATCCACAACACGCTATGACCAGACTAGTCGTAATAATGATGGGTTTTATTTAGGCTATCTCGCAACCATTCAAAACCATACCATCCATGCCAATTATCGAAGTGATCATAACTCAGTCTTCGGCACTAACGATACACAAAGCCTGGCCTATGGATACCAGCTGAATGATCATTGGCGGAGTAGCGTTAGCTATGGAAAGGCATTTAAAGTGCCTTCATTTAATTTTTTATATTTCCCTGGCAGCAACAATCCCAATTTGACTCCTGAAAAATCAGATAACGTGGAAGTCAGCTTATACTATGAACAGCTCAATACTACGGCAAGCGTCACTGTTTACCAAAACAAAGTACGCGACCTCATCCTTTCAGATATCAGCACTGGATTTACGCCGTTCAACATCAACAAAGCCACACTTGAGGGTATTACCTTAGCGGCAAATCATGAAATAGAGGGATGGCACATTGCTGGAAGTGTAGATATTCAATCGCCGAGAAATAAAGAGAGTGGCAATCTACTACCAAGACGTGCGCATCGACATGCAAAAGCCAATATTGCATATCAAGCTAACAAGCTTCGTGTAGGTGCTGAAGTGCAGAGTAGTAGCAAGCGCTATAACGATGCCGAAAACAACCAAACATTAGCGGGCTACACATTATTTAATTTAACATCAGAATATGTATTTAACCCACAATGGAAATTGCAAGCACGTTTCAACAATGTATTTGATAAAACGTATGCCTTAGCTTTTGAAGGTGATCCAACGACATCAGGATACATCTACAACAATGCGGGCAGCAATTTATTTGTCAACATACGATGGGAATCAAAATAGATAATTTAGCGCCAGCATCATAATTTTTTTAAAAAATGTTATGATGCTGGCTATGAAAATGGAGAAATTTATGAAGCAATCACCAATCGTCAACACTTTTATTATTGCTGCAGCAATTGCTTTTTTTATGTTGCTCACACGCGGCAGTCATGTGCTGACCAGCGTTGCATTACCAGATGCTAGCATTGTACTGTTTTTGCTAGGTGGCTTATGGTTAAAACGTGCAAGCTGGTTTATTGCATTTTTTGTACTCGCCTCAGTCATCGATTTTGGTGCGGCAGCGCTAGATCCTGCACAAGGCTTTTGTTTAACTAACGGCTATTGGGGTTTAATTCCAGCTTACGGCACCATGTGGCTGGGCGGTTTATGGCTCAGCAAACAAACGGATGCTTTTTCAGCCATGCAATACACAATGGTCGCAGCGTTAACAAGTTTTGTTGCTTTTGTGATTTCAACTCAAACATACTATCTATTCTCTGGTCGTTTTCCAGCTAACGGATTAATAGAAAGCCTACAGCACGGATGGAACTACTTACCAAGCTGGATGAGTTTTGCCGCGATGTATTTTGTTGTCGTTTGGCTCAGCGTGATTGCTTTGCGCAATCTAAACGTCATACCCACGGCCAAAGCTTAAAAAACATTGTGACACAAAAAGCCGCTTAAGCTCATAAGCGGCTTTTTTAATCAAAAGGAAGCCCATGATTGCATTCATACTGAATACTGACTATATCGCCCTATGTGATTTATTAAAAGTTGAAGGCATTGCAGAGAGTGGAGGTCAAGGCAAAGCGATGGTTGCTGAAGGTATGGTGACTGTCGATGGTGAAACTGAATTGCGCAAAACCGCTAAAATTCGCGCAGGACAAATCGTTGAATGCATGGGGCAAACGATTAAAGTGCTAGCAAACAACGCAGACCAATAGGCTAAACTATTCATAAAGTTAATTTAAGCTATTCACTCAAATCCAACTGAACACATAGGCGACAAAGGCGAGCATAGTGCTGCCAATCAGCATCGCCAAAAGGAACCTAAGCCCATTTATTGCGACTATTCATCAAAAGATAGGCCCAGCACGCCATTATTCTCTTATTATTGATGAAGGAATATTGCTAAATTGAAACCATTATTTGAATCGACTATTTAAACTGATCGGAAATCAATTATTTTTTAGTATTTTTCAAAGATTAAATGCCATTAACTGTTCCCAGTCCCATAATATTTGCTATAATGCGCGACTTGCAATTAAATCTGTTTAATTGCAAATGGCCCGATAGCTCAGTTGGTAGAGCAGCGGATTGAAAATCCGCGTGTCACTGG
>JAFMCM010000032.1 GCA_017857755.1 Methylophilaceae bacterium | reverse complement strand
GAAGTGCACGAACAAGCTGTTCAGTTTATGAATCATGTTATGCCAGCAAACGTTGCGCGTGTAAAACTATACGAAGATGAAACACCGCTCTTCTCTCGCTTCCAAATCGAGCATCAAATTGAAACAGCGCACTCACGTGAAGTCCGCTTACCTTCAGGCGGCGCAATTGTGATTGACCATACTGAAGCTTTAGTGTCAGTTGACGTAAACTCAGGTCGTTCAATTAGAGGGGCTGATATTGAACAAACCGCCTTCAACACTAACCTGGAAGCTGCAGAAGAAGTGGCACGTCAACTAAGACTACGCGATCTTGGTGGCTTGGTTGTTATTGACTTTATTGATATGGAAAGCCAACGCAATCAACGCGAAGTAGAAAATGCCTTACGCGATGCCTTGCATCCTGACCGAGCTCGCGTACAGACGGGTAAAATTTCACGCTTTGGTTTACTAGAGCTTTCGCGCCAACGTTTACGTACAAGCTTAGGTGAAGCCAATCATGGCGCTTGCCCTCGTTGTCATGGCACTGGCCATATTCGCGGTATTGAGTCGACAGCACTTCACATCTTGCGTATTACTCAAGAAGAAGCGATGAAAGATAACAGCGCGATTATTCAAGTGCAATTACCGGTGGATGCAGCAACATTCTTATTGAATGAAAAGCGCGCAGAAATTCATAATATTGAAGAGTTAATGGGTGTAGAAGTCGTTCTTATCCCTAACATTCATATGGAGACGCCTAACTATAGCGTCACACGAATTAAACAGGATGATGTGAAAGAGGATTCTTCACCAAGTTATAACTTGGTAGAAATACCAGCAGAAAATGCTTATGTGCGTAGTTTATCTGAAGAGGCAAAACCTGCGGCAGCTGAAGCTTTAGTTAAAGGCGTGACCGCGGCAACACCTGCGCCGACTGCATCAGTTAACATTTCTGCCAAAGCAACACCGAAAACATCTTTCTTGGCTCGTATCAAAAAGTGGCTTAACGGTGAAGGTGAGGTAAAACCAGCGGAAAAAACACCTGAAGAAAAACCAAACAATAACCGCGATCGCAACAAAAATCGTAACCGTAACCGCAATCGCAACCGTAACGGGCGTGATCGCAATGATAATCCACAACAACAAATGAACAGTGAGGCACCAGTTACTCAGACACAAAAATCTGCTACCGCCAATACCACTCCAAAAGTTGACGCTGTGACCACCAATACAGAAACGACGAGCCAAGCGGATAAGCCAAACAATCAACAACGGCAAGAACGTGGCGGCCGTCGAAGTCGCAATAGAAGAGATCGCAGACCGCGTGATGAGGCAGATAACACAGCATCAACTGAAACCGTAGCAGCAACAAACCAGACGACGCCTTCAGTGGTTGAAGCAGTTAAACCTGCCTTAATACCGAATACTGAGATAAGCGCTCCTGTTAATCAGAGCCAAGCGTCTGAGCCAATAAAAGCGGCCGCAACTGCTGAGACAAATGTGGCAAAAACTAAAAAAGCAGCGCCAAAACCACATAAACCAAAATCAGCGGCGGCCGCCAAACAAAATGAGGCTGTCGTTGATGATGCCGTCGTTGTTGCGTCTCCAGCTGCGGATGTAGTGGACGCAGAAGTCCCTGCAAAAACAGCGAAACCTAGAAAACCAAGAGCGCGCAAACCAAAAGCGCCTAAGGCTGTTGATTTAGCTGATAGCGGTCTACAACTAGTCGAAACAAAAGCCCCAGCAAAAACGGCAACACCTGCAGCTGACATTGTTAAGCCAAAAGCACCTCGCAAAACAGCGAATTGGAAAAAAGAACAAGCTGAAGCGCAAGCAGATGCACCGTTAGTGATGGTTGAAACGCAAAAATAAGCGTCCAACATTAAGTGTCTTGATCTCAAAAAGCCCAACTGTTAGTTGGGCTTTTTTGATGCCATCTAAGCTGTGTTTGGCACTATCCTTTGATTAACTGAATTGTGAATATGCCCAGTCCTGTCATAGCAAGCGAACCGACCACATGAAGCAAAATATGCGTTGCAGCCCAGGAATATTGACCACGTGCTATTAAACTCACCCCTTCAGCAGAAAAAGTAGAGAATGTGGTCAATCCGCCAAGTAATCCAGTGATGACAAACAGCCGCAATTCTGGCGAAATGGAAGGCAAAAAACTGATGATACCCATTGTGATACCCATGAGATAGCCGCCCAATAAATTAGCAAGTAAAGTACCTAACGCGATGCTGGGTAATATTGCATTAAACATTAAACCCATTCCCCATCTTAACCATGCACCCAACGCGGCGCCTAAACCGACTGCAACCCACTGCCCCATTAACATACGAATCCCTCGTTTAGAAATCATGCATTACCAACTATAATACGTTCAATATACCATTTTTTATAAACTCTCCTAAGAGAACACAGAAAGAATAAAGCTTGCAGGTCTTATTTGTCACTTCAGAAGCATTTCCATTAATTAAAACAGGCGGCTTAGCGGATGTGAGTGGCGCTTTGCCCAAGGCGATGAAATCCTTAGCTGAATTCAACGGCGACATTAAAATACTCATTCCAGCTTATCGCGGCTTGCTGGATCAACTAATTGATGCAAAACCGATTGCCTCGATTCAAGCATTAAAACAATCTTGTATATTATTTTCTGGCCAGCTTCCAGACAGTGATGTCGAAGTAATTGCTATCCAAAATGACTCGCTATACGATCGCATTGGTGGTCCTTATACCGACGAAAATGGTAATGACTGGAGTGATAATGCATTACGCTTTGGCGTGTTATCAAGGGTTGCAAGCTTATTAACTAGGCTTGACTCACCCTTGCCTTGGCAACCAGATCTGGTGCATTGTAATGATTGGCAAACAGGATTAACGCCAGCGTATATGAAACTCCTTGACCAGGTTTCAGCAAAGTCTATATTCAGTGTGCATAATATGGCGTATCAGGGTAACTTTAATAGTGACGTGATGAGTCAGCTCGAACTGCCTTTAGCCCATTTTAAGATCAATGGTTTTGAGTTCTACCATCAAGTTTCTTTTATGAAAGCTGGTCTTTTTTATGCCGATCAACTGAGTACCGTAAGCCCTACTTATGCTAATGAAATACAAACAGAATCTTATGGCTTTGGCTTGCAAGGACTACTCAAACTAAGGTCTCTTGATTTGACAGGCATTCTAAACGGTATTGATACGCAAGCATGGAATCCATCGATAGACCCACATTTAATTAAGCATTATTCCTCTAAAAATATCAGAGGTAAAAAAGGCATTAAAAAAGATTTACAACGAAAACTAGGCCTAAATGCTGATGAAAATGCGCCGCTTCTTGGTGTGGTGAGTCGGCTCGCTTATCAAAAAGGGTTAGATTTGCTGGCCCCTATTATTCCGCAGCTGGTGGCGGAAGGCTGTCAAATCGCCATCCTAGGTAGCGGAGAAAAAGCCTTGGAAAATACTTTTTTACAGCTACAACAACAATATCCAGATGCAATCAGTGTCACCATTGGCTACAACGAGCCTATTTCACACGCAATTATGGCTGGCGCGGATCTGTTTATCATGCCTTCTCGCTTCGAACCATGCGGTTTAAACCAATTATACGGCTTAGCTTATGGTACGCCCCCTATCGTCTCTGCAACTGGCGGCTTAGTCGATTCAGTGCGCGATACAAACACTGACAGCATTAAACATCATACCGCTACTGGATTTGTGCTCAAAGACATCACGGATGCATCACTATTGGAGACTATTCAAACGGCCATCACTTATTGGCAGGATAAAAAAACTTGGCGGAAAATTCAAAATAACGGCATGAAAACTGAGGTCAGCTGGTTATCTAGTGCGCATTTGTATCTTCAGCTATATCAGAAAACAATCTCATCCGCCTAATCAACCAGATTGGCATGGGTATGTGGATGATTAGCGCCACTCAAATCCAATCGGAATTTTTTAAGCGCTTTTTGATAAAACACCGCGTCATTGTTGACAAAAAGGTTGGGGGTTGAAGTAAAGCACCTGCGGTAAAAACCTATGGTGAAGCTTACTTCACAATAAAATGTTCTCGATAATATTTAAGCTCGTCAATAGACTCATAAACATCCGCTAGCGCCTCATGTTTAGACGATTTCTTAAAACCACTATAAATCTCTGGTTTCCAGCGTCTCGCTAATTCTTTAAAAACACTCACATCTAAATTACGGTAGTGAAAAAAACGTTCTAACTCAGGCATATAACGCGCCATAAATCGACGATCTTGACAAATAGAGTTGCCACACATTGGTGACTTTCCAGCGGGGACATACTGCTTGAGAAATTCCATCATTTGAACAGATGCGGCTGCCTCATCAGTTGTTGATGCTTTTACTTTTTCAATCAAGCCACTACGCCCATGTGTGCCTTTGTTCCATGCATCCATACCCGCCAAAATGGCATCAGATTGATGTACAACAATGACAGGTGATTCACCTAATACATTCAATTCTGCATCTGTGACTACTGCTGCCAGCTCTATAATGCGGTCGGAGTCGGGTAAGAGTCCCGTCATTTCCATGTCTAACCAGATTAAATGATCTTTATCTAATATATTACTTTGAGCTTCCATCATGATTTCCATTAAAATAGTAAAAAATTATATTGCACTCGAACTATCGTTGCACAAATGCTTCAGAATAGAGCAATTCACATCATATCAGGTTAAGAGACCACTTTAAAAATCATGGCGCACACACTTACATTTATTTTTGTTGGCTTACTTGCTTTCAGTAGCATGATCCGTTTTTGGTTGGGCTCGCGCCAAATCAGTCATGTGCAACATCATCGCGATCAAGTACCTGATGCATTTGTGAAAAATATTGCACTAGATGCGCACCAAAAAGCGGCCGATTATTCGAGTGCTAAAACCAAATTAGGCCTTGCTGAAATGGTTGTGCAAGCTTTATTGCTACTTGTGTTCACTATTGGCGGTGGTTTGCAATGGCTAGACAGCTTTTGGACCGCCATTATCCCAAACCATGAAATGCTAAGAGGTGCTGTTGTGATTTGTAGCGCCCTGTTCGTTAGCAGCTTAATTGATCTTCCTTTCGATTACTACAAAACGTTTGTGGTAGACGAACAGTTTGGTTTTAACAAAATGACACCTCAAATGTTTTTCACCGATTTAATTAAACATAGTGTTGTCGGCATCTTGTTGGGTGCGCCAATCTTGTTTGCTGCACTTTGGTTGATGCAAAGCGCGGGGCAATATTGGTGGCTATATTTGTGGGTGGTTTGGACAGTGTTCAATATTTTGATGCTGGCCGTGTACCCCACTTTTATTGCACCGCTATTTAACCAATTCACGCCTTTGGCTGATGAAAGTTTGAAAGCAAGAATTGAGACCTTATTAGAAAAATGTGGCTTTAAATCGCAGGGTTTATTTGTCATGGATGGTTCAACCAGAAGTAGTCATGGCAATGCCTACTTTACTGGTTTTGGTAGTAGTAAGCGTGTGGTGTTCTTTGATACCCTACTCACACGTTTAAATACCGAAGAAATTGAAGCAGTTCTTGCACATGAGCTTGGTCATTTTAAACATCAACACGTGATTAAGCGCATTGCGATGATTTTCTTCATGAGCTTCGTAGGTTTAGCCTTACTCGGCTGGTTAATTGACCAATCGTGGTTTTTTCAAGGCTTAGGAGTAACAACTGAAAATACTTATATGGGATTGTTGTTATTTATATTAGTTTCACCTGTATTTTTGTTTATGATACGACCCATCATGGCCAATTACTCTCGTAAAAACGAGTTCGAAGCTGATGATTACGCAGCCAAAAATGCCAGTGCGAGACACCTTGTAGAAGCTTTAGTTAAGCTCTATCGTGATAACGCTTCAACATTGACACCGGACCCATTACATTCAGCTTTTTATGATTCACATCCGCCTGCAAGCATTCGCATTTCTAAGTTAGCCGCGTATACTAGCTGATTAGATGAATTTAGGGCTAG
The DNA here is from genome assembly GCA_017857755.1 of Methylophilaceae bacterium. Classification (GTDB taxonomy): domain Bacteria; phylum Pseudomonadota; class Gammaproteobacteria; order Burkholderiales; family Methylophilaceae. The sequence goes on along the minus strand of JAFMCM010000032.1, from coordinate 11,471 downwards.
CATGAATAAGCTGGTATTGGTTGTTTGTTGTTTGACTAGCTTCGATGTTGCGGCAAACGATCTGTTTGCAAAAGCTGATCTTGACGCAGGAAAAGCATTGATTGAGAAAAACTGTATCAGCTGTCATGCATCTAGTTATGGCGGCGATGGTTCCGAAATCTACACTAGAGCCTTTCACAAGGTCGAATCATCATCAGCACTGGTCACCCAAGTGCGCGCTTGCAATACGAATCTTGATTTAAAGTGGTTTGAAGAGGAAGAACTGAATGCTGCCGCCTATCTCAACAAACAATTCTATCACTTTGAATAGTCAAGCACTGATGTTGCAAGGCTTGGTGATTGCCGCCTACGGTAAACGTTACCAAGTTGAGTTACCAGATAAAACTAAAATCAGCTGTGTCACCCGCGGGAAAAAAACGGATTTGGCGTGTGGTGATATTGTCAATATTAGGCTAACAGATAAGCGTGAAGGCGTGGTTGAGTCCAGCGAACCACGGCATAGTTTGCTTTACCGCAGTAATGCCTTTAAAAGCAAAATGTTGGCCGCTAACGTCACGCAAATCGTCATTGTGTTAGCCACCCAACCAAGTTTTTATGAAGCACTACTAAACCGTTGCCTGACCGCGGCCGAAGCGGCAAAGATTCAAACACTGATTGTCTTAAACAAGTGTGATTTGGCTGAAGCCAATGATGCAAAAAGTAAATTAAAAGTTTATGAAAACTTAGGCTATCAAATCGTACATTTATCCGCAAAAGAGGATGTCAGCCCCTTACTACCTTATCTGAACCATCATCAGAGTGTGTTAGTTGGACAGTCTGGCATGGGTAAATCAACGATTATTAATGCCTTGTTACCGAATGAGAATGTCCGTACCCAAGAAATTAGCAATACTTTGGACAGTGGTAAACACACCACAACAGCAGCGCATTTATATCACCTTGATGCAGATAGCGCACTGATCGATTCGCCTGGCTTACAAGAGTTTGGTTTAAATCATTTGAGCCATGAAGATTTAGAACTTGCCTTTATAGAATTTAGGCCCTTTCTAGGTCATTGTCGCTTTAGCGACTGTAAACACCAACATGAACCTGATTGCGCCGTGATGCATGCAGTCAAAACAGGAAAAATCAACGCCGTTCGGCTCGCATTTTATCAAGCGCTATCGACTGAACTCTCAACTACACCGTAATGAAAACAGCCTTTATCTCTCACCCAGATACGCTTTTGCATGTAATGGATGGCAACCATCCTGAATCACCCGCTCGAATAAGCGCGATTAAACAGGCAGTAATGGCTTCTGCCTTACAAAATCAGTTGCTTTATGCAGATGCGCCAATGGCTGACAAAACCGCCTTGTTACGCGTCCATCGTGCTGAATATGTTGATTATATTTTTGACATTGCCCCAAAAGCGGGTTTGGTAAGATTGGATGTAGACACAGCAATGGGGCCTATGAGCCTTGCTGCGACCTTACATGCTACAGGTGCTGTTATTCATGCAACCGATTTGGTAATGAAAGGCAGTGTTGATAATGCCTTCTGCTGTATTCGCCCACCTGGCCATCATGCAGGACGAGCAAATAGTGCTGGTTTTTGCATTTTCAATCATGTGGCAGCAGGTGTCGCGTATGCTTTAGAGCAATATCCGCTTACACGTGCAGCAATTATTGATTTTGACGTACATCATGGAGACGGAACAGAAGATATTATAAAAGATAATCCAAATGTACTATTTTGCTCTACTTTTCAGCACCCTTTTTATCCATACAAAGGGACAGAGTCCACGAGCAATCACCTATTAAACATACCATTAGCAGCAAAAAGCGATGGCGCCACATTTCGCCACCTATTTGAAACCATCTACAAGCCTGCTTTAGACGATTTCAAGCCAGAAATTATTTTTATTTCAGCGGGCTTCGATGCCCATATAAATGATCCTTTAGCGGATCTTGCACTAACAAAAGACGATTATATTTGGATGACTGCTTTTATAAAGAAAATAGCCAAAAAATATGCTAACAATCGCATTATTTCTTCCTTAGAAGGTGGTTACCATTTACCATCACTGGCTGAAAGTGCTTTGGCGCATATTCAAACATTAACCAATTAATCGACGTGCTGATATAATTCAATCAACTTATACCAAGCAATAAAGTCAAAAAATCATGGAAATTACCACGCGTTTAGAATTCGATAGCGGTCATCGCATACCCAATCACAAGAGTCAATGCCGCAACTTGCATGGGCATCGTTACGTCATCGAAATCACCTTAAATGGCGACATTGTCCAAAACGAACAAACATCAGAAGATGGCATGGTCATGGATTTTTCTGATGTTAAACGCATTGCGCGTGAAAGTGTAGTTGATGTTTGGGATCACGCCTTTATTGTTTACAAAAATGATACGGCTGTATTGACGTTTCTCAACAGCCTTCCCGATCATAAAACAGTTATATTTGATACCGTTCCAACAGCAGAAAATATGGCTGCTAAAGCATTTGATATTTTAAAAAATCAATATCAAGACATCTATGGCAATCATTTATCGCTATCACGGGTCAGACTGTACGAAACACCAAATAGTTGGGCAGACGCTACTGCAGGCTAAGCAACTTCATCTCCGCTTGTAGTCCCTCTTGCCAGCTTGGCAAGCTGATGCCAAAATCCTGAGCCAATTGACGATTATCTAAACATGAATTCGCTGGTCTTGAAGCTGGCGTAGGATAGTCTGCCGTTGTGATGGCTTTAATTTCCGTCACTTTAAGCGCAGGTTGCAACTGCATTGCAATATATTGACGCACAATCTCACGCGCAAATGCATACCAAGTTGTGCTACCTGCATTTGTCAGGTGATAAATCCCACTGCGCTTACCATCCCACTCAGCGATTAATTGCGCTAATGCTATTGCAATACTCATACTCGATGTTGGCGCCCCATGCTGATCAGCAACAATATGCAACTGATCTCTTTGTGCGGCTAAACGTAGAATTGTTTTCAGGAAATTATGCCCATATGCCCCATAAACCCAGCTCGTTCTTAAAATAAGATGTGGTAAACCAACCGCAGTGATAGCCATTTCGCCATCATATTTGCTACGCCCATAAACACTTTGAGGGTTGACAGCATCAACTTCAGTATAAGGTGACAACTTCGTGCCCTCGTAGACATAATCAGTAGAAAAGTGAATCAAAGCAGCCCCAATCTTTGAGGCTTCTTCTGCTATGACTTTAGGTGCAACAGTGTTAATTGCAATCGCTAATGCTGAGTCCGTTTCCGCTTGATCAACAGCGGTATAAGCAGCAGGATTAATAATCAAATCTGGTTTAAGCTGTCGAATTGTCTGTCTAATTGCCTCTGGATGAGTCAAATCTAATTCATGACGAGATAGCCCGATCACCGTGAAGTTTGATAAGGTAGATAACAAAGCATGACCGACCTGCCCATTAACCCCCGTTAATAAGATTCGATTGCTTTTCATGCTGGTTCGTTAATCAAAATATGGCGCCGCCGAAAAAGCCATGCCAGCACTATCTTTTGTCGAAAGAGATGGCACACCATCTAAAGGCCAGTCAATAGCAATCTGTGCGTCATCCCAACGGATACTCACCTCATGCTGAGGTGAATAAAAATCCGTCGTTTTGTATAAAAACTCCGCGGTTTCTGAACGCACTAAAAAACCATGTGCAAAACCAGCTGGAATCCACATCATGCGCTTATTCTCTGCGGAAAGGATTTCACCTACCCACTGACCAAAGGTGTTGGATGATTGACGCATATCGACAGCCACATCAAAGACTTCTCCCTGAGTAACGCGCACCAGTTTGCCTTGTACATGTGCTGTTTGATAATGTAAGCCACGCAATACATTTTTAATGGATTTAGAATGGTTATCTTGTACAAAAACCACATTTAATCCTGTTGCCTCAGAAAAAGCTTGGGCATTAAAACTTTCGTAAAAGAAACCACGTTCATCACCAAATACATTCGGCTCGAAAAGCATCACCTCTGGAATATTTGTTTTAAACCCCTGCATTTAATACACCTGCTCACTCAACATACGAAGTAAATATTGTCCATATTCATTTTTAGAATATTTTTTGGCCAATTCTTTTACTTTTTGTGCATCAATAAAGTGCATACGGTAAGCAATCTCTTCAGGACACGCTACCTTTAAGCCTTGACGCTTTTCAATCGTTTGGATGAATGAACCTGCCTCATGCAACGATTCGTGCGTACCCGTATCTAGCCAAGCCATGCCTCTTCCCATCACTTCAACATTCAAATTACCCGCTTCAAGATAAAGACGATTTAAATCAGTGATTTCCAATTCGCCTCTTAAGGATGGTTTAAGCTGTTTGGCTAAATCAACAACATGATTGTCATAAAAATACAAACCTGTCACCGCATAGCGCGACTTAGGCGTAACTGGCTTTTCTTCCAAGCTAACGGCCAGACCATCTTCATTAAATTCAACGACGCCATAGCGCTCTGGATCATGAACGGGATAAGCAAAAACAGTAGCGCCATTCGCCCTCTGTGCAGCTTTCTGAGTCAACTCTGCAAGCTCGTGCCCATAAAAAATATTATCCCCCAAGACCAATGCACAAGCATCATTCGCAATAAAATCTTCCCCTAAAATAAAAGCCTGTGCTAAACCATCTGGCGAGGGTTGCACTTTGTAACTAATCTGCATTCCCCATTGACGACCATCACCAAGCAAACTTTCGAATCTAGGTGTATCTTGCGGTGTTGAAATCACCAACACCTCTTTAATCCCACTCAACATTAATACGGATAAAGGGTAATAAATCATGGGCTTATCATAAACAGGTAATAATTGCTTAGAGACGACTTCGGTGACTGGATAGAGTCGCGTGCCAGACCCACCCGCTAAAATAATGCCTTTTGTCGCCACTATGCTTTCTCCCTTGCCTGATAGTTTTCGCCAACCCATTGTTGATATTCACCACTTGTTACATGATCGACCCACGTTTGATGATCTAAATACCAAGCAACAGTCTTCTGTATGCCCGTTTCAAATGTTTCTGCAGGCTTCCAACCTAATTCACGCTCAATTTTAGATGCATCAATCGCATACCGCCTATCATGACCAGGTCTATCGGTGACATAAGTAATTTGGTCGCGATAACTCCCTTTGGATTTTGGCCTTAACGCGTCTAACCGATCACATAGCGTATATACAACATCCAAATTACTCATCTCATTCCAACCACCGATGTTGTAAGTTTCACCAATTTTTCCCGCTTCTAAAACGCGACGGATAGCACTGCAATGGTCGCCCACATATAACCAATCTCGCACATTGCTACCATCGCCATAAATAGGTAATGGTTTCCCTTCTAAAGCATGGTGAATAACTAACGGAATCAGCTTTTCAGGAAAATGATATGGGCCATAATTATTGGAACAATTGGTGGTCAGCATTGGCATACCGTAAGTATGGTGATAAGCACGTACCAAATGGTCAGATGCTGCTTTTGAGGCCGAATAAGGGCTATTAGGCTCATAAGGATGGGTTTCTTTAAAAGCTGGTGCGCTCGCACTTAAAGAACCATACACTTCATCAGTGGAAATATGTAAAAATCGGAAATCCTCTTTAGCAGCATCCGTTAATGCACTCCAATAAGCTCGCACCTCTTCTAACAAGTGAAATGTACCGACAATATTCGTTTGGATAAACGCATCAGGGGCATGAATTGAACGATCCACATGGCTCTCGGCCGCAAAATTAATAATGGCACGAGGTTGGTATTGTTTTAATAAACGTGCAACCACTTCACGGTCGCCAATATCGGCTTTTACAAAAAGATGGTTTTTATCATTTTGAACTTCTGATAAGTTTTCTAGGTTGCCTGCATAAGTCAATTTATCCAGATTAATGACTTTTCCAAGCCCCTGCTGCAACCAAGCGTTAACAAAATTACTGCCAATAAAGCCTGCGCCCCCTGTAACTACAATACAATTATCCATTGTTTACCTTAATTCAAAGTCGCAATTACCACGACGATTTACCAATATCACCCAAGCCCTGCAAGTACGCATCATGAGCCGCGGACTCAATTTCATCTGCTGAAACAACCTTTAATTTCACCTGATGACCTTCGAGAACCAAACCATCAGTGTTGATAGCTTCATGCTCCAGATCAATCATTAAACTATCCTGCCCACGTGTCAGCGCCATATAGACTTCAGCCAACAACTCTGCATCTAACAAAGCCCCATGTAAAGTCCGTTTTGAATGATCAATCTGAAAGTGTCGGCACAGCGCATCCAAGTTATTTCGTTGCCCTGGACGTGCATCTTTTGCCATTTTCAACGTATCGACAATACCATCACAAACCGTTTCTAACTTTGCTAAACCGATTTTACCCAACTCACTATTCAAAAAACCGACATCAAAGGGCGCATTATGAATCACTAATTCTGCACCCTGAATAAAAGCTAAGAAATCTTCAGCAATATCTTCAAACAGTGGTTTATCTTGTAAAAATTCCAGCGTAATACCATGCACTTCTTGCGCGCCAACATCAATTTCACGCTGTGGATTCAGATATTGATGGAAATGATTGCCTGTCGGCCTTCTATTAATCGTTTCTACGCCAGCAATTTCAATAATGCGATGACCTTGGTCTGTGTACAAACCCGTTGTTTCAGTATCTAAGAATATTTGTCTCATTTTGTTTTGTTTTATCTAGCGTTTTAATAAAATATGTTCCACACCAGCATTGGCCAGCGCATCAGCGCGCTCGTTACCCTCATTACCGTCATGACCTCTAACCCATAACCATTCTATCTGATGCTGACTGGCCAAGGCATCTAGCTGCTTCCATAAATCATCATTTTTCACAGGTTTTTTGGTGGCTGTTTTCCAATGCTTGGCTTTCCAACCAGCCAGCCACTCTGTCATGCCTTTTTGAACATAAGATGAATCCGTATATAACTTCACCTGACTTGGTCGTCTTAATGATTCCAGTGCTTTAATGACAGCCGTCATTTCCATACGATTATTCGTCGTATTTTCTTCACCGCCAAAAATTGATTTCTCATGCCCATTATAATGAAACCATGCGCCCCAGCCACCAACACCAGGATTGCCTTTACATGCGCCATCTGTATATATTTCAACAAACTCATTCATTATTTTTTTCTTTCATCCCTCTTTGCTGCTGAGACTTATTCTGATTCATATTGTTATGGCCACCAAGACCTAAGCCAGATTGCAATAAGGAGCGCTTCCATTTAGGCTTCAGTAAAGTGATATTCACCACCCGCTTCTTGGCCACAATCACGTACTGCCCACCCATCATCGGCCACCATCGGCGACCTAGCCTTTCGATAATAGACATACGCTTTAACCATTTTTCATTATTAATGGGTGGTTCATGTGATAAAAACTGAGCTTCAACAAACTCAAGCCCGAGTAATGCCAACCAATCCTTGATGCGTGATAGTGAAAAGAACTGTCCCTCCCAAGGATACTGGCTCTTTTTGATCAAAAGCTTTTTCAAACCCCAAAAACTCAGGGGATTAAATACCGTCAAAATCAAATAACCCTCAGGCACTAAGACCCTTGCCGCTTCTCTCAGCGTCTGATGCGGATCATGACTAAATTCCAACACATGCGGCATACAAAGCAGATCTATGCTACTTTCAGCAAAAGGCAAATAACAACTCTCGCATTGCACATTACCCGAAGCCATGCCTGTTAAAATAATATTAGGAATCCGAGATTGCTCTAAACAGTTGATGGGCAGTGTACCGACTTGTACCGCATAGAAACCAAACACATCGCTAACCGCATGATCAAACATCGCCTGTTCACGAGCCAATAATTGTTGACCTAAGATAGATTCAAACCAAATTGTTTGAGCAAGTGTTTGCATTAAATAATTGACAAATTTCCTAATCAATCCAATATTGACGTTATATTTTAATGTTAAATTGTTGCCGCATGCAAAATCATCAGCTATATATTGAGCCAATTCCAGCCTTTGACGACAATTATATATGGCTTTTACACAATACGCAGGATGCGATTGTGATTGACCCTGGTGACGCAGGGCCTGTCTTAGCTGAGCTCAACATAAAAAAACTCAAACTCAAGGCGATTTTAATCACGCATCATCATGCGGACCATACCCTTGGTGTTAATAAGCTGCTAGAAGAGTACCCCGCCATCGTTTATGCGCCAAAATATGAACAATTTAGATTTAATCACATTGCCATTAGCGAAGGCGATGTCATTGAATTACCCACGCTGAATTTACGCTTTAACGTCATGTGGTTGCCAGGTCACACCCTTGGGCATATTGCGTATGTAAATGACAATCAGCTTTTCTGTGGTGATGTGTTATTTGGCGCTGGATGTGGTCGTATATTTGAGGGCTCACCAAAGCAAATGCTACATTCCTTAAATCGCCTCAAAAAACTGAACCCATTAATACAAGTTTTTTGTACTCACGAATATACGGCCAAAAACATAGATTTTGCATTAAGCTTAGAGCCCGACAACCAAATGCTAATCAATAGAAAACATCACGTTTCACTACAAAGAGAAAACAATCAACCGAGCTTACCGAGTACGATTCAACTAGAACTCGATACCAATCCGTTCTTACGCTGTCAACAACCCACCATTGTCCAAAAAGTCGATAGTAATCATTCGGATGAATTATCCGTTTTTACCAAAATAAGATTCTTAAGAAATCATTATTAATCATCATGATAAATTGCGAACTTAAAGCAAAACTATACTTGACTAGGTGATAGCAGCTAGCTAAGATATTGCCTAAATGAATTCACAAAGTGCACCCCATGCATCAAAATAGTCACCCGTTATCTAAGCATTCACTTTGGCAAAATAAAACGACATTGATTGCCAACCTTCTGCTACTTACGCTTGGTATTTTTTTTACATCTCAATCTGTTGCCACGACCAACGTAAAAGGCGTTGAAATTATATTTGTTACAGAAGAAACACTTAGTGAACAATCCATTGCAATTTCAATTGAGACGCAAAACAATCTTTGGCACCGCATTCAGCAAGGCTATGCAATACCAACCAACACCTCCACTATAACGAACAAATTTGAAGACTTTTACGCCGAGCGTCCAGAGTATGTCGACAAAATGATGGAGCGAGCAGAAAAGTATTTATTTTATGTAGTTGAAGAAGTTGAAAAGCGTGGCATGCCAACAGAAATTGCGCTATTACCAATGATTGAAAGTGCTTACAACCCAGAAGCTTATTCACGAAGTCATGCTGTTGGTATATGGCAATTCGTCCCCGCTACAGGTAAATACTTTGGTTTAGAGCAGAATTGGTGGGCCGATTATCGCAGAGACATTGTTGCGTCGACACAAGCCGCCTTAGATTACCTAGAAAAGTTACACGGCATGTTCGGCAGTTGGGACTTAGCGCTTGCTGCTTACAACGCTGGTGAAGGTACGGTCAGCCGTGCCATCACACGCAATCAGAGAGAGGGTTTAGCAACCGATTATGCCAGTCTAAGATTACCACCAGAAACAGTACAATATGTACCAAAGTTACAAGCAATTAAAAATATTGTAACCAATCCAGAGCAATATGGCCTTCAGATTAAAGCCATTCAAAACCAAGCTTATTTCGCCACTGTGACACCCCCTTTTCAAATTGATGCAAAAGTAGTCGCGAGTCTGGCGGAAATCTCACTAGAAGAGTTTGCGCTATTAAACCCTAGCTATAAGCGGCCTATTATCGCCTCAAGGCATAGTACGCATAAAATTTTATTACCAGTAACAGCCGTTAATCAATTTCAAATTAACTTAGAAAATTACGATGAATCACTGACTAAGTGGTCGGTTTACGATGCAAAGATTGGCGAAAACATCGCCAGTATTGCCAACAAATTCAACATTTCATTAGAAAAATTACTCAAGATTAATAGCTTATCGGATCATAAAAAGCTATCAAATGCACGCCATTTACTAGTGCCCTCAATAGATGGCAACGCCGATGAAATTGATGTTGCTCAATTGGCTAACCAAACAACAGTCATTAAAGCAAAACGTAAACATATAAAAGTTGTGACGCATAAAATTAAACGTGGCGAAACATTAAGTATGGTTGCAAAGAAATATGGAACCAACACGCGAACTTTAATGAAAGTCAACCGTCTGAAATCCTCAATGATTAAAGCTGGTCAAGTCATTACCATTAAAAGCCTGCCAGAAAAGACAAAAAGAATTTAAGCGAATCCATGCATTGGTTAAATCACGAAATAACATTAGTATGAAAACAATCAAACTGTATTTTTCATGAATAAGCATTCCATCAACCTGTGTAAGTTGAGAAACTTTACCCTTTTTTTATGCATGCTGTTGCTAAATGCCTGCAATTCAGATGTCAATCATACAACGCAAGCATTTAATCAAATACATCCAAGTCAAACAGGCGGGACCATGATTAACGCCATGTCTGCTGACCCAAGTGGCTTGATTTACATGGTCGCTGGTGAGTCTGCCGCTGCGATTGTCACAGCCAATATTTTTAATACCTTGCTACGCTATGACCAAAACTTGGATTTAACAGCAGAATTAGCTGCCAACTGGACGATCTCCAACCACCAAAAAACCATTACTTTTACACTAAAACCCAACCTGAAATGGGCAGACGGCAAACCATTAACCAGTGATGATGTGTTATTTACTTGGCAATTGGTGACGGATGAAAAAACACGAAGTCCTTATGCTTCAGATTATCAATTGGTCACAAAAGCTGAGGCGCTTGATCCACTGACTTTTCAAGTGACTTATGATCAGCCTTATGCACCAGCGCTAGATAGTTGGTCAGGCTTGCAAATACTTCCAAAACATTTATTAATGGGTAAAGACATTCATACCACGGCCTTTGCACAACACCCTATCGGCAGTAGTTATTACCAATTAGACCAATGGCGTCACGGCGAAAACATTAAGCTCTCTAAGAACCCACTCGCAGTGCTTGGTCAAGCAAAGATCAGTCATTTAGTCACCCGAATCATCCCGGACAACTCTGCACAATTTTTAGAATTGATGGCAGACAATATTGATAGCATGAATTTAGATCCTATTAAGTATGCGCGCATTGTGCCAGCAAGACCAAAGTTAAATAAAAACTTAAACTTATACAAAGAACTTGGCAATAGTTACACCTATTTAGGCTTTAATTTAAAACGTAAACCATTTGATGATGTACGTGTGCGCCAAGCCATTAACTATGCTATTGATAAGCAAGAGATTATTGATGGCGTTTATTTGGGCTTAGGCATCGCGATCGCCTCACCCTATAAGCCAGGCACGCGTTGGAGTAATCCTACATTAAAGCCGTATGCGTATGACCCGCAAAAGGCCATTAAACTACTTGCATCCGCAGGCTATACGGACAGCGATGGTGATGGTGTACTTGATCAAGATGGCCGTATGCTCTCT
>JAFMCM010000006.1 GCA_017857755.1 Methylophilaceae bacterium | reverse complement strand
CAATTGTTCCCACGTTGACGTGCGGCTTGGTCCGTTCAAATTTACCTTTTGCCATATTACAGTCCTTTGCTTAAATTAGTTTTAACTAAAATTTTATTAACTTAATTATGTTGCTTATAAAAGTTTTATTTAACTTAATAAAACTTTAACCTTTCAAAATACATCTAACCACAAACTTTTGCGCGACTCGTGGTGCCCATGGCGGGAATCGGACCCGCGACCTCTCCCTTACCAAGGGAGTGCTCTACCACTGAGCCACATGGGCGAATCCTTATCTCCGAATTTGGAGCGGGCGACGAGGATCGAACTCGCGACATTTAGTTTGGAAAACTAATGCTCTACCAACTGAGCTACACCCGCACACCCTGTTTCAAACCCTCTCTACGCAGTAAAGCTTTTGGTGGAGGGAGTAGGATTCGAACCTACGTACTCAGAGAGAACGGATTTACAGTCCGTCGCCTTTAACCACTCGGCCACCCCTCCTAACCGAACCCGCGATTATGCTTAACTTTTAAACTACTGTCAAACAAAATCAAGCATAAAAAAGCCACTACAAGTGGCATATTTTATGTTTTCTGCAATGATTCTTTAAAAAGATAACTGGTGCCGGATATCGGAATCGAACTGATGACCTTCGCATTACAAGTGCGCTGCTCTACCATCTGAGCTAATCCGGCGTTTAATTTGAGGCGTGACTATATCACTTTTTATAATTATTGCGCTAGTTTTTTTGAAAAAAAATCTAATTTTTTTGGTATGCTTATTTCACAATTGTTAAAGACGGTCGTTTTTTTCCTGATTCAACCTTTGAATCTCGCTTAGTATCTTCATTTAACCCATTCTCATCTATACCAATTTGCTCAGCCGACAACAACTTAGTGGAATGAATATCATGCAGCTCAAAAAACATACCTTGCCCATTTTCACGGGCAAAAATGCCTTGGACTGCGTCCATGGGTATATATAAACTTTGTGAGACGCCACCAAATCTGGCTGAAAACACAATTACATCGTTGTCAATGTGCAAATCTTTTGTCGCTGAATCACTTAAATTGAGTACGATTTCGCCGTTTTTTACAAATGCTTTTGGTACTTTGGTTTGCGCATTCACAACAACTAATAAGTGTGGTGTTAACTCGTTATCAACGCACCATTCATGAATGGCACGCACCATATATGGTTTTGTTGAACTAAGCTCTCTATTCATCATTAACGACGCATTACTTTTTCTGATGGCGTCATTGCATCAGCATATAAGGGACGAGCAAATAAACGCTCAGCATATTTTAATAAAGGCGCAGCCTGATTGGGCATATCAATACCATAATGCTCTAGTCGCCATAACAATGGTGTCACCGCAACATCTAGCATCGAATACTCATCACCTAATAAATAATTTTGTTTGCTAAAAATTGGAACAATTTGGGTAAGGTTATCTCGCACTGTCTTGCGGGCTTTATTCGCAATTTCTTCATTTGCAGACTCCAAATCGCTGATATGACTAAACAGATCTTGCTCAAAACTATAAAGAAACAATCTCGCACGTGCGCGCATCACGGGATCTGCTGGCATTAACTGCGGATGTGGAAAGCGCTCATCTATATATTCATTGATAATATTGGCCTCCGACAGCACCAAGTCACGCTCAACTAAGACTGGTACAGCACCGTACGGATTTAATACAGCAAGGTCTTCTGTCTTGTTTGTTAAATCCACATCAATCACTTCGAAATCCATGCCCTTTTCAAAAAGCACAATACGACACCGGTGACTAAAAGGATCGACCGACCCTGAATATAATTTCATCATAATTACTCTTCCCTTAAATATGCCTATGCTCGAATGAACAAAGACATCTGTTTATTTCTTTTATTTGATGTCTTTCCAGTATGCCGCTTTTAGCTTTTTAGCCAAGACTAGCAATACGGCTAAAAACAGTAATACTGCAACACCTAGTTTTTTTCGTTGCTCTTTTGCTGGCTCTGCCATGTAGGCCATATAGTTAGTCAAATCAGCAACAAAGGCATCATACTCAACCTGATTCAACCGACCTGGCTTAACAAGCTCTAAAGTTTGCGTTTCTTCGTTTAATACTTGCTCGCCTTGCAACTGGTAAAGAACATGCGGCATTGCTACATTTCTAAAAACGATGTTGTTCCAGCCACTTGGGGTAGATGCATCTTTATAGAAACCGCGCAGATAAGCGTAAATCCAATCAACCCCTCGCGCCCTCACCTCAACTGACAAATCAGGCGGAGCTACACCAAACCATTTTTTTGCATCATTTGGGTTCATGGCAACCTGCATGGTATCGCCCACTTTCTCACCAGCAAACAGCAGATTTTCTTTAATTTCTTTCTCTGTCAATCCAATATCAACTAAACGGTTGTAACGCATATAGTTAGCACTATGGCAGTTCAAGCAATTATTAATGAAAGTCCGCGCACCACGCTGCAATGATGCCTGGTCAGAGACGTCAATTGGCGCAGATTCTATGCCTATTCCCGATGTAGCAAATGCAACGATTGGTAAAAACGCAATCAAAACGAATAGTTTCTTTATCATTTGTAAGTCACCCTTTCTGGAACAGGTTTCGTTTTATCGCGCGCAGTGTACCAAGGCATCAATAAGAAAAATAAAAAGTAAATCACGGTAAAAACTCGTGCTACGACAGTTGCACGGTCGGCACCACTCGCCCAAGTACCAAACTGGCCCCAAATATTTGAAGGCTCAGTCCCCAAATAGCCTAAGATTACGAAACTTACTACAAAAGCAGCAAGCCAACGCTTATACAACACACCCCTATAACGAATGGATTTAACAGGGCTTTTATCCAACCAAGGCAAGAAAGCAAATACAACCACAGACAAGCCCATCGCAACCACGCCTGGAAACTGCGAGTTTAAAATCGGGGGGACAGCCCGCAAGATAGAGTAATAGGGCGTGAAATACCATACGGGTGCAATGTGCTCTGGCGTCACCATTGGGTTAGCAGGAACGAAATTATTATGCTCCAGAAAATAACCGCCCATCTCAGGTGCAAAGAACACAATCGAAGCAAACACCATCAGAAATACCACCACACCTACAATGTCCTTGACTGTATAATAAGGATGGAATGGGATACCGTCTAGCGGAATACCAGTTGCCTTATCTTTTTGCTCTTTTATCTCTATACCATCTGGATTGTTAGAGCCAACTTCATGAAGCGCCACCAAATGCACCATCACCAAGCCCAGCAATACCAACGGTAATGCAATCACGTGGAATGCAAAGAATCGATTTAGGGTTGCATCTGCAGTTAAGTAATCACCCCGTAACCACTCAGCAATATCAGGACCAATAAATGGTACAGTACCGAAAAGACTGGTAATTACTTGCGCACCCCAGTAGGACATTTGCCCCCATGGTAACAAGTATCCAAAAAAGGCCTCCCCCATTAGCGCCAGAAATATACCCACACCAAAAAGCCAGATTAACTCTCGTGGCGTTCTGTAAGAGCCATAAATCACACCGCGGAACATATGCATATAAATCACAACAAAGAACATGGACGCGCCAGTTGAGTGCATATAACGAATAATATTTCCGCCAAACACGTCGCGCATAATATACTCAACTGATGCAAAAGCTTCGGCTGCTGAAGGCTTATAATGCATCGTCAAAAAGATACCTGTTAAAATCTGCATCACCAGCAGCAACATAGCCAGCGACCCAAAAAAATACCAGAAGTTAAAATTCTTAGGTGCATAGTATTCAGTTAGATGTGCTTTTACCATACTACTCAATGGCAAACGGCGGTCAACCCATTCTCTAAGCCCAGATGCAGACGTACTTGTTTTTTGTTTATGCTCAGCCACGATTAAGCCTCCATCCCAGTATCAACACCAATAACAATTGTGTTGTCATCCATATAAGCATGCGGCGGCACGACCAAATTTGTTGGTGCTGGAGAACCCTTAAAAACACGTCCAGCTAAATCAAATTTTGAACCATGACAAGGGCAATAAAAACCACCTGACCATGCAGAGCCCATATCGCCACCAGCCTCCAATTTGGCTGTTGGTGAACAACCCAAGTGCGTACAAATACCAACAACAACACCAATATTGGGCTTGATAGAGCGGTCTGCATTTTGACAGTAAACAGGTTGTTGCGAGGCAACCTCGCAATTCGGGTCAGAAAGCTGGTCATTATGCTTAGGCAACTCAGCTGTCATAGCCTCAGTTCGATTAATAATCCAAACTGGCTTACCGCGCCACTCAGCGGTTTTAATTTGTCCTGGTGCGATATCACTGATATCCACCTCCACTGGTGCGCCAGCTGCTTTTGCGCGCTCACTAGGCAACATACTGCCCACAAAGGGCACCGCCGCGGCTGCAACGCCAGCTGCACCGACAGCCGCAGTAGCCGCTACTAAAAACTGTCTTTTTTCTTGATCAATTTGAGATGGTGTTTGAAACGACAACCCATTGTTTTTAAGAGCCTTATCTTCCACTGAATCTGATACTGACATTCACTTCCTTTACTCGCCTTTTTAAAGCGAAATTAAACACAAGTAACAATTTATCGGGATTATACATTTTTCAATTAACAAAGCCAAATAATAATCATTAACCATATGATTTATATCAATTAAACAGGATTATCTATGTCAATAAACATATGACTAATGCTAAAGTTATTGGCAAGATGCGTCCCCAAAGCATCTATACCATAACGCTCAGTTGCGTGATGCCCAGCCGACATGTAAGCAGTGTTAGACTCCCTGACTTGATGTACGGTTTGTTCAGAAATTTCACCGCTAATAAAAACATCGATATCAGCAGCAATGGCATACTCAATATAACTTTGCGCTGCTCCAGTACACCAAGCGACCGTTTCAACCACTTGATTTGCATTACCAACGAGCTGAATTGGCCTATTAAGCCTTTCACTCACTTGCTGAGATAACCCCCCCAATGATTGCTTTTCCTTTAACTTCGCCCATGCAATCATATGTTGATTATCTAACCAGCCAGCTATTTCCAAACCTAACACCTTTCCGAGCATGACATTGTTACCAATTTCAAGGTGTCCATCAAGTGGCAAATGATAAGCAAAAAGGTTCATATCATTTTCTAATAGATACTTCAAACGTCTTTTCTTTATGCCAGTTATTGACTGTGATTCACCCTTCCAGAAATAACCGTGGTGTACTAATACTGCATCAGCTTTTTGTTCTTTAGCCTGTTCTAACAGTGCGATACTTGCTGTTACGCCTGTTACAATCCGATTTACTTCAGCCTTACCCTCCACTTGTAATCCATTTAGACAATAATCAGTAAACCGCTCGGGCTGTAAATATTGTGTCAAATATTGTTTGAGTGCGTTTAACTGCATAAGTATTACCCTTATTTGTTAATAAATTAATTATTTTCGCCTATACTAAACAATTATTAGATTAAACACGAACGATACGAGAATCATGCGGAAAATATGGCTTATTTTTGCTCAAACTGTCACCATTTGCTTAGGTGTATTATTTGTTCTACAGACATTTAAACCCAACTTGCTCGGTTTAAGCCAAAAATCCATCACAATCAAGCAAGCAACAAAACAGCCATCTACTCGTGCTTTAGATTCTTATAGCCAAGCGGCTAAAAAAGCAATGCCTGCAGTTGTGAATATTTTCACCACCAGCAAAAACATCAACCCTCACCGTGAATTCATGGATGACCAGCTTTTTAAGCATTTTTTTGGCGACCAAGAGGAAGAGCCTAACGATAACAGCCTTGGTAGCGGCGTCATTGTCAGTGAAAATGGTCTTATATTAACCAATAATCATGTGATTGAGACAGCGGATGCCATAGAAGTGGCACTGGCCGATGGCAGAAAATTATCTGCGTCCATTGTGGGCGCTGACCCTGAATCAGACTTAGCACTTCTGCAGGTAGAGGCAAAAGACCTACCTTCAATTACTTTTGCAAGTAATGATCAGTTAGCTGTTGGTGATGTGGTTCTAGCCATCGGCAACCCTTTTGGAGTGGGTCAAACCATTACACAAGGAATTGTCAGTGCACTTGGGCGCAATCATTTGGGTATTAATACCTATGAAAACTTCATTCAAACAGACGCATCAATTAATCCAGGTAATTCTGGTGGTGCACTTATCGATACAAGTGGAAATCTAGTTGGTATTAATAGTGCTATTTATTCGCGCAATGGTGGCAGCATGGGTATTGGCTTCGCCATTCCAATAAGTATTGCTAAACAAGTGATAGAGCAGATAGCAAAAGAAGGCTCTGTAACACGTGGATGGGTAGGGGTGGAAGCGCAAAACATGACCACAGAACTAGCGGAATCGTTCGGACTAAAAACAGCCTCTGGTGCATTGATTGCTGGGATATTAGCAGAAAGTCCAGCAGATAAAGCTGGTTTAAAAGCAGGCGATATACTAATTGCCATTAACGATAGGCCTGTGATTAATAGTGCAACGATGCTAAATTTAATCGCAGCACTTGAACCTAATAAACGCGCAACGCTTAGCATTGTACGTGCACAAAAGAAATTGGATATTAAGATACTAATCGGGAAGCGCCCTAGTCTTAACGATTAATGATCGACTTAAATAATAAAAGCAGGCTTAAAGATTGGCATGTATACGTTTTTGTTTTGATCTTGTAAGTCGCACAAATAAAATGCCAGTTTCGTAAAGCAACCATAGCGGTATCGCAAGCATAAACTGAGAGATGATATCAGGTGGTGTAAATATCGCTGCCAACACGAAAGCTCCAACAATCACATACCCACGCACTTCATTCAACTGTGCTACGGTCACCCATCCGAAGTGGGCTGTCAACACAACAACAATAGGCACTTCAAATGCAAAACCAAAGGCTAAAAATAGGGTTATAACAAAATCTAAGTACTCCGCAATATCGGTCATCACCGCGACTCCGACTGGCGCACTACCAATGATGAATGAAAAAACAACTGGAAATACCAAGAAATATGCGAAAGCCATCCCACAGAGAAACAAACAACTACTCACCATAATCGCTGGTAACATCAGTTTTTTTTCATGGGCATACAATCCAGGTGCCACAAACATCCAAATCTGATACAAGGTATGTGGTAACGCAATTAAAAATGCTGTTAGCATCGCCACTTTCATGGGCACAAAAAAAGGCGTGACAACCGCGGTGGCAATCATCTGCGTACCAGCTGGCAACCTCTCAAGCATGGGCGCCGCTAGTAGAGCATAAACATGATTAGCAAAAGGAAATAAGCCTATGAAAATAAGGAGTATGCCTACAACAATTTTTAGCAATCGATTCCGCAGTTCAATAAGATGAGAAACAAAAGATTCTGTTGGCGTCACAAATTAAACCTTTTCAACTTTTTGTCTTAATCCTGCTTTTTTAACTGGTTTGTCGATGGCGGCTTGAGTAGCCGATTGCTTCGTTGAACGCTTTTGAGGTGAATCACTTTTTAGATTCGGTAATGTTTCAGTCAGTTTTTTTTTATTAGATTTACGAATTTGACGCTTAGGTTTGACACTATTTTCAATCCTATCCATCGTTTCCTGTACTGGTGTTGTGCTGTCCATGATACTTGACCTGACTTGACTCGCGCCTTGTTTAATTTCTTCCTGTAAGCGACTCAAATCTTCGAACCTTGCTTCACGACTCACTTCTTCTTTTACTTGCGCAACATATCGTTGTAAACGCCCAACATAAGCACCCAACGTTCTGGCAACTTGCGGCAGTTTATCAGGCCCAATCACCAAAAGCCCAACGATGGCAATAATCATTAATTCAGCAAAAGAAATATCAAACACAATAATAGCCGCCAAAAAATTAGTGTTTAGATTTTTCTGTCACTTCGCCTTCAATCGTAGTCGCGGTATCTGTTTTGCGCTCAGATTGACTGTCATCCTTCATGGCTTTTTTAAACTCTTTTACCGCCCCACCAACATCACTACCAATATTGCGCAGTTTCTTTGTACCAAATACAAGAACAACAATCAGTAATACAATAACCCAGTGCCACAAACTAAATGCGCCCATTGCCATCTCCTAATTTTATGCGTTCGGCAAACCACCACCAAAAACATGCATGTGAACGTGAAATACCTCTTGACCACCTTCTCGCCCAGTATTAATTAGAGTTTTAAACCCTTTTAATCCCTGCTCAGCTGCTAATTTTGGCGCGAGCAACAACATCTTACCCAACAACTGCTGTTGCGATGCATCACAGCTTTGTAAACTTTCAAGATGTAATTTCGGTACGATTAGAAAATGAATTTTTGCCATTGGCTTAATATCGTTAAACACGATGACATCTTCATCTTCATAGATTGTTGTTGCAGGAATATTGCCAGCAACGATTTTACAGAAAAGACAATCCATGCTCATTATGCTTTATCCAATCATTAACAATAACTAATTTAGTCAGCTTTTCACACGCGCGTTCTTTTCGTCGATACCCGACAAACCTTCACGCCTAGCTAGCTCATCCAAAATATCCTGCGGTTTTAAATCAGCCTGTGCCAACATGATTAGAGTATGAAACCATAAATCAGCCGTTTCATAAATAATCTCTTCTTTGTTACCACCTTTTGCAGCGATAATCGTTTCAGTCGCTTCTTCACCAACTTTTTTGAGGATACCGTCCATGCCTTTTGCATAAAGTTTGGCAACATAAGACGAGTCTGAGTCTGCGGTTTTACGCTGCTCTAAAAGCGCTGCTAATCGATTTAATATATCACTCATGCTATTGGCTTATAAATATCTTCAGGGTTTTTGATGATAGGCTTATCGATTTTCCATTGGTCATGGTCTAATTTTTGAAAGAAGCAGTCATGCCTTCCAGTATGACAAGCGATACCGCCTAATTGCTCAACCACAATTAACACCACATCTTCGTCACAATCCAAACGAATTTCATGCACTAATTGTGTATGTCCTGACTCCTCGCCTTTTCGCCACAGTTTTTGGCGCGAACGTGACCAATACACAGCCTGTTTACTTTCATTGGTAAGTGCCAACGCTTCTCGGTTCATCCATGCAAACATCAACACCTTACCGCTGCAATGCTCTTGCGCGATAACGGGTACGAGCCCGTTGTCATCCCAATGTATTTCATCTAACCAATTCATCTAGTCAATTCTACAGCCTTACTTCAATGTTGTGTGCTTGCATATAAGCTTTAGCTTGTGCAACTGTATATTCACCATAATGGAAAATACTGGCAGCTAGAACAGCATCGGCACCACCCACCTTAATCCCATCAACCAAATGTTGCAAATTACCCACACCACCTGATGCAATTAAAGGCACTTCAACCGCATCTGAAATCGCACGGTTAAGTGCATTATTAAAACCAATCTTAGTACCATCCCTGTCCATACTGGTGACCAACAACTCACCTGCACCTAAGGCTACCATCTTTTTTGCCCACTCCACAGCATCAAGCCCAGTCGGCTTTCTACCTCCGTGAGTAAAAACTTCCCATTCAAACGGCTGGCCCTCTACTTTTTTGGCATCGATTGCAACAACGATACATTGCGAACCAAATCTTGCCGCTGCATCAGCGACCATTTGCGGGTTATAGATAGCCGTCGTGTTAATACTCACTTTATCTGCTCCTGCATTAAGCAAACGGCGAACATCTTCTACCTCACGCACCCCACCGCCAACCGTGAGCGGAATAAAGACTTGGCTAGCAACGTCTTCAATGATGTGCAAAATTAAATCTCTATCATCAGATGTTGCAGTAATGTCTAAAAAAGTGAGCTCATCAGCACCTTGACCATCGTAACGCTTTGCAATTTCTACTGGGTCTCCAGCATCGCGCAAAGCGAGAAAGTTAACCCCTTTTACCACACGGCCTGCGGTCACATCCATGCAAGGAATAATGCGTTTAGCGAGCATTAGGTGACAATTCGTTCGCTAAGGCTTGGGCAGCAGCAAAGTCTAAAGAGCCTTCATAAATGGCACGTCCTGTAATGGTACCGATAATACCTTCATCTTCAACAGCACAAAGCTTACGCACATCGTCTAAATTAGTAACGCCACCTGAGGCAATGACTGGAATGAGCAACGATTGCGCTAACGCGACTGTCGCCTCAATGTTGACACCCGTCAACATGCCATCACGGCCAATATCGGTGTAAATAATCGAGCTCACTCCATAATCCTCATACTTTTTAGCCAAATCAATCACATCGTGGCCCGTTAATTTTGACCAACCATCAACCGCAACTTTGCCATCTTTAGCGTCTAATCCAACAATCACTTGTCCTGGAAATGCATAGCATGCTTCATGTAAGAAACCAGGATTCTTAACGGCAGCCGTACCTAAAATTACATAATCAATGCCATCATCAAGATAGCGCTCTATGGTGTCTAAATCACGAATTCCCCCTCCGAGTTGAATCGGAATCTTTCCGCCAATGGCGCTTACAATAGATTTAATTGCACTTTCATTCACAGGCTTACCAGCGAAAGCACCATTCAAATCTACCAAATGGAGTCGCTCACAACCTTGGTCTATCCAATGCTTGGCCATTGCACCAGGGTCTTCTGAAAAAATGGTAGAGGCTTCCATGTCGCCTTGTTTAAGACGCACACAGTGTCCGTCCTTGAGATCAATTGCTGGGATAATTAACATAATATTATTGATTTACTGACTAAAAATTAGTATTCAGGTTTCCAGTTTACAAAATTACTGAGTAATTGCAATCCTGCTTGTGCACTTTTTTCAGGATGAAACTGCACAGCGAATATATTTTCTTTTCCCACCGCGCAAGTAAAGCGCTGAGGATACTCGCCAAAGCCAACCGCATAATCAGGATTTGTGGAACTCACATAATAGCTGTGCACAAAATAAAATCGCTCGCCATTCGCAATACCATTCCACATAGCATGTGGCTTACCACCTTGATAGACTTGATTCCAACCCATATGTGGCACTTTAAGTTTTTGTCCGTCCTTATCACAAGTATCTTCAAGCGCAAATTTAATCACATTCCCCTGAAGCAAACCCAGGCAATTCACATCACCTTCTTCAGAATGGTCAAAAAGCATTTGCAAGCCAATACAAATACCTAAAAATGGCTTGGTCTTCGCGGCGTTAACAACAGCATGGTGTAAACCACGTTTGTCTAGCTCCCGCATACACTCAAACATAGCGCCTTGGCCTGGAAAAACAACGCGTTCTGCTGCACCAATTGCTGCTGAGTCACTAGTGACTAACACTGTCTTATTTGGAGCGACATGCTCTATGGCCTTAGAAACGGACCTTAAATTACCCATACCGTAGTCAACAACGGCAATATCTATTTTTTTCATTTAATTCGCAACAAAGAATCTATGTTTACAGCACACCTTTTGTGGATGGCATCACACCAGCCATACGCTCATCTGCTGCTATTGCCATGCGTAAAGCACGGCCAAACGCTTTGAAAATGGTTTCAGCTTGATGATGTGAGTTATGCCCTCTTAAGTTATCAATATGCAAAGTAACCAAAGCATGATTCACGAATCCTTGGAAAAACTCGTGAAATAGGTCCACATCAAACTCACCTATTGCTGCACGCGTGAATTCACAATTAAAGATGAGGCCAGGGCGACCTGACAAATCTAACACCACACGAGAAAGCGCTTCGTCAAGTGGCACATAAGCATGCCCATAACGATTAATACCTTTCTTATCACCAACGGCTTTAAAGAAAGCTTGTCCAAATGTAATGCCAATATCTTCGACAGTATGATGCGCATCGATATGTAAATCACCTTTTGCATGCACACGAATATCCATCATTCCATGCCGTGCTACTTGATCCAACATATGGTCTAGAAAGCCAATACCAGTTTCAAATTGTGATTGTCCAGTTCCATCTATATCTATGGAAACGGTGATTTGAGTTTCAAGGGTATTGCGAGTAACTTCAGCTTGTCGCATAGGAATAATCTAAAATATTAGTAATGTGTATGTAAAAGCAATAATTTTTATGCATTTTAACTCAATCTCAGTCGCTTGCGCAAAAATGCAAGAAAAAAGCCGACTATCCAGTCGGCTTTTTGTTCATACTAGAAATAATTACTCAGCGCTTGCTGCATCAGCAGCTTCATCAGTCGCTTCAGTTGCCATTTCAGTAGCATCTTCCATTGCAGCAGCATCAGTTGCTTCAACTGCTTGCTCAGTGACAGCTGCAGCGTCTGCAGCAGCTTCATCAGCTGAACCTCCATTTAATAAATACAAACCTAATAATACCGCACCTGCAATAATCACCCATGGCAACCATTTCATGCCACCAGCACTTGCACCACTACCATGCACAATGCCCGTAATCTCAGCAGCAGAAGCAGCAGGATCAGCAGCGCCGTAAATAGCAGCACCAGCCACAACAATATCAGCACCAGCTTCAACTACTTGCGCAGCTGTAGCAGCTTTTACACCGCCAGCAACTGAAACTTTAGCGCCAGTGTTTAAACTAGTTACCATTGCCAAATCAGTAAATGGTGTTTGACCAGCAGCTTGTTGGTCTAATCCTGTATGAACACCGATAATGTGTGCGCCTAATTTAGCCACTTCTAATGTACGTGCTTTTTTATCTTTAACATTAATCAAATCAACTTGAGCCATTTTGCCGTACTTATTGGCAACATCAATTACACCTTTGATTGTACCGATATCAGCAGTACCTAATACTGTACAGATGTCCGCACCAGCTTTGTAGAACGGCTCAGCTTCATAGAAGCCAGCATCCATTGTTTTTAAATCAACTAAAATCTTGTTGTTTGGAAATTTCGCACGCAATGTTTTTAGTAGCTCAATACCATTATGCTTGATGCATGGTGTACCGATTTCTAAAATGTCAACATGTGGAGCAACTTTAGCAGCTAGTGCTACTGTTGCGTCAAAATCTAATGAATCTAATGCCATCTGGGTTTGTGCCATGATAAGTCTTCCTCCGAGTTACTCGATTAAAACAATTAAAATTTAATTTTTGTATCCACCTAATTAAATTTAACGCAACATTAAATGGACTTAAGTGTATATTCCGACATCATAACCGCAATTTGTAGATAATTTCAACATTTTAGTTCCATTTAAATACAAAAGTTTAATTTTAAATCGGTTAGATTTAGGTTAAAAAGGCATCATTGTGGCCAAAGCACTTAACAATTGAGCTGTTTGTGCCTCGGTACCAATTGTAATTCGTACAAACGGTGTAATCCGTTCTGGCTTTTTGAAATGTCGCACAATAATATATTGCTCTCGTAATCTTTCTGCCAAAGTTCCTCCATCAATCTTTGCATGTTTAGCGAATATAAAATTACCCCCAGAAGGCAATACCACAAATCCCATCGCTTCCATTTGCCTTACCAACGACTCTCGTGTCGCAATCACTTTTTCTCTTATTTTTTCAAAGTAATCAACATCTTGCATTGCAGCAACTGCGCCAGCTTCAGCAAGTTTATCAATCGGATAGGAGTTAAAACTATCTTTCACCCTCACTAGCGCTTCTATTAAATCTTGCTGCCCTAATGCATAACCAACGCGTAACCCAGCTAACGAACGTGCTTTTGAAAAAGTTTGTGTCACTAATAAATTGGGATAGTCATTAATTAACCGTACGGCAGACTCTGTTCCAAAATCAACATAGGCTTCATCAATCACAACAACAGAATGACGATTTTTTTGTAACAAAGCTTCTATCCTAGTTAGCTCTATTGGGATACCAGTTGGCGCATTTGGGTTGGGGAAAATAATGCCGCCATTAGGTCTGTCGTAATCATGTATATTAATTTCAAAATGACGGTCAAGTGGCAATGCATCGTATTCAATCCCATAAAGTCCGCAATAAACAGGATAAAAACTATAGGTAATATCAGGAAAAAGTAACGGTCTTGAATGCTTTAATAATGCTAGAAACACATGCGCAAGCACTTCATCTGAACCATTCCCGACAAAAACTTGATTAGCTGTCAGCCCATGAAACTCAGCAATTGCATGTCTCAATCGCTCTGAATTGGGGTCTGGGTAGAGCCTTAGCTCATCTGTTGCTTGTGCAGTAATTGCCGCTAGCACTTGAGGGCTAGGCCCGTAGGGATTTTCATTTGTATTGAGCTTAATTAAATTTTTCACCTTAGGTTGCTCACCAGGAACATAAGGTGTCAACTCATGCACAATATCACTCCAGAACTGGCTCATGCTTTCGCTTTCCAAACTTAATTTTCTAATATCAATGATTACTGCTTACTTAAGTCTATACTCAGCAGATTTTGCGTGCGCTTGTAAACTTTCACCATAAGCTAAAGTGGATGCAATCTTGCCTAATTTTTGTGCACCTTCGCTAGAAACCAAAATGAGACTTGAACGTTTCTGGAAATCATAGACGCCTAAAGGCGAACTAAAACGCGCTGTGCGTGATGTGGGTAATACATGATTCGGTCCAGCGCAATAATCACCCAATGCTTCACAAGTATCTCGCCCCATAAAAATGGCACCTGCATGCTTGATTTTCTGACTCATCTCAAGTGGATTCTCGACTGATAATTCCAAATGCTCTGGTGCAATATAGTTACTAATCTCGATCGCTTCATCCAAATCTTTCACTAGAATCAACGCACCTCTATCTGAAATAGAAGTACTAATGATGTTTTTACGTGGCATTTTTTGTACCAGCTTTTGCATACTTGCTTGGACTTGATCTAAAAATGCCGCATCTGGTGACAGTAAAATGGATTGCGCTAGTTCATCATGCTCAGCCTGACTAAACAAGTCCATTGCAATCCAGTCTGGGTTTGTCTTTCCATCACAAATAATTAAAATCTCCGATGGTCCAGCCACCATGTCTATACCAACCACGCCAAACACACGCCGCTTTGCTGCCGCCACAAATGCATTACCTGGTCCAGTCACTTTGTCAACTTGTGGAACTGTTTCAGTACCATAAGCCAAAGCTCCAACAGCTTGCGCTCCACCAATACAAAATACTCGATCAACTCCTGAAATGGCTGCCGCAGCCAATACGAGCGCATTTTTCTCAGCGTTCGGTGTTGGGACAACCATAATCAACTCTTGTACACCAGCTACTTTTGCTGGAATAGCATTCATCAGGACACTGGAAGGATAAGCCGCTTTTCCACCAGGCACGTATAAACCAACACGGTCTAACGGTGTGACTTGCTGCCCCAATAAAGTACCGTCCTTTTCAGTATATTGCCATGATTGCATGACTTGCTTCTCATGATAAGCTCGCACACGATCTGCAGCCGCTTGCAATGCTTCACGTTGCTCAAGTGGCAAGCTATTCAATGCTACTTGCAACTCAGACTGACTAATTTCCAACTCCGCAAGACTGCTTGCATTAGTACGATCAAAACGATTGGTGTACTCCAAGACGGCAGCATCACCTCTTGCTTTCACATCCTTTAAGATATCCGCCACCACCGCATCAATGCTGTCATCTTGCGCAGTCTCAAAAGCCAATAAAGCTTTTAGGGCACCATCAAAATCTTGATCTTTTGTTGATAAACGTCGAATATTCATACTTAACCTAGTTAGTTGTTGCTACGCCACTATTAACGGCGCGAGTAAAATCATCCAATATTGGTTGCAAAGCAACGCGATTCAATTTCAAAGAAGCTTGATTTACAATTAATCGTGAGCTGATATCGCCAATATGCTCAACTGCCTCTAAATTATTGGCTTTTAGTGTACCGCCTGTGCTTACCAAATCCACAATCGCATCAGCTAAACCCACCAAAGGTCCCAACTCCATCGAGCCATACAATTTGATTAAATCTACATGCATACCTTTTTCGGCAAAGTGCTCGCGCGCTGTTTGTACATACTTTGTTACCACTTTTAATCTTGCACCCTGACGTATCACACCCTCATAATCAAAGCCTTTTCGCACTGCAACCATCATTTTGCATTTTGCAATTTGCAAATCTAAAGGCTGATACAAACCCTCACCGCCGTGTTCATCTAAAACATCTTTACCCGCAATGCCTATATCAGCTGCCCCATATTGCACATAAGTAGGTACATCTGAAGCACGCACTATTATCAGACGCACATCAGCTCGATTAGTTTCTAAAATAAGTTTTCTTGAAGACCCTGGTTCTTCAATCGCATGAATACCAGCCGCCGCTAATAATGGTTCAGTTTCGTCAAATATTCTGCCTTTTGATAAAGCAATTGTAATCATTAGCTTGCTCTTTTCACTTTTGCGCCTAACGCAGTCAATTTATCTTCCAACAATTCATAACCACGATCCAAATGATAAATTCGCTCTATCACCGTCTCACCCCTTGCTACCAACCCAGCCAATACTAAACTAGCCGAAGCACGCAAATCGGTCGCCATCACAGTGGCACCATCTAAATGGTCAACACCTTGTACTAATGCTGTATTACCATCAATACTGATATCAGCCCCTAAACGCTGTAGCTCTTGCACATGCATAAACCGATTTTCGAAAATCGTTTCTGTCACCTTAGAAACACCTATTGCCATTGCATTCATCGCCATAAATTGTGCTTGCATATCCGTTGGGAATGCGGGGTGAGGAGCTGTCCGTATATTCACTGCTGTTAACTTACCATTACTTTTTACGGTCATACTTTCGCCATCTACACTCACCTGTGCTCCAGCTTCACGTAATTTTTCGATCACGGCATCTAACAAATGTGCCTGCACATTTGTTAGCTTAATCTCACCGCCCGTCATTGCAGCGGCAACCATATAAGTTCCAGCTTCAATTCGGTCACAAACAATATTGTGTTGTGCACCATTAAGCTTCTCTACCCCTTGTATGATAATGACATCACTACCAGCACCAGAAATATTAGCGCCCATTTTGTTCAAGCAGTCAGCCAAATCGACTACTTCAGGTTCTTTCGCCGCGTTTTCTAATATGGTTGTTCCGTCGGCCAAAGCCGCTGCCATCATAAGATTTTCCGTTCCTGTAACAGTAACAATATCCATATAATAACGCGCACCTTGCAAACGGCGGTTTGGCAAGTGAAGTGTGCTGGCCTGAATATAGCCATGCGCAATATGTATGGCGGCACCCATCGCTTGCAACCCTTTGATATGCAAATCAACTGGGCGCGAACCAATCGCACATCCACCTGGTAGTGAGACACGGGCGCTACCAAATCGAGCTAACAAAGGACCAAGCACCAAAATCGACGCACGCATGGTTTTAACCATTTCATAAGTCGCCTCAAACGAAGCCACCTCACTCGCATCCAAGGTGACTTGATCTCCATCACGCTCCACTTTCACGCCCATCAAATCTAATAACTTTAATGTAGTATCAATATCTTTTAATGCCGCAACACTAGTTAAGACTAGGGGCGTTTCCGCCAAAAGCGATGCACATAAAATGGGTAATGCGGCATTTTTAGCGCCAGAGATAGCAACTTCACCATGAAGGGGAAAACCACCTTCTATAATTAGTTTGTCCAATTATTTAGCACCTGCTAGAAGCGTGTGCAATTCACCACTTTCGTACATCGCTTTGATAATATCAGAACCACCCACAAACTCACCGTTTACATAAAGTTGGGGGATAGTTGGCCAATTGGCATAAACTTTAATACCTTCGCGCACAGCTTGATCTTGCAAAACATCAATCGCTATATATTTCGCTTCGCACGCATCTAACACCTGTGTCGCCAAGTTTGAGAAACCACACTGAGGAAACTTTGGACTACCTTTCATGTAAAGTACTACAGGGTTAGTGGTGACGGTCTCTTTAATTTTTGCTTGAATATCCATTTTTCTTTCCTAATTAATGTTTAGTGGTTTAATTTGGGTGCATCTCTGCCCATTTTGCAGGCGTCAATGTCCGCATGGAGAGCGCATGTATCTCTGCTTTCATCCGATCGCCCAATGCCGCATAAACGAGCTGATGCTGTTGTATCATGGTTTTGCCCTCAAACGCAGAGCTAACAATGACTGCCTCAAAATGAGTGCCATCATCGCCTAACACTTTAATATAATCACAGGCAAGATGCTCGGTAATGTAGCTTTCTAATTGTGTCGCACTTAACAATTTAACCTCTTTAACCAGCTTTAAGCTGTATTTAATCTTTAGAATGTGGCTTTGACTAGCCGCGTAACTTATAACCAGATTTTAACATTTTTAAGCTCAGCACAACTAATAGCGCCAAAAAGGTAGAGACAACAGCAAAACTCACCCAAGGGGAAATGTCGCCCTTACCAAAAAATCCATATCGAAATCCATCAATCATATAGAAAAACGGATTAAATTTTGATATCGCCTGCCAAACAGGCGGAAGCGAATGAATAGAGTAGAAGACACCTGATAAAAAGGTGAGCGGCACAATTACAAAGTTTTGAAAAGCCGCCATTTGATCAAACCGATCAGACCATATACCAGCAATAATGCCAAAAGTGCCTAGCAATGCACTACCTAGAAACGCAAAAGTCATCACCCATGACAGATGAACGACAGGCATATCAACAAAAAAAAGCGCAACCAGATAGATGCTTAAACCCACAACCAAACCACGTAAAATTGCCGCCGCAAGAAAAGCCAAAAAGAATTGCAAATAGGTCAGCGGCGTTAATAATATAAACACAATATTGCCCATCACTTTTGACTGCACAAGACTAGAGGAGCTGTTAGCAAAAGCATTTTGCAACAGCGACATCATGATTAGACCTGGTATCAAGAATGCAGTATATGGAACATCATCGTATATCTGCACTCTTCCTTCCAGCACATGTGAAAAAATCAGCAAATATAATAAAGCCGTAATCACTGGGGATGCAATTGTTTGAAAGGCAACCCGCCAAAAGCGCAGGACCTCTTTCTTAAAAAGTGTAAAGACACCTCTAGTTTGCTCATTAATCAAACTCATGCACCACCTACTAATGATAAAAACACATCTTCCAAATCAGCTTCGTTAATTTGTATATCCTCGACTTCTGCGCCAGCTTTTCGCAATTCACTCAAAGCAAATTCGACTTGATTCAATTCCGTTAATGCCAAAGTAAAGACCGTGGCCTCTTGATGCTTTAACATAGGCAATAGGCTTGATGGCAAATGTCCAGACTTTAACTGTACAGATAAATTCTTAGCAGCAAATTTACTCAATAAATTGGCTGTCGTATCAAGCGCAACAATCTCACCTTGCTTCATCATCGCCACTCGTGAGCACAACTCTTCAGCTTCCTCTAAATAATGTGTCGTCAGTATAATAGTGTGCCCTTGCTTGTTAAGCTTCCTAATAAAAGACCACATCAACTGTCTTAATTCAACATCAACGCCAGCAGTAGGCTCATCCAGCACAATCACAGGGGGTTTATGTGCCAAAGCCTGAGCAATTAAAGCGCGCCGTTTCATACCGCCAGATAATTTACGCATGTTTGTATACGCCTTATCGCTTAAGCCTAATGATTCAATCACTTCATCAACCCAAGCATCATTTTCTTTACCACGGCCAAAATATCCTGCCTGGAAACGCAACATTTCACGCACATTAAAAAAAGGGTCAAACACAAGCTCTTGTGGCACAACACCCAAGACTAAACGTGCTGCCTGATAATCGCTCACAACGTCATGTCCCATAATCGCGGCGTTGCCATTGGTCGGCCTTAATAAGCCAGCAAGAATATTAATCAACGTCGATTTACCTGCTCCATTCGGACCCAGCAAGCCAAAGAACTCACCTTGTTGCACGGTCAAATCAATGCCTTTTAGCGCATGCAAAGCCCCAAAATGTTTTTGAACATTGTCAATTTTAATTGCTGGAAGTGTCAAGATAACCTTTTAAAATTCAATATAAAATAAACGCTAATAAAAACGAAACCCCATCATGAGATGGGGCCAATATCAATCAAACCAAGCTTAAAACAAGATGATTAACTAATCAGCGCTGTCACATCATACAAAGCGACCAGACTACTCAGTCCCTTTGGCATATTCTCAAAACGAATTTGCTTATTTTCAGCGACTGCCCTGCGTTTCCAAACTAGCATCAAACTCACCGCAGAAGTATCCACTTCTCCAACATGAGTAAAATCAATGACCGCAACATCAGCTAAATTTAAGTTTTTGCTGCCCAATAATAAGCTGTTAGCACTATCCATCAGGATGTCACCTTTTACAACCCAATGGTTTTCATTTTGCGCAATTGATGCCATCATCGTATTAAAACCATCTATTTAACAACTGCTGCAGCATTTTTATTTGCCAATTTTTTAATTAAACTATCCAAGCCATTTTGACGCACTTCTTGCGAAAATTGTCCACGATAATTAGTGACCAAGCTCACACCTTCAATCACAATATCATAGACTTTCCACACGTCATCCTCTTGTGCTAAAGAGTAGTTAACCTCGATAGGCTGACCACCATTTTGAATAATTTTTGTTTTTACTGATGCTGTTTTGGCATCATCAATCATTCTTAATGGTAAAAACTCAATTTTTTGGTCTTTGTACTTTGAAAGCGCGGTCGCATATGTGCGTAGGAGCAGCGCACGAAACTCTTGTTGGAAACTCGCTTTTTGCTCTGCAGTAGCTCTTGTCCAGTTTTTACCTAAAACTAATCGTGAAACACGCTCAAAATTAAAATTGGGTAAGATTTTCTCTTCCGCTAAGGCAAAAATTTTAGATTGATTACCAGCTTGAATGTCGGCATCAGACTTGACGATCTCCAACACACTCTCTGCAGTTCTCTTCACCAAAGCGTCTGGTGCTTCTATCGCAAAAGCAATATTCACAAAGCAAAGTAAAGTTATCGCAATCAAAATTTTCTTTAACATTTTCATATCCTATTTAAATACCCCTAGCGCTCATTTATTTAATTAAATCACAAAGCATTAGCCGTTAGCGCATCATCGTCTGTTTTGACTGAATCATCATGTGTTGGCGTTTTTGCAGCTGACTCTGGTTCCGATGCTTTATTATACAAGAACTGACTAATCATTTTTTCCAAGACAACCGCGTCTTGTGTTTGCATAATTTTATCACCTTCTTTAAGGGCAATTTCATCACCACCAGCCTCTAAACCAATATATTGCTCGCCAAGCAAACCCGCGGTATAAATATTCGCAAAAGTATCGGCAGGAAAACTAAACTGTCGATCTATATTAATACTCACGATCGCTTCATAAGTAGATGCATCGAATCGAATATCACCAACACGACCAACAACCACGCCAGCACTTTTGACTGGCGCACGTGACTTTAGACCGCCAATATTCTCAAATGCGGCCTCAACTGTATAAGTTGCGCCAATCGTATTGGTGGTTAAATTGCCCACTTTCATCGCCAACCCAAGAAGAGCAGCAATACCCAAAGCTACAAATATACCCACCCATAAATCAATCGTTGTTCTTTCCATAACCGCCACCCCTACACCTATATAATCATAAACGAAGTTAATGCAAAATCTAGCGCCAAAACAACCAGTGACGAGGTCACTACAGTTCTTGTTGTTGCGCGGCTAACACCCTCAGCTGTTGGTGGTGCATCATAACCTTCAAACAAAGCAATCATGGTACATGCAACACCAAAAACAATACTCTTAATAACGCCATTCACAATATCAAAGCGCCAATCGACATTTGCCTGCATTTGCGACCAAAACGCGCCAGCATCAACACCAATCAAAGGTACTGCCACCAAATAGCCGCCTAAAATACCAATCATGGAGAATAATGCCGCCAATATTGGCAGGGCAATGACCCCTGCCCAAAACCTTGGTGCAATCACTCTTGAAACCGGACTGACTGCCATCATTTCCATTGCAGACAACTGTTCCGTTGCCTTCATCAACCCAATCTCAGCTGTAATCGCAGTACCAGCTCTGCCAGCAAATAACAGTGCCGTAACCACAGGTCCTAATTCTCGTACCAATGACAACGCGACTAAAACACCGATAGCCTCAGATGAACCATATTTTTGTAAAGTATTGTAACCTTGCAAAGCCAACACCATGCCAACGAAAAACGCAGATACAGAAATAATCACTAACGATAGAACGCCAGTGAAATAAACTTCCCGTACTACGAGTCGAAATCTTCTAAAACTCTCACCAGAAGAAATCAACATCAAAGCAAACAAACGCGCACCAGCACCTAAGCGCCAAATTTGGTCAATAAAATTATTACCTAGCTTTTGTAAAAAACGCTTAACTGCAATGTGAATGTAAGAATGTGTCATAGCAGATTATCCCAATAAATCTTGCTTGTAATCGACAGCTGCATAATGAAAAGGTACAGGCCCATCTTTTTCACCATGAACAAATTGATGAATAAACGGCATTGTAGATTGACGTAAATCGTCTGGCGTACCCTCTGCCGCGACAACACCATCTGCCACAAAATAAATATAATCTGCAAAAGAAAATGTTTCTTCCACATCATGCGTCACCACGATAGACGTGGTACCAAGTGCATCATTTAAGGTGCGAATCAAATCACAAATGACCGCCATCGAAATCGGATCTAAACCTGCAAAGGGCTCGTCATACATCATGATATCTGGGTCAAGCGCAATCGCCCTCGCGAGGGCAACGCGACGCCCCATACCGCCTGATAGCTCCGTAGGCATCAGTTGACTAGCACCGCGCAAACCCACTGCATTTAACTTCATCAAGACCAAATCTTTAATCATAATTTCTGGCAAATCAGTCAACTCTCGCATTGGAAAAGCAACATTGTCATAAACTGATAAATCGGTGAACAAAGCACCTTGTTGAAACAACATTCCCATCTTCCGACGCAGCTGATACAGACCTTCACGGCTTTGCTTATGCACCACTTTCCCGTCCACACGCACTTCACCAGAAGATGGTTTAAATTGCCCACCAATTAAACGTAACAACGTCGTTTTACCGCTACCACTTCCACCCATAATAGCCACCACTTTACCGCGCGGGAAAGACATTGAAATGCCTTTATGTAGCGTTCGGTTTTTGTAGCCAAATGAGAGATTGTCAATTTCTACGATGTTTTGGGTCATTGATTTAGTTATGTTGATTTGTCAGCATTATATGAATGATGCATATTCTAATTGAAATACAATACAATTGAAAATGAAACCTTGGCAATACGGCACTACATTTAAAAAAGATGATTTAAAATGACATACATACAACATAGGTAGAACCTTCAAGAGGCACCGCAACACCTGCACTTGCAGTAGCGCCGCGCACAGCCACTCTAAGCGCACCTGTATTACCGACACCGTCGTCCAATGTTGCATCCAACTGTGTTGCCAACCTGCCTAAAATTAAATCCGAACACATTACATATGCACCGCGCAGGCCTGTCGGATTTGTGAAGTTTGCGGCACTTTGAATGCCGATTAAGCCACCGTCTGCATTTCTAGGTTGATAGGTATTATTTGCAGAACAATCAATAACTGTTGAGCCAGATGCTAAATTGGCGAGACGAACATGTTGCCAAATGGCGCAAGACTCGTCACCATTGTCTGCTGTGTCCCATGGGCCTTCAATCACACCATTGCGCGTTCCATTGACTGGGTTGGTACCTGCCACATGCACATCGGCATTGTGGTCATCACCAGGCAAAGTCTTAAATCGATCTTGATAGCCATGAATGTACAGTTGTATGTCTTGGAAGTCGCGTGCCAGCTTTTTGACTTTAGCACTATCTATAAGACTTTGTCCTTTAAGGACCACACTCAGTAGCAATCCAATAATCACCAACACAATAGCAAGCTCAATAAGCGTGAATCCTTTATTTTTATTCATCTACTGTCCTTTTTGTTATTTTTTGAACTTATTTTTACTATATCAAGTATAACTTTACGACTATCTACATGTTGTCAATGACTGTCACCTTAAAGTAATTTTAAATGTAATTAACGCAAACCTTCAATATAGTCAGCCACAGCTTGCATTTCTGCATCCGTCATCTTTGCAGAAATAACTTGCATCATAGGTGCGTTCGCACGCTCCCCCGTACGGAATATTTTTAATTGTTGCGCCGTATAGTCAGCATGCTGGCCAGATAAACGTGGGTATCGTTTTGGCATACCTTCACCATTTGCTCCATGACAAGCAGCGCAAGCAGGTACATTTGTCGCTGCAATACCGCCACGATAGATTTTTTCACCTAAAGAACCTTTGCCGTTAGTTTTTGCTTGACCGAGTTTTGGCGTTTTCCCTGCAAAATAGGTGGCCAAATCTTGCATTTCCTGATCTGACAAATTCGCAACCATGCCTGCCATGACTGCATTTGCGCGCCGACCAGCCTTGAAGTCATAAAGCTGTTTAGCTAAATATTCTGGATGCTGTCCTGCCAACTTAGGATTTAATGGAATTGCACTATTACCATCGACCCCATGACAAGCTGCACAAACCGTTTGCACTATTTGCTCTGCCGCGCTCAAATCCTTGACCTGTGTCTCTCCAGCATTGGCCATAGAACAAGCCATTAATAATGAAATTGATAAAGATAAAGCCCTGATACGCATACATGCTCCAGTTAATTTGACATTTAATTCGCATATTTTATCAAAGTTAACAGGTTCGTGATAGCATTTGCACCTTAGGCATAGCATGCCGCACATCAACCAATAAACCATTTAAAATCATGTCTCTATTTCAAAACGCAGCTTTTTCTATTTCCGCCAATAATATGAGCGATCTACCCCCGCCTAACGGTGTCGAAATTGCCTTTGCAGGTCGCTCAAACGCAGGAAAATCAAGCGCACTCAACACCTTAGCCAACCATAATCGACTCGCTTATGTGAGTAAGCAACCTGGCCGTACACAACTGATTAACTTTTTTTGTTTAAATCCAGAAAGAGGAAATGATCAGTTTTTGGTCGACTTACCAGGCTATGGCTACGCCAAAGTCCCAGAGAGCATCCGCAAACATTGGCAGTCTGTCTTATCGTCTTACTTAACTGAGCGTTCCAGCTTAGTTGGCTTAGTTTTAGTAATGGATAGTCGTCGTCCATTAACCCCGCTGGATATACAAATGTTGGACTGGTTTTGTCATAGCGGCAAGCCAGTACATGTATTACTGACTAAATCAGACAAATTGTCACGCAATGAAGGCAAGCAAACCTTATTTAGAACTAGAGCGGCCCTGATTAAAGGCTGGGGTGAAAACGTGACAGTCCAATTATTCTCAAGCCTCAAAAAAGAGGGTGTAGCCGAAACAGAAAAAATGATTGGCGGCTGGTTATTTCCAGTTCAATCAAACGAAATCGGATCTGATAGTACAAAACAAGACGACTAATTAAGGCGCTGAATTTAGCGCTTTTTAAAAACCAAATCCCAAACGCCGTGACCAAGCTTAATCCCACGGGTTTCAAATTTGGTTAACGGCCTATAACTGGGTTTCTCTGCATAATCTTCTGCCGTATTCTTCAGCATCTTTTCGGCTGACAACACCTCCAGCACCCATTGCGCATACTCCTGCCAATCGGTTGCCACATGAATGTAAGCACCCACTTTCAGCTTGCTAGACAACAGCTTTATAAACTCCGCTTGAATCAAGCGACGTTTATTATGGCGTTTTTTATGCCAAGGATCAGGGAAAAAAATATGCACACCATCCAAAGAATCATCAGCCAACATATTATTAAGCACTTCAACCGCATCATGTTGAATAATTCGAATGTTATCAATACCCGTCTCTTGGATTAATTTCAGCAACGCACCTACGCCAGGCGCATGCACTTCAACAGCTAAAAAATCATACTCAGGTAAGGTTTGTGCAATTTTTGCTGTCGCATCTCCCATACCAAAACCAATTTCCAGTACCTTCTGAGTTTCAGCGCGGCCGAATGTTTGGTTTAAATCCAATGTTTCTTTTTGATATTCCAAGCCATAAGCAGGCCAGCCAGATGCAAACGCACGCTCCTGCGCAGGGGTTAAACGCCCCTGCCGCAGTACAAAACTACGAATCTTACGGTTAGTCGGGTCCTCACTTTGTTCAAAAACGCGACGTTGGTAAATAGGGTTTTTATCTTGATTAGTCATAGAGGAGATTATACTAGAGAGTATGGGACTTATCGCCATCAACAAACCCCAGCAATGCAAAGTCATCACTTAAGCTTTTCGTAAACGCAATCACTTTAAACAAATCACCCATTTCCGATGGCGATAATAATTTTTGCACCGCCGCTGTCATTGGCGCATATCGCTCAATATGTTCAGGCGACTCTTTAGCTAATAAATCCAATAAACCACAGTTCATTAGAAATTGTGCTTGTGTTGTGTATCCATAAAAATCCAATCCCCCATCCAAACCAGCTTGTGCAATCGCACTAAAATTCACATGCGCGGTAATGTCTTGCAAACCAATATGGATGAGCGGATTGCTGTGGGCATAGTGTTGGTAATGGCACATTAAAGTACCTTGATTACGTTGCGGATGATAAAACTCACTGGCAGAAAAACCATAGTCAATCATCAGTATTGCGCCTGCTTCAAGCGCTGCAGCTAAACTCTTGATTAGCCCATTCGCGGCTGGGCACACTTCCGTCAAATAAGCGTTTGGCCAGCGATCCACATCAACCGACTCAAGCAAGCGCTCATCTTGCAGAGACCGCTCTTGCCAATGAAAGCTCATATCAAACCGAACGCCACGTTCATATAATCCATCGGCTTTTTTTACTAGCAAATGAACGGGAATCGCATCCAGCACTTCATTGCCTAACAGCATGCCAACAAAATTCTTTGGTAACTTATCGAACCAAACAATTTTTTCAAATAAAGATTCGGGTAATTTTTTCTGTAAGTTCTCACGCTGCACTTTACGCAAGTGACTACTCACTTCTAGAATAAAATAATGTTTTGGTAGTTGTGATAAGTCAGCTAAAGCTAGCAATAAGTCTGCCGCAAGCTGGCCTGTACCTGCACCCAGCTCTAAAACGTCACCCCTCGTAACGGCAATCACATGCCCTACTTGCTTTGCCAGCGCCCGCGCAAACAATGGTGTGATTTGTGGCGCAGTAACAAAATCACCGCCGCCATTTTGATTGGTGCCGAATTTAGGCAATCCACCGCTATAATAACCAAGCATAGGCGTATACAATGCCATATGCATAAATTCTGAAAATGAAATCCATCCACCTGATTGAGCTATTTTTTTCTGAACTAAATCAGATAATTGTTGGCTATAGAGACTTAACTCTGGTGAGGGTATTGGTAAATGGGTGCTAGGCGAAAGAAGCCTAGATACATTACGGTCAGATGATGTAGACATCCGTCATTATAATATTTTTCAAACAAAGGCGAACAAGCAATTGAGCTCAAATTTACAAAATAAAGTTGTCCTAATCACGGGAGGCGCAAAGCGAGTTGGTGCGGCCATTAGTCGCGAGTTACATGCCCACGGTGCCAGCCTGATGATTCACTACAACACTTCCAAGCAAGCTGCAGAAGCATTGCAAGCAGAGCTTAATTTCAATCGCGCCAACAGTGTTAGCATCATTCAAGGTAATTTGCTGGATACGGATAAACTCAGTAATCTTATCAGTGAAACCACCAAACAATTTGGACAGCTCGATATTCTCATTAATAACGCATCAACCTATAAACCAACCCCAATAGGCAAGATTAATGAAGAAAACTGGCAAGATCTAATTGGTAGTAATTTAAAAGCACCCACTTTTTTATCGCAAGCAGCTGCACAAGCGCTTAAAAAAACTCATGGTTGCATCGTCAATATTACCGATATGCATGTTGAAAGCCCCAAAAAAGGCTACGTGGTTTACAGCGTCGCCAAAGCAGGCCTAGTCACACTAACCAAATCGCTCGCGCAAGAACTCAGCCCTGAAGTGCGCGTCAACGCGGTTGCTCCTGGCCCTGTGCTCTGGCCAGAAAATAATCAAGAGTTTGACGAGGAATACCGCAAACGGGTTATTTCACAAACCCTACTCAAATGCATAGGCAACCCAACCGACATTGCAAAAGCGGTAAAATTCTTAGTCGCCGATGCTCCGTTTATCACTGGGCATATATTAGCTGTTGATGGTGGCAGATCGATTAATTTATAAGAATCAGCGGCATGGCCTTCTAAACCCAACATAATCATTGGTGCATTGATGTGCCAATTAAAGTACATTCGCTCATCACCTGACAGTAGTGATTCACGCTTTGCTGAGTGCTCAACCTAAGTCAAATTAAACCTTGTGAGTATCGTGTTTTATGCTGAATTGGCGCCGATAACGTTAGCGTCACTCATCACATGGATTTTTTGAGTTGGGCTTTTGTAGGTACCAGCAAACTGATGTCAAGCTAAAGTTTCATCTGGATTAGTGCAGTACACATCATATTTCAAACCATTTTGACATACAGAAAAAACTTGCACTCACAGTTCCAACCATTTGCTTAATCACTACCATTTTTCTTTTAAGCTATAATCCCCATCCATGAAAACTCAACACTATCCCGAAAATGCCAGTAACAATTTCCTGAAGTTGCGCAATCAATTGATAAGCGCGACGGGTAAGGCAATCGGTGACTACAATATGGTGGAAGATGGCGATACGGTTTTGGTGTGTATGAGCGGTGGTAAAGATAGCTTTACTATGCTGATGATGTTATTGGCTTTGCAAGAGAGAGCGCCGATTCATTTCAAGCTGATTGCAATGAATCTTGACCAAAAGCAACCAGGCTTCCCTGAGCATATTTTACCTGCGTATTTTGAGCAGCTGGGGGTGGATTACCGCATTGTGGAGGCTGATACCTATTCGGTAGTAAAAGAAAAGATTCCTGAAGGCAAGACGACTTGCTCGCTCTGCTCACGCTTGCGCCGTGGGGTGATTTACACCACTGCTAAAAAAGTAGGCGCGACTAAGATTGCGTTGGGACATCACCGTGATGATATTGTAGAAACTTTGTTCTTGAATATGTTTTTTGGCGCTAAAATGAAGGCGATGCCTCCTAAGCTATCAACGAACGACCAGCAGAATATTGTAATCCGCCCATTGGCTTATTGCAGTGAGAAAGACATTGCGTCCTATGCGCGCGGAATGAATTTTCCGATTATCCCGTGTAATTTGTGTGGTAGCCAAGAAAACTTGCAGCGCCAAAATATTAAGACTATGCTGCAAACTTGGGAGCGCGAGCAGCCAGGCCGTATCAATAATATCTTTAGAGCAATTGCAAACGTAGAACCTTCGCATCTCGGGGATTTCAACTTATATGATTTTAAAGGCCTCAGCCAAGCCAAGCCGGCAGATGAAGACACCCTATTTAGTGATATTGCCAATGAGGGAGCTGCGCTGAATATTGCCAGCGAGATTGGCAATCGCATTGAATTTAAGCGCAATTAACATAACTTTAAGGCTTTTTTAGCGCTCGCTTCATTGAATTTGCTTGCAATTCCACTTTTGCTTGCTATTATCTAGGCAACTATCTATATTTTTGTTAGCAATCAAATTTTAATCAATGTCTAAATTACTCATCGTTGAATCGCCCTCAAAAGCTAAAACACTAAAAAAATACCTCGGAAATGATTTTGAGGTACTGGCTTCGTATGGTCATGTGCGGGATTTGATTCCGAAGACTGGCGCTGTTGACCCTGATCATCTATTTGCGATGAAATATGAAATTATTGAGCGCAACAAAAAGCATATGGATGCCATTACCAAGGCGGTAAAACAAGCTGATAGCGTTTATCTCGCAACCGATCCCGACCGTGAAGGTGAGGCGATTTCTTGGCACATTGCTGAGATTTTGGCTGAAAAAAAACTACTTAAGAATAAATTACTCAAACGCGTGGAGTTTAATCAAATTACCAAAAAAGCGGTGCAAGATGCGATTGACCATCCTCGTGATATTGCGATGGACTTGGTGAATGCGCAGCAAGCAAGGCGTGCACTGGATTATTTAGTTGGCTTTAACTTATCGCCATTATTATGGAAAAAAATTCGTCGCGGATTGTCCGCTGGACGTGTGCAGAGCCCCGCCTTACGCTTGATTGTAGAGCGCGAATTAGAGATTGAGGCCTTTAAAAGCCAAGAATATTGGAGCATTCATTTAGATGCGTTAAAACATCAGCATCGTTTTAACGCAAAATTGATTCAGCTAAACGGTGAAAAAATTGAACAGTTCTCTGTGATCAATCATGATCAACAGTCGGATATCGTAGGTAAATTATTGCTAACGAGTGCAGGTAAAACAACGGTTTCCCGCGTCGAGAAAAAACAACGTAAACGTAGCCCTGCGCCGCCATTTACCACTTCAACCTTGCAACAAGAGGCAGTACGTAAGCTTGGCTTTACCACTAGCCGCGCAATGCGGATTGCACAGCAGCTTTATGAAGGTGTTGATGTGGGTAGCGGAACAGTGGGGTTGATTACTTATATGCGCACCGATTCTTTGAGCTTGGCGAGTGAAGCCATCGCACAGATTCGCGACCATGTAAAAAAACATTTTGATGCTGATTATCTACCTAAAATGCCGATTGCTTACAAAACAAAAGCAAAAAATGCACAAGAAGCACATGAAGCGGTGCGACCTACTGATATATCCCGTACACCAACCGCTATTCGTCAATATTTAAATGATGAGCAGTTTAAGTTGTATGAAATGATTTGGAAGCGGACATTGGCTTGTCAAATGACACCAGCTATTTTTGATGCAGTGAGTGTTGATTTGAGTGTAGGTTCTGAGGCTAATTTATTCCGTGCTAGTGGTCAGACTTTGATATTCCCAGGCTTTATTGCGGTATATAAAGAGGGAACAGATAGCGCGGAAGATGATGACGCCGAAGCAAAATTACCTCGTTTAGAAACAGGTGAAGTATTAGAGGTTGAGAAGATTTATGGCGACCAACATTTCACCGAGCCACCACCACGCTATGGTGAAGCCAGCTTAGTCAAAACGTTAGAAGAGTACGGTATTGGTCGCCCTTCTACTTATGCTAGCATTATCAGCACCTTACAAGATCGTGAATATGTTTTATTAGATAAAAAGCGCTTTACCCCTACGGATGTTGGGCGCGTGGTGACTAAATTCTTAACTGAGCATTTCACAAAGTATGTTGATTATGACTTTACTGCGAATTTAGAAACTGCTTTAGATAACGTGGCAGAAGGTACCCAAGAGTGGGTGCCGCTGATGGATGAATTTTGGCAGGGCTTTAATCAGCAAGTAACCAATAAGGCCGATGTTGATCGACCAGGTAATGAGCTAATTGATGAAATGTGCCCTAAATGTGGCAAACAACTACAAAAACAACTAAGCCGCTATGGCACGTTTATTGGTTGTACAGGTTATAACGATGACCCCAAGTGTGATTACAAACGCAGTAGCAATGGCGCTGCAGAACTCGGCGCTGACCCTGTAGTAATTGGGACTGATACAGAAACAGATAAAACCATCTTTTTAATGAATGGTCCTTACGGCCCTTATATTCAATTAGGTGAAGTAATTGAAGGTGAAAAGAAAAAACCAAAACGCGTAAGTATTCCTAAAGAGATTCCAATCGCCGATCTGAATCTTGAAGTGGCAAATATGCTGCTATCACTTCCACGCGATTTAGGTTTGCATCCCGTCACTAATAAAAAGATTGTTGCGAACATTGGTCGTTTTGGCCCTTATGTGAATCATGATGGAAAATTTAAATCGATTCCGAAAACATTAAGCGTTTTTACCATTGACCAAGCAGCGGCAATTGAATTGATGGCGCAAGCAAATACAGGTCCAGCACCGATTGCAGACTTGGGTGAGCACCCATCAGGCGAAGGTCGTGTTGAAGTGTTTGACGGTCGTTATGGCCCTTATGTTCAACATAAGAAAATACGTGCAACCTTGCCAAAAAGCATAACGCCTGAAGAATTAACGTTTGAAGAAGCGATTGGCTTATTAGCAGAAAAAGAAGCCAAAGGCACTCCTGCTAAGAAAACACCGAAAAGAGCAGCCGCAAAGAAAGTACCTGCTAAAACGACCACCAAAAAACCAGTGGCCAAAAAAGCCGCACCTAAAAAAACAACAGCAAAGAAAGCTTAGTTAAACACTCAAGTGTGCAGTCAACCGATTGAGCGTTGCTTTGATAAAGCCATTAGTTTAATGAAAGCAGTGTCCACAAAAAACACTCGCATATCACGGACGGCCGATGAGATGATTAATTGATATTGGCTCTGCGTTGATAATTGCCTCCATCGGCAACTATGGCATTGGCATGATTGTACTCTATCCACTTGCGGATACGGTTCGCATCCCCAATACGTTTGTTACTACCCGCTGCATCTAAAAATACTACAATTAACGGCTCTCCCTCAACGGTCGTCTGCATCACTAAACAACGTCCAGCTTCATTAATATAGCCTGTTTTTGATAAGCCAATATCCCAATCGCCTTCCCTTACTAGTTTGTTGGTATTTTTAAATTCCAATGGCTTCCTACGCCCATTAATACTAATTTGATAGGATGCTGTCGTGGTAGCGTTCCGGATTTCTGGGTATTGGTAAGCAGCTGCGACTAAACTGTATAAGTCTTCTGCTGTTGATGTATTTTGATACATGAGGCCTGTTGGTTCAACAAAATGCGTATGCACTAAACCCAATATAAGCGCTTTTGTGTTCATAGCTTTTACAAAAGCCGCCTGCCCACCAGGATAATGCCGCGCCAGTGAAAAAGCTGCTCTATTCTCAGATGACATCAGCGCTAATTTAAACATAT
The DNA here is from genome assembly GCA_017857755.1 of Methylophilaceae bacterium. Lineage (GTDB taxonomy): Bacteria > Pseudomonadota > Gammaproteobacteria > Burkholderiales > Methylophilaceae. The sequence continues at coordinate 29,287 of JAFMCM010000006.1, read as the reverse complement.
CGCCACGGCTTAATTTGGTGCCAACCGTTAGTCTTGATCTCGTGTTTTTAATCGTATCAACATCTTGTTGTGAGATATTAATTGTTTCATCAAAAGACTGTCGCGCATCCAATACAACCATGGCTGTCATTAATTTAGTGATGGAAGCGATGGGCGTAGCGATACTGCTGTTTTTTGCATACTTTACTACCCCTGTGTTTTGGTTAACCACTAAGGCTTTATCTGAGGACAGATTAGGGACAGAGCTGCCGTCATAATGCTCAACTAAATCTTTTGCATACACATGTAGCATCAACGGCTCTACAGGTACAAATGCAAGTGACAAGACTAAGAGAAAAAGCATGTATTTTTTAGAAAAACAGTTCACAGACAACCCTTGGCCACAATCAAAAAAGTTGAGTTTATAATATCCAAATAACTATTATGCGTCAATTAGTTATTAGTGATTTATAAAAAATCATTTAAGTCTATACTTCGACTAACTTATTTCAACTGACCTACTATGAATGATTTATGAGAAAATACCCTTTTTTAACTTAAAGATGCTGTTTGATTTTAATGATGAAACTACCTCCAGATTTATACTACACTGCTGAACATTTATGGACGCAAGAAGCCGATGACGGCATCTGGCTGGCTGGCATTACAGACTACGCCCAAGACTTGCTAGGGGATATTGTTTTTATTGAGTTCCCATCAGTCGGCGACACTCTGGTAGCAGGGAAACCTTGTGGATTGGTAGAGTCTGTTAAAACAGGTTCCGACCTGCATGCCCCTGTAGATGGTGTTGTAACGGCAGTCAATGAAGTGCTTAGCAACCAGCCTGAGTCTATTAATGACCATCCTTATGCATCGTGGATTTTTAAATTCAGACCAGCTGATGCAACCCAAGATATACACTTATTAACCGCTCAAGCTTATGCTGAGTTAATTGATTAATCAGGCAATGTAAATTTAATTCTTAGCAACAAGGCTTCCAAATCGCTTACTAACTGCTCACGCAAGCGTGATTCCATTCCAGGAATAGCACTATTCAGAATTGCTTCAATATTGGCTTTCAATAATGCGTGGCCTTCCGACATCTGACCGGCAAAAGTCGATTTTATTTCAGCTCTGGCGGCATAGAGCATGCTGTCTTTTTGTTCTGAAAAATCATCTGTTAACTTTGCAAATGCTTCTTGCTGCATAGTGCTTACTCGGCTATGCATGATGCCGATTTGCTCTGATGCATTTTCTTCCGCACGCTGTTCAATTGATTTTAATGTTTCATTTATTTGTGTCTGATAGTCTTGTACAATTTTTACTTGAAAATCAGCCATTTCTTTACGAACAAATGCTATAGCTTCATTCAAAGCTGATTGTTTTAGTGCCTCTGTATCAACTTGTGCCAACTTTACACTCTCTTGATACATCCTTGGTATTTCTGTTCTGAGGTCTGCTTTTGTTTTATCAACAAAGTCCTGTGTTGATGCAATCACAGCATGATGTGCTTTTGTAGCTCCATTTTTGAGCCCGTCTTGCAAAAAATCCGTCATTTCAGCTTCCAATCTTACTCTTACTTGCGCAGTGATTTGTGCAACTAAATCAGCTGTCACTTTTGTACCGCTTATTTCAGGGCTCGACTTTTTGTCTGCTTTTGGTTTGTAAACTGTTGTTAATACGGGTATTTTATCTTCTGCCAAAATATATTCCACCTAATCTACAAGGTTAATCATAATCACTCCATTAAACTACTGCCTTCAAAGTGCTTAATCTCATACCCCCTATCACGATAAAATTTAAAACGCGCTCTTGCTGACTCTTTATCATCCTCATTAACGCCCACCACCTCAATTAACTGTCTAAATCGACTAAAAATCGTTAATTGTCGTTGTGTCAGGTTAACTAAAAGATCATCCTGACACAGCTGACCATCTTGCCAATCAATCACAACAGGCGTCGAGCTCGCCAACGGGTTATTCGCTAATACGTTTGGCAAAAAACTAGCGCTATCTTGTTGCCACAGGACGGCATGCAAGGCTTGTGCACGCTGCTCATTTTCAGCAAACAGTGTGATTGAATGTCCTTTTGTAAGCGCATTACGCAATATCGCCAACAAAGCCGCATGCTTATCACTCACATTAGAATAAAAAATCACTCGCGTCATGCAGGCGCTTTATTCGACCATGGCACGTTTAATAAGAAATGTTGACAATAAAGGCACTGGACGTCCTGTACCACCTTTTGCCTTACCAGATTTCCAAGCTACACCTGCAATGTCTAAATGTGCCCAATCATATTTGTTAGCGAATCGAGCTAAAAAACAAGCTGCGGTGATACTGCCTGCAGGCCGCCCGCCTATATTCGCCATGTCGGCAAAATTACTATCTAACTGCGGTTGATATTCCTCCCACAGCGGCATGTGCCAAGCTCTATCATATGCCACTTCTCCAGCAGCAATTAATTCAGCAGCCAATGCATCTTGGTTGCTGTAAACAGCCGCTGCATGATGCCCTAACGCAATCACACAGGCGCCTGTTAACGTCGCAATATCCACTACTGCGCTAGGCTCAAATCTTTCAGCATATGTCAGCGCATCGCATAACACTAAACGCCCTTCAGCATCGGTATTGAGCACTTCAATTGTTTGTCCCGACATACTAGTTACAATATCACCAGGCTTCAAAGCTTTGCCACTTGGCATATTGTCACACGCTGGAATAATCCCAACCGCATTGATAGGCAAATCTAATTCTCCGATGGTTTTAAATGTTCCCAATACACTGGCTGCGCCGCACATATCATATTTCATCTCATCCATCTCAGAACCTGATTTAAGTGAAATACCACCTGTATCAAAGGTAATACCTTTACCCACCAGTGCAATTGGCTTTTGGTCTTTTTTACCTTTTTTATGTTGCAAAACGATTAAACGCATTGGCTCGTCACTGCCTTGTGCGACGCTCAAGAAAGAACCCATGCCTAACTTTTCAATTTCTGCTTTCTCCAACACATCCACTTTAAAACCATAATCTTTTGCTAGTTGTTTTGCCTGCTTACCTAGATACGTCGGAGTACAAACATTGCCAGGTAGATTACCTAGGTCTTTTGCCAGTTTGACGCCTTCAGCAATAGCTAAACCTTGTGCTAAGGCAAGTGACGCATCCGACTCTTGTATTTTATCTACAAAAATAACAACTTTTTTCAAGGCAACAATTGTAGGCTTTTTTGATTTCAAGGCATTCACTTGATAGGTAGCATCTGAAAACACCTCTGCAATTTGTGCCGTTTTTTCATGCAATGTCATTCCATTAAAGCGCAACTCAGTGAAGTAAAACCCAACATCTTTTGCCACTGATGGAATGGCTTTTACCGCAGCGCGTAGGGCTTTTAAATACTGTTTCGCAGCAAAACTTTTTTCTTCCCCTAGTCCAACTAATAATATACGTTTTGCCATAACATTCGGTAGTTGATGCATAAGCAAAGTGGAAGCAAGCTCTCCATTCATATCGCCTGCTTTAATCATCGCACTAATCGCCCCAAGGCTACTTTCATCTAGTAATTTGGCTGAATCTGATAATTTTTTGTCCTCAAACACTCCAACAATCAAACAATCACTATGTTGTTTTTCAGGATTACCGCTTTTTATGCTAAATTCCATCTGTTAACCTTAACCTTTTACTTGTTGTGTAAATATACCAAGTCAATTATCCAGTGTTTTAATGTGAAATAAAAGCGTAATCTACCAATTGAAAATTTTTAAAAAATCATTAGCGCAAGAGCTTATCATAACAGCGGCCGCTCTTTTTCTGATTCTGATCGGTATTGTCATTGCACAGCGTGCAGGATTTTTGGTTGGTAAAGCAGCAAAGGGCTGGATACCAAACGATGCTTTAACTACTATCCTAGGCTTTAATATGATTCGGTTCTTGCCAGCCATTTTATCTCTCACCATTTTTCTTTCAGTATTACTGACATTAACGCGCTGGTATCGCGACTCTGAAATGGTCATATGGTTGTCTTCTGGATTAGGAATTACAAAATGGATGCGACCTATTCTCAGCTTTGCAACACCTGTTATTGTAATTATTAGCTTACTGAGCTTTTTTGTTATGCCTTGGGCAAACCAAAAAGTAGAGGACTATCAAACTCAGCTAAAAGCTCGTGATGAGTCTTCTACCGTCAGCCCTGGTGTGTTTAAAGAATCCAATAACGGAGAGCGTGTTTATTTTGTTGAGAGTTTTGATGAGCTTGGTAATGTAGTTAAAAATGTATTTATTCAATCCATTCAACATCAGAAAACGGGCATTATCGTTGCCAACAAAGGCAGCCGTTACACTGCTGAAAACGAAGACCGTTTTATCTTGTTAGAAAACGGTAGAAGATACCAAGGAAAACCTAACTCACCTCAAATATCTGAGACCTCTTTTAAAAGCTATGCGTTAAGACTGGAAACAAAAGAAGTTGCAGCACCAATAGTCAAAACAGAAACGATCTCATCGAAAAGTCTGCTGCTCAGCAATAACCCTAGGGACAAGGCCGAACTGCAATCTCGTTTAGCTATCCCTATATCCGCTATTATTCTAGTCTTACTTGCCATTCCTTTAAGTTTTGTAGATCCACGAGCTGGCCGCTCACTGAATTTGATGCTAGCCGTTTTTATTTTCATCATTTATAACAACGCGCTTAATATTTTTGAAGCTTGGATAACACAAAGCAAAATTCATCCATTAATCGGCTTATGGCCTGTGCATATTGTGTTTGCATTGTTCACCGCCTACTTATTTTATCGTCGTAATTACTTGCTACCCTTTCTACCAATAAAATTGGGATGGCGCGTCCCAAAATCATCTGAACATATTGAGAAAGAAGTCAATTAATGATGCGCATTCTTCATCGATATTTATGGCGAGAGACCACACTCAGTATATTAATGATTATGTTTGGTTTGCTGGCTATGTTTTCATTCTTTGATCTTATTCAAGAGTTAGAAAACCTTGGTCATGGTAATTACACCATCAGCAATATGCTTATTTTTGTTTTGCTGAGTATTCCTGGTCACGTGTACGAAGTCACACCTGTTGGCGTCCTAATTGGTATGATGGTGAGTCTTGGCATATTTGGCCGCAGTTCTGAATTAGTCATCATGAGGGTCAGTGGTTTATCTATCCCCCAAATAGGCTACACATTAGTTAAAATCGGTCTATTGTTTACATTAATCACTTTTTTAGTGGGCGAGCTAATAGCTCCTATCAGTGAAAAGATAGCACAACGCATGCGTATCCAAGCGACCGATGCTGTTGTAGCGCAAGATTTTAAATCAGGTTTGTGGGTTAAAGATAATAAAAGTTTTATCAACGTGGACACCGTTTTACCTGATGCTACCTTATTAGATGTGAATATTTATAAGTTTGATGAAAATTTCAAACTAAAAACCATTAGCAGTGCAAAAAAAGCAGACTATATTAATGGTCAATGGCAGTTGAGCGACATGATACAAACCAAGTTAAATGAAAGAGACGATACGAACCGCATTGAGACTATTTTCTTTAGCAAAGCAAACTGGCAGTCTTCTATTCGTCCAGAGTTACTCAACATTCTGCTTGTTTCTCCAGAAAAAATGTCCGCTTGGAATTTATATGCATTTATTGAACATTTGTCGAAGAATAAACAAAAAACCACCCGCTATGAAGTGGCACTATGGGCAAAATTAATTTATCCCATTGCATGCATCGTGATGGTAATTTTAGCGTTACCCTTCGGTTTTTTACAACAGCGAGCATCTGGCACTAGCACCAAAATATTTATCGGCATTTTACTTGGCGTGGTCTATCAGATTATGAATCGCGTCTTTAGCCACCTAGGCGTTCTGAATGACTGGCCACCGTTAATGAGCGCCATCACGCCTACGCTGCTATTTCTAATGGCAGGCTTAGCGCTAGGCTTGATGATAGAGAAACGTTAGAAATAAGTCGTTAGGTTACACTAACCCAGTGCATGTTCAACACCCTATCATGTAAAAATAGATGGTTTTTATCGATGATTGCCCATAAGAAACCTAGACCAAAACAGCCTATGGAAAGGGTTGTAAATCCATAGCGTTGTACTGCTTGAGTAAAATTTAAAGTTTCATTTTCTTTGTTAACTAATTTGAGTTTCCAAGCTTGTGTAGCAAGTGTTTGGCCTGTCTTCATCCAGCATCTTACAAAATAGGCCCCGATTACTAGCCATAAAAGAACTTGCAAGCCAAGCCGCTTTAACCCTGAATCCGCCGCGCCAAAAAGCAGTATAAAAACAGCCGTACAAAGCAAGCAAATCGCTAATAGCGACAACAACTCGTAAAGGCAGGCCGCAAATCGTTTCATTAAACCAGCTGTAATAGCCATAACAAATTCCAAATAATCCTAAAAAGCCTGCAATATGAATCAGCAGCACTTAAAAATAAATCAGGTCAAGCAAAAACAATCGTAAAACAAAAACCACTACTAACGATACTTAGCTTAATCCAACTCTGGGTCGTAAACAGCTTCCCCAGATTGTTTGCGTAGCTTCTCGCGCTCTTGCTCAGGTAATTTTTGATGCTCCGCCCATTTGCGACGTAAAGCTTGCTTTTCTTCTGGGCTTAAGTTGTAAAACCTTTGAAAACGTTTGCGAGCATTCTCACGCTCATAAGGCGTCATACGACTCCAGCTATTCAGTCGCTTTTGAATCCGCTGCTGTTTCTTTTCATCCATCTTTGGATAATCTTCAGCGATACTGAGCATTTTCTCACGTTGCCAAGATCTTAAACTGTCCCACTCTTTGCTTAATGGGGCCAACACACTACGCTGCTGATGACTCAACTCACGCCATTTTTGAGTAGATGCATCATCGCTTAACGAGGTCTGAATCACGCCAACATCAACCTTTCTATACTGGTCAGCACTCATCACAGCCTGCGGATACATGACAATCAAAAAGCTACTAAAAAAGCAGAAAAGTCTCATTAAAACAACGCACCTCATAAACGATAAAACTACAATCATTTACAGATTCAATGATTGATTCAGTGATGGCTCAAAGCCTTTATCCACAAAAGCTTCTGGTGGCAAATCTGCTCCCAATAAAAATGCATCACTGGTTTCGTTTGCGCTTAAATGTTGCATGATTGCGAATGTACTCAAACCAATGCTCAAAACTAAGCTCATCATCACAATACGATGATGGGTGGCCCAACCAAGACAGTGACTTAAAGTACTGTCTATATTAAGCGTTGACTCTTGTTGTGCTTGATGTCTAGCAATGGCGCGATTTCTACCATCCTCTAATTGCCTTAGTATAAGCATGTTTAATTGTTGCGCATTTTCATCCAACAAGCCAGCCATTTGCATAGCTTCGCGCTCTAGCTGCTGGTTATCTTTTTGATTTGTATTGTCTGTCTTCATGACACTACCCTTAAAACATTAAGTTCTTTCATTGCGTTCTAGCTTTCTTGCTTAAGCAATGTCGCCATAGTGTGCAATGCACGTGAACTGTGCGTTTTCACACTGCCTTGTGAACAGCCCATAGATTCTGCTGTTTCTGCCACACTCATCTCTTCCCAATAACGCAAAACAAACGCTTCTCGTTGACGTCGCGGCAACTTTTCTAATGCATTCTCAATGACTTGTAGCGTCTGACTCCCTTCTAATCTCGTTACGGGATTTTGCGCACCGTCATCCACATCCAATGTATCTAAGGGGTCTCTATCTACATCACCATCCTTTTGTGTGCCAAATGATGAAAGCAAGGTTGTCCATAGATTTCTGACCTTCTGGCGACGCCAATAATCACGCATGGTATTTTGCAAAATACGCTGAAATAACATTGGATATTCCGTCACAGGTTTAGCTGGATATTTATCCACCAATTTAAACATCGCATCTTGCACAATATCCATGGCTACATGCTCATCACGCACAGCGTATACTGTTTGCTTAAAAGCACGTCGCTCAACATCTTGAAGAAAATCTGATAATTCTTGTGAACTCGCCATGAATTTGTATTTGTATAGCCGAAGCACAGTATATCAGCTTTGCCTTTGCTAGCACTCGCTACTCGACTCTGTACTCAAGCTTTATTTATTAGTACCATGTTAGTTTTAACGCTATTATTATGCTATGTCGCGTATTTTGTTATTAATTGTATTTGTTTGGATACTCTATGTCTTGTTGAAGCGTTTTTTCGCTTTCATCCAGTCTAATCAAGCGCCGAGCAACAAGTCTGTATTGGCTGACAATATCGTTGCTTGTCATCGGTGTGGTTTACATGTTCCAGAGAACGAAGCTGTCATGATTGATGGTAACGCCTATTGCAATCACCCTGATTGCCACCGAATAAACAATGGTCGTTCTGAATCCAACCTCAGTTGACGAAAAATCCAGCAAAATCTATATCTATCACCTTAAACCTTGCGATAGTTTTTGCGTATTTATTGCGCCCATAATCGCACCTAACTAATTGATTTAGATCGATGCAACAAGAATATCAATAGCATACCCACTGAAACTAATGTCAATATACTCTCAGGAAAGATCTTTTCGTTTAAGGTACATTGACACTTATTGACCGTATTTATTTTTACAATGTCACAGCTTTTGATGAAATATCACATAAAATAATGTTCATGAAAAAGCTCTATACCCCCTGCAGCAATATTGATGTCTATCCAATTGATAAAAAAGGGATTATTGATCAGGCAACACAAATCTCTTCGCCTAACTATGATGACAGAGAAGATAACCCTAAGATTGATATGGTTGTAATTCACAATATTAGCCTGCCACCATCACAATATGGTGGCAACGGTATAATCGAATTATTTACCAATCAACTCGACCCTAATGCACACCCTTATTATGCTGAGATTTATACTGCTCGAGTTTCATCGCATTTTTTAATTCGGCGTGATGGAGAACTGATTCAATTTGTAGCCTGTCAAAAACGCGCTTGGCATGCTGGCCTTTCTAGTTGGAAAGGGCGTGAACGATGTAACAATTTTTCTGTCGGAATTGAACTAGAAGGTTCCGATTTCGAACCTTTTGAAAAAGAACAATATCAAACGTTGAATACCCTGTTAACATCGCTGCAAGCAATATACCCGATTCAACATATTGTCGGACATTCGGATATCGCACCAGGTCGCAAAACAGACCCAGGCCCGCTTTTTGATTGGACTGCCATTCATTTTGAAAAACAACCGCTTTTGTCATCAGATTGAACACTTATGCGTAAATATATGACTAGTTTATCAGTGCTTTTGCTTTTTGCACTTCTTTGCGCCTGCGGGGCGAGCAATGACACTGCATCAGATGCGGAAAAGTATGTTCGCGCTACATTGGTCACCGTTTCGCCTATTCAATATCAACCCATTGAAATTACACAAACATCTGTTGGTTCACTTGAAGGTTTAGTCAGCCCAACATTAGCAGCCGAGATGGCGGGGCATGTGGTTAAAGTCCATGTTAATACAGGAGATGCTGTTGAAAAAGGCCAACTCATCGCCACCTTAGATGCAACCGATTCTATTATGCAACGAAATGAAGCGCAGGCTGAAGTGGGTAGAATTGAAGCCTTACTCACTAATCAAGCCAAAATAGTTGCTCGCAATAAAACCTTAGTTAGTCAGCACTTTATCTCGCAAACTGCCGTCGACAATGAAATTGCCCAAGAAAATGTTCTCACGCAAGAATTAAAAGCTGCCAAAGCAAAAGTATCCAGCATTAATCATGACAGTAGCAAATCCAAAATCTATGCCCCAGTAAGCGGTGTAATCGAAAGCAAACCCGTTGATACTGGAGATTACGTTCGCGTAGGGGATCCGATCGTACAAATTGTTTCCACAAAAATATTGCGGGCGCATTTGCCTTTTCCTGAGCAGTTTGGACCCAAGCTAAAAGCCGGTTTAAAAGTTAGACTAAAAACACCCACTAGCGATGAAGTCATTGAAACGGTGATACGAGAGCTTAAACCACAGGTGGTAGAGGGCAACCGAACGATTGATGTGATTGCTGACGTGAATAATGCTACAAACTGGCAGCCAGGTGCAACAGTGACTGGCACCGTTCTTTTAGGCGAACTCCCTGCCGCAATCATGGTGCCAGAACAAAGTCTTGTTCTACGTCCAACTGGCGAAGTGATTTATGTAGTTCGCGATCATACAGCCTATCAAGCGATTGTTAAGACTGGCATACGCCAAAATGGCTTAATTGAAATTCTTTCTGGATTAACAGTCAACGATACAGTCGTTGTAGACGGAGCAGGATTTTTAACAGATAACACACCAGTGAAGATTGCGACAGATGACGCTACCTGAGTTTTCGATTCAGCGCCATGTATTAACCTTTATGCTGTCTGCAGTGATTATGCTGTTCGGCATTATTGCTTATCAACGTATTGGGGTTGATCGAATTCCTTCAGTCGATTTTCCCGTCATCACCATCACCACCACCTTACGCGGTGCGAGTGCTGATGTCATTGATACCAGTGTAACTAATATTATTGAGTCTGCGGTCAACACGACCCCGGGGATTGAACATATTCAGTCCAGCTCATCTCCAGGCGCATCCACAGTCACAATCAAATTTAATCTAGATAAAAACATTGATGTCGCTTTTAATGAGGTGCAAGCCAAAGTGAGTCAATTGCTCAGAAAACTACCAGCAGATGCAGATGCGCCAGCGATTAGAAAGGTTGATGCAGACGAAAATCCTATTCTTTGGATTGCGTTAACAGGCGATCGCACCATACAGCAACTGAATCTGTATGCTGAAAATGTGATTAAGAAAAAGTTTGAGACCATCAATGGTGTCGGAGAAGTCCGGTTTGGTGGTAAACGTGAAAGAGTCATTCGCGTCATCGTTTCAACTGAACGGATGGCAGCCTATAAATTAGGCGCAAACGATTTAATTGATGCTTTTAATCGTGAGCATATTCAGCTTCCTGGTGGCTTCCTAGTTGGCAAAAATGCGGAGCAATTAATTAAGCTGGACTTAGAGTTCCACACTATTTCTGATTTAGAAATGATGGTAGTACAAGTCAAAAATGGCGTACCCATCTATTTAAAAGATATTGCTAATGTCGTCGATAGTATTACCGATAATCGCCAAGTTGCACGCTACAATGACAAACCGACGGTTAGTATTGGTATTGTTAAAATAGCCAATACCAATACGATTAAAATCATTAATGATGTTACACAAAAATTAGATGAAGAAATTCGTCCTAATTTACCGCCTGGTATGTCCTTAGATATTTCAACCAACGACTCTATTTTCATCAACCAAATGGTCGCCTCACTGAAAGAACACTTGATTGAAGGCACCTTATTTGCAGCTTTGGTTGTGCTTATTTTTATGCGCTCATTCAGTTCAACTTTAATGATTTGTTTAGAAATACCTGTTTCATTATTAGGCGCTATTGCCGTCATGTATTTTGCAGGCTACACCTTCAACAGCATGACCTTACTTGCGTTATTATTGCTCATTGGCGTCGTAGTCGATGATGCAATTGTGGTCAGAGAAAGTATCTTGCGGCATATGTCAGGAGAAGTCGGCAATAAACTAACAGCTAAAGAACTAGAAAATCCATCTATCGTCGATAAATTTCGTACACTCACCACCATTAATGGCAGTAATGAAGTGGGCTTTGCTGTGATTGCCTCTTCCGCAGCGCTAGTCTGTATTTTTGCCCCTGTGATTTTTATGGATGGCATTGTCGGCATGTTTTTTAAATCATTCGCCGTTGTAGTCACTTTTGGCGTCATTATCTCTTTATTTGTTTCACTCACATTAACACCCATGTTGTGTTCACGTTATTTAAGTGTCACGCAGAGTGAGAATCAAGTGTATACAAAAATTGCAAACACTTTAGAAAAACTAGATGTCTATTATAAAAAAGTGTTAGCTTATAGCCTTTCACACCGCATATTGGTTCTTGTTTTTACTGCTGTTTTCGTCCTTGTCGCAGGTTTCTTCAGCATGAAGCATGTTGGAAAAGAATTTGTACCTGATTCTGATGAGAGCTATTTTCGGATTACCGCGAAAACGCCGCTCGGTGCAAGCTTGGCTTATACCGACTCACGTTTGCGATTAATCGAAGACGCCTTGAGGAAATATCCTGAAGCCATAGACAGTTACTATGCTTCCATTGGCACAGGCTCTCGCGGACAAGTGAATCAAGCCAGTGTCAACGTCAGACTAAAACCAAGAGAAGCGCGTGAAATCAGTCAACAAGCGTTAATCAAGTTAATCAAGGTTGATTTAGATCAAATAGCAGGGGTAGAAGCCACCGCTTCACCTCCTTCAATTACCCGTGGACAACGCTCTGACAAATTACAATTCTTGCTCAGAGGAAGCAATCTAAACGAAATAGGAAAGATTGCGCAACGATTGCAAGACAAGCTTAATACCATTCCCGCAATTGGTAAGGTTGATCTGGATGTACAACTCAATCTCCCGCAACTGGATGTGCATATTGATCGCACACTGGCTGCTCATTTAGGACTGAATGCGCAAGAAGCCGCTGTTGCCATTAGCTTATATGCTGGGGGCATTAATGTTGCCTCTTATAATGATGCGATTAGCGACGGTCAACGTAATGACATTCGCATTAAAGCTGATGAGTCAACATTACAACAAGTCAGCGATTTAAGTAATATTTACTTAAGAAATAACAGAGGTGAATTGGTACGCCTAGATGCCATCGCATCCTTTAAGTCAACTTTGGGGCCTGCTGTAATTAGTCGTTATGATTTGCAATACGCGGTAACTTTTTTTGCTAATCCAAATATTGCTTTAAGTGATGCCTCAAAGATTGTAAGCGACGTTGCAGCCAAAATTGTCCCGCCAGAATACACATTACAATTCTCTGGGCAGGCCGAAGAGATGCAGAAAACCATTAAAAATATGGGTTTTGTATTTATGCTGGCTTTTATTTTACTGTATATGGTACTTGCTAGTCAGTTCAATTCATTTACACAACCCTTTGTGATTATGCTGGCGCAACCATTAGCGATTATCGGTGGTTTGCTTGCCCTCTGGTTAACGAATCAATCATTGAATATTTATTCAATGATTGGATTAATTTTGTTAATTGGCTTAGTTGCTAAAAACTCTATTCTATTAATAGACTTAACGAATCAATTACGTGACAAAGGCGCTAGTATTAATGATGCCTTAAGCGAGGCCTGCCCTGTTAGACTACGACCCGTATTAATGACTTCGCTGACGATTATTTTGGCGCTCACACCAGCCGCGTTGGGTTTGGGAGCTGGGAGTGAGACCAACAAACCACTATCGATTGCGATTATTGGTGGCATGCTTTCCTCCACCCTACTCACACTTGTTGTGGTCCCAGCGGCTTACTCACTATTGATGCAGGGTTTGGATGCCTTGCATCAAAAACGGTTTAGATAAAAACCATCGCTAAAATTAACAACAAACCACATTTCATCGGTTTTTATGCCAATTTAGCCAACACTTGCAAACTGAGTCCACCCACCTTTGGCTGCCAAAGTGTAGGATTCTCAGGAAAATCCTCAAATTCGCCTGTACGTTCGTAGCCAAGACGCTCATAGAACTCGATTAGGGCTGTTCTAACAGAAATGACCGTCATATGATAACCTGCCACACGCCACTCGCGCCTAGTCATTGTTTCGGCAGCATTAATGATATCTTTTCCATGTCCTTTATTTTGCAAGCTTGGTTTAACCGCTATCAGACCGAAGTGAACCGTATGCTTAAATGCAATTACTTGAAGTTCACAACAAATGGTAGCGATAATTTCGTCATTATTCACACCCATTAGAATAAAAGCATCGTCTCTTTTAATCAGCTTTGCGATATCAGCAGTTGTGGTGCGTAGGCCATCTAAAATGTCGGCTTCTGTCGTCCAGCCTTTGCGACTACTCTCACCGCGATAAGCGCTGTTAATCAGTGTTGCGATGGCTTCGGCATCAACCAAATCTGCTTTATAAAAATGGAGCATAAAGTAAGGCCTTAAGAAACAATTTTTTGAACCACTAAACTCGCCGTCATGTCACCTTCTACATTGACAGTCGTTCTTAATGTATCAAGCATGCGGTCGACGGGCAACAATATCGCAATCGCTTCCGCAGGCAAACCAACAGCTTGCAAAACCAACACCATCGTTACCATGCCTGCACTAGGGATGCCTGGCGCACCAACAGAGGCTAACATCGAGGTTAAAAAAACAATTAATTGTTGCGAAAAGCTCAAATCGACACCTACTAAGTTCGCGATAAATAACGCTGCTGCTGCTTCATATAAAGCGGTGCCATCCATATTCATGGTTGCACCCAAAGGAATAACAAAACCCGCAATTTCTGGTTTAACCCCCAATTGTTCAGTCGCGCAGCGCATGGTTATAGGTAAAGTTGCAGAACTTGAACTGGTCGCAAATGCCGTAATCAAGGCTTGACGAGCGCCTTGCCAAAACCAAAGTGGTGATTTCCCTGTCAATAAGAACAATATTAACGGCAACATGACTGTCCCATGAAATAATAATGTGCCAGCTACCACCGCAACAAATTGTGCCATGGTACCTAACATCGCCACGTCTTGTGTCGCGACCAGCTTTATCAATAAAGCGGCAATTCCATAGGGCGCTAAGTACATTATCCAATTTACAATCCGCATCGTTACAGCTAGCGCCTCTTCTAACAACACTAAAATATTTTGATATCGTTCACCACCCACCACCAGTGCAATACCTAAAAACAAAGCAAAAATAACGACTGAAAGCACTTTCCCTTCCGCTAATGCTTGAAAAGGATTCACAAATAAATGATGTAAAAAGTGCGCAAAAAAATCAGGCAAAGGCATTTGTTTCGATTGAAAATTTTGCATCGCGCCTTCAAATATGCTGACGGCTAAGCCAGTTCCTGGTTTAAAGTAGTTACTGGCTGTCATACCAACAATCATAGCAATCGCCATAGTTAGCATAAAAAAGATTAGCGTAGTCACCCAGACTTTGTGCATCTGCTGATGTTGTCTTAAATTGGCAATACCCACTACAATGCTACAGAAAACCAATGGAATTAAAATCATTTTAAGCAAGTCGATAAATAAAGTACCGATAAGTCTTGCACCATACAAACCAGCACTAGCTGTCGCTGTTTCCAGCCCCGTTTGCTGTAAATACAAACCGACCAGTACACCAAAAAGTGCACCAAGTAATATTTGTATGTTTAAGCTCATTTTCATTAATCGTCGTTAAGTTGAGGTGTTTGATTTTTTTTGATTTAAGAGCGAACTACTTTTATATGGCACTTTGCCCGCAGGGACTACTTTAGAGGCATTCTCAATATGCAAATCTTGGTCATCAAAAAAGATATGTGGTTTAAATGCTTTTAAAATTGCGGCTTTGTTTAACCCACCCAAAAAGAAGACCTCGTTCACATAAACACCCCAATGACGCAAGGTATTAATCACACGCATTTCCGCTGGTGCACTTCTAGCTGTCACAATAGCTAAACGTACTGGTGACATTTCAACGCCAAAAGGTAAACGGCTTTGCAGTTTAGCTAGCTTTTGTAGAAAAGAAGCATAAGGTCCTTCCAACATTGGCACATGCTGTTGCATGTCTTCATTCAGTTGGAACTCATCTAAACCTTTTGATTTATAAATCAACTCACTACTCTCATCAAACAAGACAGCATCACCATCAAAAGCAATTCTTACTTGGTCACTAGGCAATTGTTCTACCTCTTGTGGTGGTTCTTTCAGTAAAGCGACTGCACATTTCCCTGCATCCATAACCTTTTGAGCATCTTTTAGATTGGTGGTTAAAAACAAATCGACGTCAAAGGCTTCGATATAGTCCGCAACAGACTCGCCGCCAGTAAAAGCATAGCGACTGATTTTCAAGCCTAGCTTTCTAATGTTATTAAAAACCCGCACCCCTGTTTCTGGGCTATTCCTAGACATCACCACCACCTCGACCAAAGGCGATTCATTTTTCTGATGCTCTTGAAACTGATTAAGTTCTAATAAAGCCTTTACTAGCGGCATACCTGTGCCATCCAATAAAGGCTCGTGCTCCCTTTCTAGCATGTATCGACGATACTCAACTACCGCTTTTTCCACGTCCATCTTTAATTGCGCTTGGAACAATTTATCAGCCTCACCCAAATCAAATAAAGCGGTGGCAGAAATGCCGACAACTAAAGTGTTGGAAAGATCGAGCGCCATTATTCAGCCTTTTGCGGTGTATGCTTTTCAAACACGGCCGCAAAGAAACCATCGGTTCCATGCAGATGCGGTAGTAAGTTTAAATAAACTCCAGTGTCCAGTTGAATGCTTTGCTGTGCTAATACCTCGTTCGCAGGGATTAAACTAAAGTCTGGATGCGTACTTAAAAACGCTTCAGCGATGGCTTCATTTTCTTCACGCAATAAACTACATGTAGCGTAAACCACACGTCCACCCACTTTAGTCAGCTTTGCAGCACGAGCTAAAATATTCGCTTGCTTCACATTTAACTCAGCAACATCTTCTTGCGTTTGCCGCCATTTCAAATCGGGATTACGACGTAAAGTGCCTAAACCACTACAGGGCGCATCAACCAACACGCGGTCAAACTTGCCGTTCAATCGTTTTAGCTTTAAATCATTTTCATTATTAATCACTTGAGCGTTAAGATTAGAAAGGCCTGAGCGCTTTAAGCGCTTACCTAAGTTATTCAATCGTTTTTCTGACACATCAAAAGCATATAAACGGCCTGTATTACGCATTAATGCCCCTAAGGCCAAGGTTTTCCCACCAGCACCAGCACATAAATCTGCCACCATTTGTCCACGCTTAGGGGCAACCAAATAACTCAGAATCTGACTACCCTCATCTTGCACCTCAATTTTGCCTTCGGTAAACAAAACGTGCTTACTAATTCCCAAACGATTTGGCATCCGAATACCGATTGGCGAATAAGGCATAGCCGTCATGAGATTCTCGTTATTGATGTTTTCAGCAATCATTTTAGCCAACACTTCTTCATGTGACCCTTTAATGGTGTTCACACGCAAATCTAATGTTGCTTGCTCAAACATGCTTCGACAAATAGTGAGTGCTTGCTCCTCACCATACTGTTCAAGCAATTTCTCCCACAACCAATCTCGTACATCGGCCTTTACCGCTACTGGCAAATCCTCTGTTGGTTTCGCTTTAATAGCAATCGCCCATTCTTTCTGTTGTTCATTCAAGACATCATCTAACTCTCTTAAACTACGTCCTTGCACTCGTAATAGCCAAGCCAAAATGAGCTTACGGGCATCATCAGGGTCATTTTCTGCATTTGCCGTAAGCGTACTTAAGAACCGTAAACGTCGAATAACGCCATAAACACTCTCAGCAATAAAAGCGCGGTCTTTGTTGCCTAAATCGCGGTTATTGCGAAAAAAAGTGCTCAACATCGCATCTGCTGGCCGTTCAAAATCAAGTATATCGGTCAGTAATATTGCGGCTTGGCGAATTAAATTTTCATTCATTGCTTATGTTTTCTTTATTGTGGTTTGTTAATTTTAAAAATGACGAAGGCCAGCGACAATCCTATCACTGGCCATCCTATTGTATCTTAATGCATACTAACTGCACTGAGTTATTGCATGACTGATTGAATACTAATTTTTGTTAATGTTTGTTCAATCTTGTCACCGTTTTTTTCTACGACCAAATACTTGACTGGTAAATAGTGTTTAGACTTTGCCAACCACAGCTCTTTTCTCTTATTGCCATCGACTTCTGCATTCACTAAATGTAGAGTTTGATATGAAACAGCACCCACTTTCACAATCGCATTTTCTTCGGCAATATTGTAAACATAGTTATCCAATTTTTTACCTGTAGTCAGAGTGACATTCACCTGCGCACCAGCTGGCGGTGTAAACATAAATTGATAAGGATAACTTGCTAAATCTAATGCCCCTGGCACAAGACTCGCGGTTTGTGTCACCCCATTTTTCAACATCATGAGTTGTAGATTAGTCCAATCAAAATTAGCTGTGAGCGATTTTTTTGCATTATCACCTCGCTTTAGCTGAAACTGGCTTGGTTTTAGGCCGTCTGCAGAAACATACCCGTCACTCATTAACACCCGTTCACCTAATAAAGCATACAAACCTTTACCCTTGGTTGTTGAAACAATGTGATATGCATCACCCGTTTGCACAAAACTTTCTTTTACCGTACCAAAATCACTGCCATTGTGACTGACGTCATATTCCAACTGAATATTAGTTGGTTGCGCAAACGCGCAATTAGCAATCAACAAGGCAACTAAGCTTAAGCTTTTCATCAGTTTTAACATCTTGTGTTTATTCTTTCTTTAAAATGTAATACACAGGAAATGCATTCGAGTCTCATATCAAGCTTAAATCACCACTGTCGGAGCTTCACCAGAAGCTTGGGTACGAATGTGTCCAATTTGATAAACCGTTTCACCTTTTGCTGTCAATATCTTCATTGCCTCGTTCGCATTTTCTGCTGAAACAATCACTGCCATACCGATGCCGCAGTTAAATGTTTTATACATTTCAATATCAGCAATGTTGCCCTGAACTTTTAGCCATTTAAATAAGGCTGGCAGCTCCCAACTATTTGCACTGATTTCGGCAGTTAAGCCAGCTGGTAATACACGGGGAATGTTTTCAGTAATGCCACCCCCCGTGATATGTGCCATCCCTTTTACTTTGATAGTTTCTAACAATGCTAAAATCGACTTTACGTATAATTTTGTTGGCATCATGACGACGTCTTTAAATTTGCGACCTTCAAAATCTGACTCCATGTCAATCCCTGATTTTTCAATCAGTTTACGAATCAATGAATATCCGTTCGAATGCGCACCGCTGGAGGCTAAGCCTAGCACTACGTCACCCTCGGTGATTGTTGAACCATCAATTATATTAGCTTTATCCACACAACCTACGACAAAGCCAGCCAAATCATACTCACCTGCTGGATACATGCCAGGCATTTCTGCAGTTTCACCACCGACTAATGCACAGCCTGACTCTTCACAACCAACAGCAATCCCTTTAATCACATCGGCTGCTGTCGCAACATCTAATTTGCCACAGGCAAAGTAATCGAGAAAGAACAGTGGTTCTGCGCCTTGTACTAAAATATCGTTGACACTCATCGCCACTAAATCTATGCCGACTGTATCGTGCTGATTTAACTCAAAGGCAAGTTTTAACTTGGTGCCTACACCATCTGTTCCAGAGACCAAAACAGGCTCTTTAAACTTGGTTGGCATGGCAAACATAGAGCCAAATCCTCCAATCGCACTCATCACTTCTGGGCGCATCGTGCGTTTTGCAAAAGGTTTGATTTGATTAACTAGCGCATCGCCCGCTTCAATATCGACACCAGCGTCGCGATAAGTTATAGAAATATCGTTAGAATTTGTGCTCAAAATAATCTCGTTTCAATCAGGTGTTAAGGTATCGTGATAGCCAGCGCTTTTTAATAAATCTCATGAAGCAGACATAACTTAAGTATAATTTTGCTTATCGCTCCATTTCAAGCGCACATTTTAACGCATTTTTGACCAATTATGGCTAATCAACTAAAAGACAAAGACTCCAATTCACGCTTGTTTAGTAATTATCGCTGGACGATTTTTGCGTCAATCCTTGCGCTTATCCTGTATCAACTTGGTCCGATGATGACACCATTTGTAGCTGCGGCTATCTTAGCTTACATTTGTGGCCCACTCGTTGACAAACTAACTACCCTTGGATGCAACAAAATAAGACTAGGTAGAACACTGGCCACTGTCATTGTTTTAGCGGGCGTTTTAGCAACCATGGCGTTGATACTGTTAATCCTTATCCCCTTGCTACAACAACAATTATCACTGATTGCTGAACGCTTACCTGTTTTATTAGAATATTTCCGTCAGCATGCGGAACCCTGGTTCAAGCAGAATCTTAACCATGAATACGTGATCGGCATTGGACAAGTTCAACAAGTCGTTCGTGAACATTGGCAAGAAACTAGTGGCTTGCTCAGCAACATACTAAGCGCGGCTGGGACAAAGGGCTTAGCGCTAATTAGTTTAGCTGCTAATCTTTTGTTACTACCCGTTGTTTTGTTTTATCTATTAAGAGATTGGGACTATCTCATTGAGAAAACAGCTGAACTGATTCCTAGAGGGTGGCTAATAAAAGCCACTACTATTGCTAGAGAAATCGATCAAGTACTTGCCGAATTTCTTCGTGGTCAGCTCTGCGTTATGTTTGCGCTCTGCATCTTTTATAGCTTAGGTCTGTGGTTTGCTGGTCTAAAAACAGCACTTTCGATTGGCTTATTAGCTGGATTACTCAGCGTTGTACCCTATCTCGGATTCGCCATTGCGTTTATCTTAGCTGTTTTACTAGCGCTACTACAATTTGCCACATGGTCTTCGCTTGTTCCCGTCTTATTAATCTTTGGGATAGGGCAAGTCGTTGAAAGCTATCTACTTACACCTTACCTAATCGGCGACCGTATAGGCTTACACCCTATTGTCGTCATTATCGCTTTGCTTGCTGGTGGCCAGTTATTCGGATTGACTGGTGTATTATTAGCTTTACCCGTAAGCGCATCAATTGCCGTCGGCCTGCGTCACCTTAGAAATAGTTATCTCAATAGCGACACTTACCTGAATTAATCATGAAACAACTGCTATTAGACATACAGCCGCCACCGCCTGCCTCTTTCGAAAATTTTACCTTGGGTAAAAATGCCGAGGTCGTAATGAATATTAAAGAAGCTATCCACGGTAATGCGCCATCACGCTTTATTTACTTATGGGGCGCATCAGGCAGTGGTAAAACGCATTTGCTCAAAGCCGCTCAAGCACAAGGTGCAGAAGTAGCCGACAATGTTCATCTGCTTAATCATCAAGCCCAAGTCGGTTTATTTAATCACTATAATCAAATCAAAACTGATGGAGGCTGTTTAATATGTGCAGGCTCACATGCGCCGATGCAAATGGGTTTACGTGAGGATCTAGCTACGCGTTTGGCGTGGGGTTTGGTTTATCAACTACAGCCACTCAGCGACACTGAAAAGGCTACCGCTTTACAAGCGCACGCACGCGAACGTGGTATTAATCTACCTGACGAAGTCATCGATTATTGCTTAAGTAATTTACGTCGTGATTTGCCGACACTTATGACAGTACTTGATGCTTTGGATACCTGGTCACTAGTAACAAAAAAGCGAATCACCGTACCTATGTTGAAGCAATTAATACAGCTAGACTTAAGCTTTTAACAGTCCTTCGCTTTCACCACATCAAGACATTGTGCATAAGCAGCATAAGGCTGGCGTTCTTGTGCACTTGATAAATGAGATATCAACCACTCTTTATCTCAATATTGTACGATTTAACGCCAGCAACTGTAGCACGGTAGATCGCCATACATTGACTGTGACTACACTACGGGCTTTACGATTATATTCAGATCTTTTCTAATCATTTAGTCAGTGACAGCTTGCAATCAAACTGCAAAAAATACTCCTCGAATCAAACTTAAGTTGTTGTAAAATTGTTAGCTTGATAGATAAACACTATCCGAGAGACTTTTATGATACGAATAACAGAAATTAAACTTCCGATTGAGCTGGCTGACACGCTCATCCATCAAGATGATGAAATTAAATCAGCTATTATTAACCGATTAAACATTCCTGCCACTGATTTAATTGCGTTTACGATTTTCAAACGTGGTGTTGATGCACGAAAATCACATGCTATTTTATATGTGTATAGTCTGGATGTAGCGGTTAAAAATGAGGCTGTCATTTTAGCTAAATTTAAACGTGACCAACACGTCAATCCTGCGCCTGATACCAGCTATCACTTTGTTGCTCATAGCCCGCCCTCATTAAAACAACGGCCAGTTGTCGTTGGTTTTGGCCCTGCTGGAATTTTTGCTGCTTTGATATTAGCACAATCAGGTTTTAAGCCTATCGTATTAGAACGCGGAAAAGAAGTACGAAAACGTACGCAAGATACATGGGGGTTATGGCGTAAAAGCACGCTTAATCCTGAATCAAACGTGCAGTTTGGTGAAGGTGGTGCAGGCACTTTTTCTGACGGAAAACTATATAGCCAAATTAAAGATTCCAAACACTATGGGCGCAAAGTCATTCAAGAATTTGTAAAAGCTGGTGCGCCAGCTGAAATTCAATATGTCAGTCATCCACATATTGGTACATTTAAATTAGTGGGTATGGTGGAAAAGATGCGCCAAACGATTACAGCGCTTGGCGGAGATATTCGCTTTGAACAACGCGTCGACGACATCGTGATTGAGCATGGTGAGGTGCAAGGTGTCACTCTGCATACAGGTGAATATATTGCAACTAATCACTTGGTGCTAGCGGTGGGACACAGCGCACGTGATACATTTGAAATGGTACATAAAAATGGTATTTTTGTTGAAGCTAAACCGTTTTCAATCGGCTTCCGCATCGAACATCCTCAAGGCTTGATTGACCGTGCACGCTATGGGAAAAGCTATAGTGAAGACTTACTTACAAAACTAGGTGCAGCGGATTATAAACTCGTACACCACGCCAAAAATGGTCGTAGTGTTTACAGCTTCTGTATGTGTCCAGGCGGCACCGTTGTAGCAGCCGCTTCCGAACTAGAGCGTGTAGTCACCAATGGCATGAGTCAATATAGCCGCAACGAACGTAACGCTAACGCTGGCATTGTAGTTGGCATTACACCTGAAGAAGATTTTCCTGGACATCCGTTAGCAGGAATGATGCTTCAACGCCAAATCGAAAGTAATGCCTATCGCATGGGTGGCAGTAATTACAACGCACCTGGCCAACTGATTGGTGACTTTTTAGCCAATCAAGCATCGACAAAGCTGGGCTCGGTGACCCCCTCCTATACGCCTGGCGTGACGCTGACAAACTTAGCGAACGCTTTGCCTGAATACGCCATTACCGCCATGCGTGAAGCCATTCCAGCTTTTGCAAAGCAAATTAAAAATTTTGATTTTCATGATGCCATTCTAACTGGTGTTGAAACTCGAACCTCTGCACCGATTCGCATTAAACGTGATGATGACAGCTTGCAAAGTATTAATACTAAAGGCTTGTTCCCATGTGGTGAAGGTGCTGGTTATGCTGGTGGTATCTTGTCTGCTGGCGTTGATGGGATTAAAGTTGCAGAGGCAGTAGCCCTGAGTTTGGTGCAGCTGTCCAGTCAATGATTTCTATCATCTTTACAGTTGTCTTTCACTACTAGAACTTTCTATCTATCCTGTTTTCATATAGCAGTACTTTATAGGAGCTTTTCATGGCTACACCCAACTGGCAAGATGTCCTTCATTGGGCCAATAATAATCCGATCCCACCAAATCGTGTTGAAAAATCAGAGGCGCAATGGCAAAGTCTGCTCAGTGCAGAGCAGTTTTATGTAACGCGTCAAAAAGGCACTGAGCGAGCTTTTAGTTCAAACATGTGTTCACACTTTGAACCTGGGCTTTATCATTGCGCATGTTGCGATACTTTGTTGTTTGACGCGCAACATAAATTTGAAAGTCACTCTGGCTGGCCTAGCTTTACAGCACCAGTAGCTGATGGCGTTCTGGCTTATCATGCAGACGGTACGCATGGCATGCAGCGCATAGAAACCACCTGTAATGTTTGTGATGCGCATCTAGGCCATGTTTTCCCCGATGGTCCTGCACCTTCTGGCTTGCGTTATTGTATGAACGCGTTGGCATTAAAAAAGTCGACTGACGAGTAAATTGTGATTTTTTTAAGCCATTCTTACCAATAGGATGGTGAACGTTTGCAGAAAAATAATAAGCTTATACCAGCAATAAAAAAGAGACGTTGAAGCAACCGTCTCTTTTTTGATTGCTAGCGTTTAATCTTTTCTCTACTGTCTAATCAAGTAATCAAAAGCACCTAAGGCCGCTTTTGACCCCTCTCCCATGGCAATAATAATTTGCTTATATGGAATGGTTGTTACATCGCCCGCTGCAAAAATTCCAGCAACATTTGTCGCTCCATGACGATCAATCTCAATTTCATTGTATTGACTCAATGCGACACCACTACCTTGCAACCAGTCAGTGTTAGGTACTAAACCAATCTGGATAAACACCCCTTCTAGATCAACAGTTTTTGTTTCACCAGTGGTGCTATCTTTGTAAATTAACTGGTTCACCTTGCCGTTGGCACCCGTAATCTCGGTCGTTTGTGCATTAACAATAATGGTGACATTACTTAATGAACGTAATTTGTTTTGCAAAACAGCATCTGCTTTTAATGCACTATCCCGTTGAAAGATAGTGACATGACCAACAATACCCGCCAAATCAATAGCCGCTTCTACACCAGAATTACCCCCACCAATCACGGCAACATGTTTACCTTTAAATAAAGGACCGTCGCAATGTGGGCAGTAAGCTACACCTTTATTTTGATACTCCGCCTCCCCAGGGACGCCTAATTTTCTCCAACGAGCACCAGTGGCTGCAATGACCACTTTGCTTTGTAACCGTCCGCCATTTTCAAGGCCAACTTCAAGCAAATCACCTTTTTTAAGTGACGTTGCTTTTTGTAAAGGCATGATATCAACATCATAAGTTTTTACATGCTCCTCTAAGGCAGCAACTAGCTTTGGTCCTTCTGTTTCTTTGACTGAAATAAAGTTCTCGATAGCTAGCGTATCCATGACCTGCCCACCAAAACGTTCCGCTACAATACCCGTCCTTATGCCTTTACGCGCCGCATAAATTGCAGCTGCCGCACCAGCTGGACCACCCCCAATAATCAACACATCAAACGGCTCTTTTTTATTGAGTTTTTCTGCTTCTTTTGCTAATGCACCTGTATCGATTTTTGGCAATATTTCATCCAATTCCATACGTCCAGCACCAAACATGTCATCATTTAAGAAAATGGTGGGTACACTCATGATGTCTTTTTCTTTAATTTCATCCTGATACAAACCGCCCTCGACCATGACATGGGTAATGTTAGGATTAATCACCGCCATCATATTCATGGCTTGCACTACATCTGGGCAATTATGGCAACTTAATGACACGTAGGTTTCAAAATGAAATTCACCTTCAATCGCTGCAATTTGGTCTATTTTATCTTGCTCCAATTTCATTGGATGCCCGCCTGTATGCAATAAGGCTAAGACTAGAGAAGTAAATTCATGGCCCAAAGGAACACCCGCAAAACGAATGCCAATTGGTTGGTCAGCCCTACTGTGTGCCTCGCCGCGTTTCACTGCAAATGAAGGCTTGCGCACATCATTCTCCTGCGTAAGTGTGACCTTATCTGACATACTGGCAATTTCTGTTAGCAATTCATGCATCTCTTTTGCACCATCACTACTGTCTAGTGATTCAGCCAGTATAATCGGCTCACGTAACATCTGTAAGTACTGTTGCAATTGGCCTTTAATGGTTGCGTCTAATGCCATGTTATCTCTCTCTTTACTCAATTTTATTTACAAAAAAGGCGCTATCTTGTGAATAACGCCCTGTTTATTCACCCACTAAAATTTTGCCTTAGTGGATTGCTTTCTATGCTTAAACTAAATCATACTGGCTTGTAGTGCTTGGCACTTAATTTCAAATATACAATCCGAATAGGCATTGCGAGCATCCCACAAACGCAATACAAGCCAAATGAATCTTTGCTTAGATTTTACCTACCAAGTCTAATGAAGGTGTTAGTGTAGCAGCACCTTCGTTCCATTTTGCAGGACATACCTGACCAGGGTTTTCAGCTGTAAATTTCGCTGCTTTCAATTTACGTAAAGTTTCCTTTACATCACGTGCAATTTCGTTACTGTGAATTTCAAGCGTTTTAATCACACCTTCTGGATTAATCACAAATGTGCCACGTAATGCCAAACCCTCTTCATCAATATGCACATCGAATGCGCGTGTTAACTGATGTGTTGGGTCACCAACTAATGGGAATTTAGCTTTACCAACGGCTGGTGAAGTGTCGTGCCATACTTTGTGCGAAAATTGTGTATCCGTTGTCACGATATACACTTCAGCACCGATTTTTTGGAATTCAGCATAATTGTCAGCAGCATCTTCAATTTCTGTTGGGCAATTAAATGTAAATGCAGCTGGCATAAAAATCACAACTGACCATTTACCTTTAAGACTCTGCTCTGTCACTTCGATAAATTCACCGTTATGAAATGCTTGTGCCTTAAATGGTTGAACTTCTGTATTAATTAATGACATATTGTTTCCTTATATTTGAGTTAATGAAATGGTTGGTTAAAAATGAGTTTATCGCTAAGCACTGATCAATAAGTACTTAATTTCTAAACTATGAAAACATTATAGGGCGCTAATTCTAATTAGTAAATTTGATTGTTTTAATCATATTGATAAGAATAATTTATCAAAATGCACTCATTCAAGTTTACCACTTTAATCAATACCCGTTACAGAATGACGCTAGTTTCCGCCTGCCCCTCTATTCCAAGATTGTCTTGCCATCTAACGCTGATTTTATCACCCAACTGGACATGCTGCAGCTGACAGGTTAAATAGGGATTTCTGGCAATCCCTGTTCCTAATTGCATCTCAATAGCTGGCACATCATTGTGTTTAATTTGAATCATTTGAATAAAGTGCGCAGGAATAATTTGTCCAACTTCGTCCAAACCCTGTCCAGTGTGCATTGGATGTGTAATGATGGCTTTTACTTCCGCCATGTCTGTGTTGGCTAATTGTTTAGCGCGAATTTTCATGCTTGACCTGAACTGTTCATTCGTGCTGCTACCACCGCACCCATTCTCCAATACAATAACCTGCTTGGCAGCCGTAAAGTATCGATGCCCCGATTTCACAATCACTTTAATCTCTGAGGTTTGCGCCATTTTAATTCTTGTCACTACCGACGGTAACGCACCTTCAAAAAATAAATAATTAGCAATTAAGGCTGTTGGATTTTTGTCTACGAATATCGCAATAGCCTCTGTATTGGCAATACTACTATGCACAGCGACTTGCACAATCGCGCCATTTTCTGCACGGCTGGGTGCAATAATCTCAATCTGATTACTGATTATTTCACCTTCAATAGCCAAGGCTTTTTCGGCATCAGCAACATGGTCAGCTTGAAATGCCAATCGGTTCCATTGCCCCGCCAATACATTGAACGGCGCCAGCAATATCGTTGCAATTTGCAACCCTAAAAAATCTCTACGCTTCATGCTTAACGCTTTCTCTATTCTGTTTTGCTCATTTTTTGTAAGCGCTGAAATTCTTTTAATCGCGCCTCTACAATCGACTTCTCATAGAAAGAACCCTCTTTCACTTTGGTCGCTAATTCTAATTGCTCAACCGCTTTATCAAGATTGTATTGCCGGTAATAAGCTTCACCTTGCGCTTGAAAAGCTAATAAATCCTTACCTTCTCTAAAGTATGCTTTTGCTAAATAGTCATAAAAATGCGCGTCTCTAGGAAACAGTTGTTGTTTGCCTTTAATCAATTCAATCATTTCTTTAGTTTGCTTCAGCGCTAAAAAATGTTCTGCATAACCATAAATAAGCGCCCTACTTTCAGGGTATCGATTTAATGCAGCGCTATATTGTGCAGCCGCTTTTTTTGGATTTTTCTCCGCTACTGCTATGCGCGCTTTCAAGTTCTCAATAAAAGCACTTTTAACAGCATGAAGGTCTAACCACTGCATTTGCTTGGTGGCACCTGAAAAATCATTTTTTCTTAACATTGCCACTGCTAAACCATAGTGTTCAGCAGCCTCATTAGCATAACGTCCCGTTTGAATGTTATATTCAAACTGGTCAATTGCTGTTTGTGCCAAACCATCGTTTGCCCTTAATTTTGCTCGCACAAAAAAATAAGACAAATTAGATGCAACTTGTTTATAGGGCATCATCGCCACACGGTTTTCAACATCGGCAATCCGCTCAGATGTTAATGGGTGTGTTCTTAGAAAACTCGGAGCACTTCCTTCCATAAATCTTGAGCCTCTTTGCAATACACGAAAAAAAGCAGGCATTCCTCTGGCATCAAAGCCCGCATTTTCTAAGATACTTAAACCCACTCTGTCTGCCTCCCGTTCATGTTCACGCGTGTAATCTAATTGGCGTTGTATACCAGCTGCCGATGATGTCGTTAAAGCACCTGAGGCTAATTGCGGATTGGCACGTGCGACCAACAAAGCTAGCGCAATACCTGCAACATTTTTAAAAGTATCCGTTTTTTGTTTGGCTAACATTCGTGCCAAATGATGTTGCGTGACATGCCCAATCTCATGACCGAGTACACTAGCAAGTTCAGACTCTGAGTTTGAGGCTAAAAACAAACCTGTATGGACACCAATCACACCGCCTGGCATAGCAAAGGCATTAATAGAAGCATCTTTCACCACAAAAAAATAAAATTCTTGCTGCTTATCATCACTCGCTGCTGCCAAGCGATTACCTAAGGATTGCAAATAGTCAACAACTTCAACATCCGCTAGAACTTCATCACTGACGGATACTTCCGCTAAAATTTGCTCTGCAATTCGCTGTTCATCTACGGCTGACAACACGGTTTGTGAAACATCTCCTAATTCTGGTAAATCTTGATGCAAATCAGCTGGCAAACGCGTGTCCAACGGTTCATTATAGGGCTTGCTAGAGATTGTACCTCCAGCAAAACTAACCGTTGCGCTCAACAAAATGAGGGCAAATAATGCGTTTAATCGAATTGACATTTAAATATAATGCGCTAATAAGTCTTATTATGATAATGTTTTTGACAAGCAAGTTCACCTTTAATCGACAATAGAAAGTAAGTGATGGATAAATTAACGCACTTTGACAATCAGGGCCAGGCGCATATGGTGGATATTGGTGATAAAGCCCACACGCGTCGCATTGCAATTGCAACTGGTCACATTAGCATGCTACCAAGCACTTTATCTTTGATTCAATCAGGCAACACCAAAAAAGGTGACGTGCTAGGCATTGCTCGTATTGCAGCGATTCAAGCCAGTAAAAAAACAGCGGATTTGATTCCACTCTGCCACCCGATTAGCCTAAGCAAAGTCACGGTTGCTTTCGATATTCACGAGGAACGTCATTGCATCCATTGCACTGTAAGCACAGAAACAATTGGCCAAACAGGGGTTGAAATGGAGGCGCTTACTGCGGTCAGCGTAGGACTACTCACCATATATGATATGTGCAAAGCCGTCGACAGAGGCATGACCATCAGTCATATTCAATTACTCGAAAAGCAAGGTGGCAAATCGGG
>JAFMCM010000031.1 GCA_017857755.1 Methylophilaceae bacterium | reverse complement strand
ATTAACGCCGCCTATGGGC
Source organism: Methylophilaceae bacterium (assembly GCA_017857755.1). Taxonomy (GTDB): domain Bacteria; phylum Pseudomonadota; class Gammaproteobacteria; order Burkholderiales; family Methylophilaceae. Next base: position 18,675 of record JAFMCM010000031.1, on the reverse strand, counting down.
ATGACTTCGCCAAACTGATTTAACGCGCCTGTGATGGCAATTCCTTGCTGGATCGGTAAATTAGCCATGGCAGACAACAGCGCAAATAGCTCTGCACAGGAGGCGGAATCGCCTTCTACGCCGTTGTACTCCTGCTCAAATACCAAAGAGGCATTGAGGCTTAATGGCGCCAGATGCGAGAAGCTGGCGCTGAGCCAATTTTGTAAGATAAAAATGCCTTTGTCGTGATTAGGACCACTCATATTGACTTCACGGTCGATGTTGATCAGGCCTTTTTGTCCTGGATAGCAACGGGCGGTGATGCGAATTGGGGAGCCGAAACTGGCATCGCCGAGCTCGATATGGGTTAAACCATTAATCTGGCCTACCACTGCGCCATGCACTTGAATCAATAGTTCATTATCAATAATCGATTCACGAATTTGTGTTTCAAAATATTGATGACGTTGGTTGCGGGCATTAATCGCCGCTTGCACATGCGCTTGGGTGACCACTGCAGCATCGGCTGCATAAGAGGCGCTTTCTAGCATTAAGCGCTCTAAAAAAGCAAAATTGGTGCTGATGCGTGCTTGGTCTTCTTCTAATCGTTGTAGCGCCCCAATCAAACGGGCAACGGCTTCTACATTAAAATGGGGGCATTGGTGTTGTTCGCACTTTTGCGCCACATAACCAGCCACGGCGGCATAACTTTCAGCATTGGCGTTAATGCTATCGGCAAATTCTACTTTAATTGGGAAATGGTCAAAAAAGTCAGGGTTTTCTTCTAACAAACTATAGAAATCCTCACGCATGGCTACTAGTACCAATTTAACGCGTAATGGGATTAAGGTGTTTGCTAAAACATAGCCCGCACTTTGACCGCTTCCAGCCGCATCTTCAAACTGCAATGTGCCATTGCGTAAAAAGCGATAAAGCTTTTCAATCATTTGCGCGCCGTTTTGCTCGTCATTCAAAATATCTCGCAACTGCACTAATAACATGCCACCGTCAGCTTGATGCAGTTTGCCCGCTCTTAAGCGTAAAAATTCGTGTGGCTGCTCTGCACCTGTTTCTAAGCTGCCAAATAAAGACTGATAGCTAGGGTCATTGTCGTAAACCACAGGCTGTAATAAGCCCTGCTCGGCTGCGTTTCGATTATCCACTAACACATTGACTCTAAAGCGACTTAAGAAACCATCACTTAACAAAGCCTCTAACGCGCCTTCAACGTCATTACTAGCGGGCATGGGATAGACTTTCAAGAAACTGATCACGTCTTTTTTAACCAGTTCAATATAGCGCATTAACGGTGCATGATTGTCTGCTAACGCTGTTAATGCTTGCACTGCGTCTTGCAGCCAAACTTCGGCTTTGCGCAGGACTTCAGCTTTGTCTTTAATGGTCATCAGCGTGGCTAATTCAGCCATAAATGCCCGTGAAAATATATCCATTTGCGCCGATAACTTGACCCCTAAGCCCACAGGCAACTTCATTAAAAAGGGTTGATTGGCTTGATGAAAGTGGTAAACCGCCACCAAGTCTTGCAATTGTGCACCTGTTTCTTTTGCCACTTGTTGCATGGCGCTTTGCATCAATGAAGTTCGCCCACTGCCGTGTTGCCCAAGCACCAACATATTAAAGCCTGCTTGGCGCATGCGTAAACCAAACATGGCCGCTTTTTTGGCTTCTGCTTGCGCGATCCAGCCATGTACATGCGGCTGATGGTCTGCTTGATGCGCTTGTGAATCAATTAATTCTTGAGTCGTCTTGAATGATAAATCATGTAAAGGCACGCTCGCATTGAGGGCTTGTTCATTTAAAATTTGCATACTGTTTTTTTCTGTCGCCTCATCATGATTGTTGCCAGCGTTCTTGTGCCTCTGTATCACTGGTTTTTGCTTCTATCCAACGTTCGCCATCTGGTGTTGATTCTTTCTTCCAAAATGGTGCTTGGTTTTTTAAATAATCCATCATAAATTCACATGCTTTGAAGGCATCGCCTCTATGCGCACTAGCCACCGCAACCAAGACAATTTGATCAAGCGGTTTGAGGGTACCTACACGATGAATAATCAAACTATTTACAATATTCCAGCGGGATTGGGCTTCTTTTTCAATCGATGCCAACATACGCTCTGTCATCTGTGGATAATGCTCTAGGGTAAGCGTATTGACGGTGTCCCCATCATTAATGTCGCGTACTTGTCCGATAAAGCTGACCACAGCCCCAATATCGGCACTGGCCAAACGCATTTCAGCTAAGGCTGCTGCGACATCAAAATCAGCGGTTTGAACGCGTACACTCATAGCATCACGCTTGGATTACCCACCTGTAACTGGCGGAAAAAAAGCCACTTCATCGCCATCATGAATCGCCATCATGTCATCCACCAACTCATGGTTAATCGCCGCTCTCACGACTTGTTTACCACTAAAGAGGTCGGCCCAGATTTCACCTCGTTTTGCTAAAAAGGCTTTGAGAGTATTGATATTTGAAATATCCACGGGCAGAGCAATCTCTTCTGTTGAATAATTAACCGACTCTTTAATTCTTGCGAAATATAATACTTTTATATTCATTATGTTATAGGCTTTATTTAATTTATTAGATTAATTAGTCATCATCAACAACGTCAAGCAAATCAACAGGGACGTCACTCAACTCTACTCGCTCAATACGGGCAAAAGCCCCTGTAATTTTGCGACTACTTTTATGCACTTCTTCTGCATCATCATTCGCCATCCGAATATGATCCGCGAGCTTTTTCATGCGTGCATCAAATCGCTTAAAGTCACCACTTAGTTTACCCAGTTCATCTTTAATAATATGGACTTGTTTACGCATTTCTACGTCTTTTAATACGGCGCGCGCCGTATTAAGCACAGCCATCAAGGTCGTTGGTGAAACCACCCAAACTCGCTTATTCATCGCATAATCAATCACATCAGGGTGATAAGCGTGAATCTCCGCAAATACCGCCTCTGCGGGGATAAACATGACTGCACCATCGGATGTGACATTCGGGATAATATATTTACTGGCGATATCATCGACATGCCGTTTTACATCAGCTTTAAATAATTTAGCCGCCGCCGCTTGATCTAAATCGCTCAGGGTCTTGTCAAACATACGGTGATAATTTTCTAACGGAAATTTACTATCAACTGCTACTGTTCCCGTCGGCTCAGGCAAGAACAATGCACAATCAACTCGGGTGCCGTTTTCAAAACTGTATTGCATCTTAAAGCTTTGCTCTGGCAACACATTACGAATCAGGCCTTCTAATTGCACTTCGCCAAAAGCACCGCGGCTTTTTTTGTCACCCAGCAGCTCTTGCAAGCTGACCATATTGGTACTTAATCCATCAATTTTCTTCTGAGCTTCATCAATGGTTGCTAACCGCTCCATCACGCTCACAAAAGTTTCGTTGGTTTTTTTAAAGCCCTCTTCCAAACGCTCGGACACTTTACCGCCAATTTCTTCTAAGCGTGCATCCACAATTTGAGTTAGGCGCTGGATGCTTTGCGTCAGCGTTGTGGTCGCTTTGAGCATGGTGTCGTTAATTAACGACTGCTGCGCTGTGCCCTGCTCTGCCAACGTGGTGTGTAATTTCTCAATGACCGACTCTCGTGTTTGCGATAGATGATTACTTTGCTCAAGCTGGAGTCTTTGCATGGCTTCGCGGGTAGCGTTAAGTTCTTGCGCGACACTGGTTTTTAATCGCTCGCTACCTTCTTGCGCACTCTGATTTAAACGGTCGCCCAATCTATTTAAACCATTATTGATATCCATCAGCATGCTACGATGCTTTTCTTCTAGGTTTTGCAATATCAAGCTTTGCCATGCTGGAGCGCCTTTGTCACTATGCGATGTCTGCCAAAGCAGCCAAGCGACTAGTATCACCAGTAAAAAAACCAAACCAATTAAAATGTCTATCTGAGTCATGCTTGCATTATAACCGACTTAAACCAAACCAATAATGCCAATCAGTCTTTCACTACAATGTTCTTATAGCTTGCTGGCAATGGCCGATACGCCAACGCCAAACCTTGCAACGCCTCTAATAAAATACCAGAAATCAATAAATTGCGATTGGTTTTAGAGTCGGCGGGAATCACATACCAAGGCGCATCATCGGTTGATGTCGCCTCTAATGCATCTTGATAAGCCTGCATATAATCCAACCACAAATCACGCTCAACTAAATCGTCAGGTTTGAACTTCCAAGCTTTATCTTCCCTGGTTAACCGCGCTATCAAGCGCTCTTTTTGCGCTGCTTTAGATAGATACAAAAAACATTTGATGATGGTTGTGCCGTTTTCTACCAGCATGCGCTCAAAATCGCTAATCTGCGCATAACGCTGCTGGCAGGTGCTGGCATCAATCCATCCATGCACTCGTGTAATCAATACATCTTCATAGTGGCTGCGATTAAAAATCGTAATTTCACCATTTTTAGGGACACGCGCATGCGCACGCCACAAAAAATCATGGGCCAATTCCTCATCGGTTGGTTTTTTAAAACTCGTTAACCGAATTCCCAAGGGATTACAATAGCTAAACAGATGCTTAACCGCACCATCTTTACCACTCGTATCCATGCCCTGCAAAATCAATAAGAGCTTATGCTTACCCTGTGCAACCATGATGTCATGCAAGGCGTTGATCTCAGTCCCAATCTGAGTCAGCATCTCCCAATCAGAAGCTTTACTTTCTCCGCGCTCTGAACGATCATCAGGCTTAATCTCCGCCCATGAAAACGGTACATTGGGTCTTACCCGATACTTATCAAACTTAGTCATTAATCCTCCTTGTTAATTCCGATGGTTAGCTTACTCTTTGACCAGATCAATGTGTCTAGCTGGCTGTTATTCACTCTATCGATCCTATTGATTGTGTGACAGATAGCTGAGCAGCACCAAGCATGCCAGCTCTATCTTGGGCATTGGATAGTTGAATGTTGGTTTTTTGACGTAATACTGGCATTAAATCGTGATTGAGTCGCTGTTGAAAAGCTGTTTCCATTAGCGGCCAAGCGCCCGCCATCCCGCCACCAATCACAACGTGCTGGACATCAATGATTTTTAAAGTCGTAGCCAGTGCTTGGGCTAAGGTGTGTGCGGCGATTGTATAGGCCTGAATAGCATCCCGATCGCCTGCCGTGGCTAGACTGGCAATTGCTACAGCACTTAATGTTTGCTTTGTGCTTTCTTCGTAACTTAAACTTACGCCACTTGCTGATGCGTATTGTTCCATACAGCCGACATTACCACAGCCGCATAAGCGGCCTTCTGGTACAACCATGAGATGCCCGACTTCCATGGCACAGCCGTGATGGCCAACATATGGTTGACCATTTAAGATGAGTCCGCCACCAACACCTGTGCCCAGGCCAAGGTAAATCAAGCCTGTTGCTGGCTTGCCAGCAAGATAATATTCTCCCAACGCGGCGGCATTAGCATCGTTAATGATAATGACTTTTTTCTGGACTAAAGCGGTCAGATCATTCGCTAAATTAACGTGCGTTAAGCCAGGTAAGTTGGGTGATTGTGCGATGACCTGTGTGTCAGGATCAATAAACCCAGGAAAGCCAATACCAATATGATGGATCTCATGATGTTGCCTTAAAACGCTCTGTATGCCTTGGGCCATGACGCTAAGGATGCTTTGCCAAGCTTTTTCTGGCGGATTGTTATTACAAATGCGTGAGAAGTCTGCTTGAATACGCACTTCCTCGATTAAATGCAGATCATCAAACACGCCGATGCGCAGATTCGTCCCGCCAACATCAATACCCATTGTTTTAATCATGACTGCTTCGTCCTGCTTGATGAACCGCTTGTTTAAATTGTGCTTGATGTTGATCGCTAAGTTGATCCCAAATAAAGCGCCATGCCCAGTTGCCCACAATGGTGCCAGGTGTATTCATACGGCTTTTACCATCTAAAGCCAAAATATCTTGCATCGGAATAATGGCCAACTTGGCCGCCGTTGAGAAAGCTAATTGAATGAAGGCGTTTGGCATTTTTGGTTCATGATTATTTAAATACTGATGCAAGTGATTTTTGGTCTGCTCATCGGCTTGTGCGTACCAGCCAAGTGTGGTGTTATTGTCATGTGTCCCAGTGTAGACAACGCTATTTTCCTCAATATTCTGAGGCAAATAGGGATTGCTTTGATCCCCACCAAACGCAAATTGAAGAATTTTCATACCAGGCATATTGTATTTTAGCCTTAATGCATTCACTGCTGGCGTAATAATACCTAGGTCTTCAGCGACCAAATCAATAGGCAGACATTGGGCATCAATCGCGGCTAGTAACGCATCACCAGGCGCAGAAACCCAATGACCATTCATCGCGGTTTCTTCCTCGGTTGGAATCTCCCATGCCGCTTCTAATCCTCTAAAGTGATCAATTCTGACCAAGTCGAATAAAGTGGATTGGGTACGCATGCGGGCTACCCACCATGCATAATGGTCATCTTGCATGGCTTCCCAACGATAGTGCGGATTACCCCAACGTTGCCCTGTTTCAGAAAAATAATCTGGCGGCACGCCAGCAACCACGGTCATGGCATTGTTGTCATCCAGTTTAAATAAATGTGGTTTTGCCCAGACATCTGCACTATCGTATGCAACAAAAATAGGAAGATCGCCAAACAAGCTGACTTGTTTGGCATTGGCATAACTTTTCAGCTTATCCCATTGTTTAAAAAACAGATATTGATTAAATTTAATTGTCGCGATTGCGGTTGCATGATTGATTTGAAAAGCTTGCAGCGCGTCACGGTCGCGGTTTTTGTATGGCTCATCCCATGCATGCCAGCTGGCTAAATGAAAGTGCTGTCGCAAAACACAATAAAGTGCGAAGTCATTTAACCAGTATTGATGGGCGTCACAAAATTGATTAAACGCGGCTAGATCGCTTTTTTTGACACTCTGTTGATAAGCCAGGCCAAGCGCTTGCTCATGCTCAAGACTAAGATCTGATTCAGCAAGCAAGCCCGCTTGCATTAACAGCGGCAAGCTAATAAAAGCCGTATTGCCAGCAAAGGCGGATAGACATTGATAGGGTGATTGATCGGCATGGGGCATATTGATGGGTAACGTCTGCCAAACACTAGCACCACTGGCCGCTAAAAAATCAACAAATTGATAGGCATCTTGGCCTAAATTACCAGACGGAAGCGAACTAATATGTAATAAAACACCCGCTTGACGACTTCTAACAGGCGGATCAGTTTTCTTGGCCTCTTCGCATGGTTCCTGCATTTTCCGAATCCTCCCCGCCTTGACTAATTTCTTTGTACAATTCGCTTGGTATTTCTTGACCTAGCAATTCATATAGATTGATTAAGTTTCTACGATAAAGCTGGTCAAAACTTTTGACGCTTTCTGTTGCGTTGTAGTCGCCAAACCACCAAAACCAATCTGAGCCTTCACAGATGGCAAGTTGACGTTCACAAGCCGTCTGTTTGTCAATCTCTAAAGTGTGGATAATCGCGTCATAGACCTTTTTGGCATCGCACAACAAATCCCAAGCAGCATTCTTATCGACACTGCCTATCCATGTGCTAAAAGTACCATACACCCAACTACCAGCTGCTATTTGTGGTAACACATTGGCTTTAGGAAGCTGATCCGACTTGATCAGTTCAAGGATATCGTTAAAAGTCGACATGGTGATATGCGGATGATCTGCAAGGGCCTCATATAATTCTTTCAGAAAGTAGTAGCCGTTATAGGGATAATATTCCCAAGCATTCTCACCATCTAAAATAACACTCACTACTTTTGGTTTTTTTGGGTTGTGATTGCGGATCGTTTCTAGATGATTGATAAAGTCTTTTACCGCATCCGAAGCATGCATTTTGGCGTATTCAAACCCAATTTTGTCTGACAAATTGTCATCTCTAAAAAAACATAAAATATCATCTTGACCATTCGTAACACGGTATGGCTGATAGAGATAGTCATGTTGATCAACGGCATTTTGACCCGACTTTATTAAGCTATTTGCTAGTACTGCTTGCCCAGTTGCAGCCCATTTCACACCATGTTCAGCCATTAAAGATAGCGCAGCGTGGGATACCCCACCTTCAGCTGGCCACATGCCATGGGGAAAATTGCCAAAGATTTGCGCATGATATTGTTGGGCAGCTTCAACATGCACTTTCGCACGGTTGGCGCCACCTGAATATTGCGGCGAGTCAGGTAACGGCGCTGTTGGCATTGCATCTTTTGTTGCATTAAAGTCCATCAATAAAGGTAATATTGGATGGTAATAAGGCGTGGTTGAAATCTCGATTTGACCACTTTGCATTAAGGCTTTGTAACGTGGAACCAGTCCCTTTATCGTATTTTTAATTTCTATCAATAATGCTTTTCTGTCTTCAAGCGTAAATAAAACGCCTTTTGCCATCAAACGTTGAATGACTGTACTCCCTTGGCGTAAACTTTCACCACACCATGCTAGGTGGTACCAAACCAATAAATCGGCTTTGTATTGCGGTGACAAATAATGAAAATCATCACTTTCCGTCATTAATGGTTCGACTTGTTGATAAATATTCAGTAGGCGTTGATAGTGTGGAAAAGGACTTAACATCTTTTCATGATGGGCTTTAAAGCAGCTTTGCACGATTAGCTGACAGCCACCTTTACCAATTTTGGATAAATCTGAATGAGTTAATAGTGCCAGTAAAGGGTCGGGACTATGGTCGCTTTCCAACTGTTGCGAATAGTCGAGTAGCTGCTCGACCAATATAGGCACAAAATTAAAGCTAACACGGGCTTGGGGGTTTTGCTCTAAATGAAAGACCATATCGCTATAATCTTTGATGGCATGCAAATAGGTCCAAGGTAAGACGTATTCACCAGTGCTTAAATCACGATAGTCTGGCTGGTGCAGATGCCAATATAAGTTGAGATGGAGCTTGGGCGCTTGTATGACCATAAAAATCCTAAGAAATTACATTAAAAAAAACATCAACACAATGTTTCTTATCATATAACTCTATATAAATCTTGCCCCAACATGTCTGGTGTCACCAGCACAATCCCCTGCTCAGAAACATAAAAACGTTTTGCATCTAATGCCAAATCTACCCCTATTTGCATGCCCGAAGGAATATTACAACCACGATCAATCACCACGTTTTTAAGCACTACATTGCTATTAATCGTTGATTTTGGCAAGATCACCGAACCTTCTATTGATGCATAATCATCTACACGTACATCGGAAAACAAGACTGAATTTGTAACACTGGAGCCACTAATTAAACACCCGCCTGACACTAATGAGTCTGTTGCTTTTCCTGCCCGACCTTCATCATTAAATACAAATTTCGCTGGCGGCAGCTGTTCTTGGTAGGTCCAAATCGGCCATTCTCTGTCATATAAATTTAACTCAGGAACGACTTTAGTTAACTCCATATTGGCTTCCCAATAGGCGTCAATTGTGCCAACATCTCGCCAATAATAATTATCATTTTGTCCAACGCAACTATCAGTGAATCGATGCGCTTGAACGTGATATTTTTTGATGACATGCGGAATGATGTCGCTACCAAAATCGTGTGATGACTTGGGGTCATCAGCATCTCGAACCAATTGCTCAAAAAGAAATTTTGCATTGAAAATATAAACACCCATGCTAGCAAAAGCTTGCGTTGGATCTGTTGGTATAGCCTCTGGATTTGCTGGCTTTTCCGAGAAGCCAACAACGCGGTCTGATTGGTCGACCATCACAACACCAAAACTCTTTGCCTCTTCTAGTGGGACATTAATACAAGCAATAGTCATATCAGCGTTGCTTGTGGCATGGGTCGCCAGCATTTTGCCATAATCCATTTTATAAATATGGTCGCCAGCTAACAGCAAAACATATTCACCTCCACCTTCACGCAATAAGTCTAAATTCTGGTAGACAGCATCCGCTGTTCCTCTATACCACTGCTCAGATAAGCGTTGTTGCGCAGGAAGAATATTGACATACTCGTTAAACTCACCGCGCAAAAACCCCCAACCACGTTGGATATGTTGGATAAGACTATGCGCTTTGTATTGGGTGGCAATATTAATCCGCCGAATACCTGAGTTAATGCAATTGGATAATGGAAAGTCAATAATCCGATATTTACCGCCAAATTGCACTGCAGGCTTTGCGCGCCAATCTGTTAGGTTTTTGAGTCGACTACCACGACCACCAGCCAAGATAACCGCGACGGTATTTTTAGTTAAATTACTGATAAAACGATCAGTTTGCTGTTCAGGTCGAGTGCCTATTTTTTGTTTGTCTTTCACTTGTTGAGTAGCCATTCTTCAATCCTAATAAAGCCAGTAATTAAGCAGCATATGAAACGACTTCTGCTCTATAATCACATTACATTAATACAATCCACTTTAACAGCGATAATTGACAATTATTTGAAAATTTTGTGCGAGTGAGAAATCAAAATTGCCATGACAAAGAGTGACCAACAATTACAAAAAATTTTAGACGCCCGCCATCACGACCCCTTCAGCTTTCTAGGTGTTCACCAACAAGAAGGTGCTTATTTATTGCGTTTTTTCCATCCTCGCGCCAGTAAAGTAGCAGTAAAAATTGCCGAAAAATGGGTGCAGCTTAAACAGGTCGTGGGCAAGCCGCTTTTTACGCTGACTAGCGAATCAGTAATTCAGACCCCCTGCCTATTACAGATAGAGGTCAATCATCATATTTTTGAAATTTATGATTCCTATACTTTTGCTAGCAGCATAAGCCAAGATGATTTGCATTTGTTCGCAGAAGGCAAATTAAAACAAGCTTATAAAATGCTTGGTGCACACTGCTTAACGCAACAAGGCGTTGATGGCGTACGGTTTGCGGTTTGGGCACCCAACGCGGAAAGAGTCAGTGTCATTGGTAGTTTTAATGACTGGGATGGCCGTATACATAGCATGCGTACCTTAGGTGGCAGCGGTGTATGGGAGTTGTTTATTCCGCATTTAAGCAATCATGATTTATATCAATTTGAAATCCGTAACCGCCATACTGGTCAGGTGTTAAAGAAAACAGACCCATATGGTTTTGAATATGAACAGCGGCCAGGTACTGCAACCAAAATTAGCACAAGCACGCATCAATGGGCAGATGCGCATTGGCTTAAAAGCAGACAAACACACGACTGGCTTCACGCTCCTTTTAATTGCTATGAGGTACATTTAGGTAGCTGGCAACGCGATGCGCAAGGTCACTTTCTTAGCTACAGAACGCTCGCTGAAACGCTGGTGCCTCATGTGGTTGAAATGGGCTATACCCATGTTGAGTTATTGCCGATTACAGAACATCCGCTCAATGAATCTTGGGGCTATCAAACAACTGGTTACTTTGGCGTAACGAACCGTTTTGGCTCGCCTGATGATTTGCGATTTTTAATCGATGCTTTCCATCAGGCCAATATAGGCGTTATTCTAGACTGGGTACCTGGCCATTTTCCCAAAGATGATTGGGCTTTGGCGCGGTTTGATGGCACTGCCCTGTATGAACATGAGGACCCTAGATTAGGCGAGCATCAGGATTGGGGGACTTATATTTTCAACTATGGCCGCAATGAGGTGCGCAATTTTCTAATTAGCAATGCTTATTTTTGGCTCAATGAATTTCATTTTGACGGCTTACGTGTAGATGCTGTGGCCTCTATGCTTTATTTAGATTACTCACGCAAACCAGACCAATGGTTACCCAATCAATATGGTGGCAGAGAAAATCTAGATGTAATAGCTTTTTTTAAACAACTCAACATAATGGTTGGCGCGGACTTTCCTGGGGTATTGACGATTGCAGAAGAATCAACCGCATGGCCCGGCGTTTCAAGACCCGTTTATGCGGATGGTTTAGGTTTTAGTATGAAATGGAATATGGGCTGGATGAACGATACGCTCAGCTATATGCAAGAAGACCCTATTAACCGTAAATATCAGCACAACAAACTCACGTTTGGCCAACTCTACGCTTATAGCGAAAACTTCGTGCTACCGTTTTCACATGATGAAGTCGTGCATGGAAAAAAATCTTTGCTCAATAAAATGCCAGGCGATGAGTGGCAACAGTTTGCAAATTTACGCTTACTCATTTGTTTACAAATGACTTCACCTGGTAAAAAATTAAATTTTATGGGAAATGAGTTTGCTCAGTCCAGCGAATGGAATGTTAACGCAAGCCTAGACTGGCACCTACTCAATGATGCCAACCCTAACCACGCGTATCATCTTGGTATCAAGCGATTAAACTGCGACTTGAATGTCTTATATCAATCGCAAGCCGCCCTCTATGCGCTAGACTTCGAACCTGCAGGATTTGAATGGTTAGCCTGCCAAGATGCTGAACAATCAACGCTCAGCTTTATCAGACGTGGAACTGATCAGAGTTTTGCTATAATAGTGCTAAATTTTACACCTATCCCAAGATATGGACAGCGTGTTGGTGTGCCAGTGGCGGGCCAATATGAAGAATTATTGAATACAGATGCCAGCTTTTACAGTGGTAGCAATATGAGCAATGGTCACAATATACCATCTGAAAATATTGCATGGATGAATCAACCTCATTCAATTGTGATTAATGTTCCGCCATTAGCGGGCCTTATAATCACAATAAATTAACAATCAATAGATAGAATCAATCAATTTACATTACTAGAAAAAAATAGATTAATAAATGGCACGATTAACCCAACACCCAAGCTGGAAAGCACTTTATAAACATCAAGAAACGATTGCCGATCTGCATATGCGCAGCTTGTTTGAAGCGGATGCTACCCGTTTTGAACAATTTAGCTTAACGCTTGATGACATGCTATTCGATTATTCAAAACATCGTATTACACATGAATCATTGGCGTTACTGTTTCAATTAGCGCGTGAAGCAAAAATTGAAGAATGGCGTGAGCGCATGTTTTCTGGTGAAAAAATTAACATCACCGAAGATAGAGCCGTATTACACACCGCCTTACGCAACCGCAGCAACACGCCGGTTTATGTCGATGGTCATGATGTAATGCCAGCCGTTAATGCCGTCTTAGCACAAATGCGCACCTTCTCAGATAAAGTACGTAGCGGCGAATGGACAGGCTACACAGGCAAACGGATTACCGATATTGTGAATATTGGTATCGGTGGTTCCGATTTGGGGCCAGTCATGGTTTGTGATGCCTTAAAACCCTATGCTAGTCCTGATTTGAGCGTCCATTTTGTCTCGAATATTGATGGCGCCCATTTAATGCGTGCCTTAGAAAAATGCAATCCAGAGACCACTTTATTTATTGTTGCATCCAAAACATTTACTACACAAGAAACCATGACAAATGCGCGCTCAGCTCGCGCCTGGTTTTTACAAAGCGCTCAAGACGACAGCCACGTCGCGAAACATTTTGTGGCCTTATCAACCAACGCACAAGCGGTAACAGCGTTTGGTATAGACGGCGCCAATATGTTTGAATTTTGGGACTGGGTTGGCGGACGTTACTCATTATGGTCAGCGATTGGTCTATCCATTGCGCTTTATGTTGGTATGGACCATTTTGAGGCCTTATTAGCTGGCGGCCATGAAATGGACAACCACTTCAGAACAGCACCATTAGAGCAAAATATACCTGTCCTCATGGCCTTAATCGGTGTTTGGTATAACAATTTTTTCCATGCAGACTCGTACGCTATTTTGCCTTACGACCAAGGCATGGCACGCTTCCCTGCCTATATGCAGCAAGCGGATATGGAAAGTAATGGCAAGTTCATGTGCCGAGACGGTGAACGCGTTCATTACAAAACAGGGCCTGTGATTTGGGGTGAGGCTGGGACAAACGGTCAACATGCGTTTTACCAACTGATTCATCAAGGCACACAAATCATTCCAGCTGACTTTTTAATGCCAATACATAGCCATTACACCGTCGGTTCAAATGGGATTGAGCACCATAAAATTTTATTGGCGAACTTTTTAGCACAAACTCAGGCACTTATGTTGGGCAAAACCAAACAAGAAGCCCGTGCTGAACTAGAAAAACAAGGTTTATCAGGTGATGCTTTAGAGAAGCTATTACCACATAAAATTTTTGAAGGTAATCGTCCAACCACTTCTATCCTGTTTAACCAATTAACGCCAAACACACTCGGTCGACTCATTGCTTTATATGAACACAAGATTTTTGTCCAAGGCATGATTTGGGATATTAATAGTTACGACCAATGGGGGGTGGAGTACGGCAAACAAATTGCTAGCCAAATTCTGCCGCAGCTAAATAACGATGAAATCGTAAGCAACTACGACAGCTCAACGAATGGACTAATTAACTACATGAAGTCGAACCAGTGATTGAATTAGCTGTTGAATCAGACACACAGAGCTGCACAATAAAAAAGCTGGGAAATCCCAGCTTTTTTATTGTCTTTGACCACCTAGAAACAGGTAACTTGCTAGTCAAATTTAGCGCAATTTGATACCTGTCGCCTCAACATCAAACCCAATATGTTTAGCGATACTCGCACCCAATCTTTTAGCAAAACGATCCGCAAAGGTTTCTTGATAAGTAAAATCGACAATCTCCGCTTGTTTAATCACTTCGCGTGCCACGTAATCGGCACTACCAAAGGCGTCGGCTAAACCAATCTTGATGCTTTCTTCACCGCTCCAAAATAGCCCGCTAAAAGTTTCATCTGTTTCATTTAAACGCTTGCCACGCCCTTCTCTTACGACTGTTTTAAATTGCTCATGAATCTGATTTAACATCGTTTGCGCATAGGCTTTATGTTCAGGGTTCACTGGTGAAAAAGGATCCAGCATGGCTTTATTTTTGCCTGCAGTCAATAAGCGACGTTCAACCCCGACTTTTTGCATGATGCCAGTAAAGCCATAGCCATCCATCAACACGCCAATGGAGCCAACAATACTCGCCTTATCGACATAAATTTTATCTGCCGCCGCCGCGATATAGTAGCCTCCTGAGGCGCAAATATCTTCAACGACTGCATAAACTGGAATCTTTGGATGTAATTTCTTTTGACGTTTGATTTCCTCGTTAATCATGCCAGCTTGCACTGGGCTGCCGCCAGGGCTGTTAATCCGTAAAATAATGCCCTTTGTACCTTTATTATCATATGCGTCAGCCAAGCTACCCGTAAACGACTCAGCATTCACCTCACCGCCAGGCATAATCACGCCAGCAACATCAATCAATGCAGTATGCTCGCTAACAGCAGATTTACCTTCTTTGACTGCCCAGCCTAGGGCATAAGCTAGAATGGTAAATAAATAGATAAAAGTCAGCATTTTAAAGAGAATGCCCCACCGTCTAGCGGTCTTTTGCTCCTTCAGACTAGACATCACTAACTTTTCAATCACATCTTTTTGCCACCGACTGTCTTGCATATTTGATTCTTCTGCCATATTTTATTTTCCTATTTCAATTGATTTCACAATATCTAATTTAATCCTGACAAGCCCTGCTTTACACATCAAGATGGATGATGATTTGATTATTCTCTTCTGTCACTTTTAATGCCTGTAATTGCTTGCCTTTGCATGGACCAAACACACATTCGCCTGTCTGCGGCTCATAGCATGCACCATGCGTTGCACAAATTAAAAAATCTTTCTGGGCAGTAAAAAATTCTCCTTCATTCCAATCCAACTCAACAGGCATATGGGCGCATTGATTCACGTAAGCATAGGGTTGATGATTAAATCGAATCAAAAAACCAGTGGCTTGCGCACCTAAGTGCGTCAAATCAAAGCGTAAGCCAGTTGATTGCTCATGCAACTCATCACTATTAAAAATAATTTTATTCTGTTTATGCATTTTGCAATAACCATTCACTTAGTTCATTAAATGTCTTAAAAATACCCTTAGGGTGAAATGCTAGTAATTGCTGACTGGCATGCGCTCCGAATGTGACGGCCAAACATTGTACGCCCGCGTTTTGCGCCATTTGCAAATCATAAGTGCTATCACCTATCATCAAGGTACGCTCTGGAGTGACGACAAATTCGTCCATTAATTCATCTAACATTTGCGGATGTGGTTTTGAAAAGCACTCATCTACCGTGCGTGATGCTTGAATAAACTTAGTCAGCCCTGAGTTAGCTAAAGCAAGGTTCAGGCCTCGCCTACCTTTTCCAGTTGCAACAGCTTGTTTATATCCACGCCGACTTAACTCGGCCAATAGAGAAGCCGCTCCATCAAATAACGGAATATTTTGTTCTCCTGCATAATAATTGGCCGCGTATTGTTTTGCTAAAGCTTTTGATTGCGCATCTGAAATTTGGCCAAACAGCGTATTAATCGCCTCTCGCAAACCCAAACCAATCACCTGCCGTGCTTGCTGCAAATCCAATTTAGTCAAACCAACCTGTTCAGATGCCTCAACCAATGCCAGCGCAATCAGCCCCGTCGAATCGGCCAAAGTACCATCCCAATCCCATACGATTAAATCAAACTGCTTTTCTTTGTTTCTAATCAATCTGTTATTCTCTTGTGATTAATCAACTAATTTTTTAGTTAATGTTGCAATAAATTGCGCTAAGACTTTAGGCAAAGGCGCGACTAAATGCAAACGCTCATGATTAAGCGGATGGTTGAGTTTAGTTTCAATGGAGTGCAAAAACATGCGTTTCAGTCCTTGTTTTTGTAATGCCTTATTCAATTCAAAATCACCATACTTATCATCCCCAACAATTGGAAAACCCAAATGCGCCAATTGCACTCTTAATTGATGAGTACGCCCAGTAATTAATTTCGCCTCTAATAAGGTAAACCCCTCAAATGCTTGCTTTAAATAAAACACGGTTTCTGAAACTTGTGCTTCATTAAACTTATCCTTAGCTCGGTCCGTCACCACATTGACGCGTCGCTCACCGTTCGGTAATAGATACTTTTGCAAATCTAATACAACTCGCTTTTTATTCGCCACCCATTCGCCCGCAACCAGAACAGCATAGCGTTTGTCGGTTTTATTTTCGCGAATAGCTTGATGCAAAGCGACTAAAGCCGAACGTCTTTTGGCTAATAATAAAACCCCTGAGGTGTCTCTATCTAAACGATGGACTAATTCTAAGAATTTCGCTTTTGGTCGCTCTAACCGCAATTGCTCAATGACGCCACGACTGACACCACTACCTCCATGCACAGCAAAACCAGCTGGTTTGTTCAGCACCAACATCGCATCATCTTCAAACACAATCGCATCATCAAATTTGGAAATGACAGGCGTCGCATGGTCGTTAACTGTTGACTTAATCGACACTCGGATTGGTGGCACTCTAACCACATCGTGCACAACAAGTTTACGAGACGCATCTACCCGCCCCTTATTGACCCGAACTTCGCCACTACGCAAAATGCGATAGATATGACTTTTAGGGACACCTTTTAGCACTTTAGCTAAAAAGTTATCAATGCGCTGACCTTCACTCGCTTCATCTACCAATATTTGTGCGACAGCATGTTCACTTATCTGTTTATTTTCACTTACTTGTGACATATTTTTTGCTTAAAATCTCAATTGCGCCTATACTCTAGTGTCGTTCAAATTTAGGCAAGTACTATTTTAACGATACTAATTAAAATCAATTAGTTAATAAAGAACATTTGGCTAATACCGCTCGCCATATTTCAAGTAGCGATAAAATAAAATTGCGCTCTAGCCGCCGCAGATAAAAAGTATAAAGTGCGACTAAAGCTACTGAAGATACGATTTTAACGAATTTATAACGATAACAGGCATCATTTTATTATATTTTAAGTGACTCATTAATTAATCCCCTGGATTGTTCGCAACAAAATAGCGAATAGTCATCATGCGCACATTCATGCCCAAAAAAGATTAATTACCATCAGTAATAACAACCTGATGTCACCCAGTATAAATCAAAATAGCATCCCTGCTAGGTCCTATTTATTCCATACTGGTGTCACTTAATGTGCCCATCACCTTCAGAGCTTTATTCTTTTTCTTCATGTCTGCCTGCTATGCGCGGGAGTAATAAATGAAACGCATGTTATTTAACGCAACGCAGTCTGAAGAACTACGCGTTGCTATTGTTGACGGCCAAAAGCTAATCGATTTAGATATCGAGCACGCAGGCAAAGAGCAACGCAAAAGTAATATTTATAAAGGAGTCATCACTCGAATAGAGCCTTCGTTAGAGGCGGCTTTTGTCGACTACGGCACTGAACGTCATGGCTTCTTACCGTTTAAAGAAATCTCACGGGCTTACTTTAGCAACAAACCTGAGGGTGGCAAAGTACGCATTCAAGATGTACTTAAAGAAGGTCAAGAGCTCATTATTCAAGTCGATAAAGATGAACGTGGCACCAAAGGTGCAGCATTAACGACTTACATTTCATTGGCTGGACGCTATTTGGTCTTAATGCCAAATAATCCTCGTGGCGGTGGCGTGTCACGGCGTGTTGAAGGCGAAGAACGCAACGAGTTACGGGACGCAATGGCTGCATTGGATATGCCTAAGGGTATGAGCATCATCGCGCGTACTGCTGGTATCGGCCGCACAGCTGAAGAATTGCAATGGGATTTAAATTACTTATTGCAACTATGGACAGCAATTGAAGGCGCCTCCACGCAACAAAAAGGCGCTTTCTTAATTTATCAAGAAGGCAGCTTGGTCATTCGTGCTATTCGTGATTACTTCAGTTCA
>JAFMCM010000030.1 GCA_017857755.1 Methylophilaceae bacterium | reverse complement strand
TCTGTTGCCATCCCCACGGCAATACCTGAAGCACCATTGAGCAACATCATCGGCAAGCGTGCGGGCAACAATACTGGTTCTTGAAAAGCACCATCGTAATTATTTTGGAAGTCAACCGTTCCGCGGTCAATTTCAGACAGTAATAAGTCTGCAATTGGGGATAAACGCATTTCAGTGTAACGCATAGCGGCGGCGCCATCGCCATCACGCGAGCCGAAGTTACCTTGGCCATCAATGAGTGGATAGCGCAGTGTAAAGTCTTGCGCTAAACGCACAGCCGCCTCATATGCCGAACTATCGCCATGTGGGTGATACATACCCAACACATTACCAACCACACGAGCTGATTTAACTGGCTTGGCACCAGCGACCAGGTTCATTTCTTTCATCGCATATAAAATACGACGTTGCACTGGTTTCTGACCATCTTCGACCGATGGTAAGGCACGGCCTTTTACGACAGAAATAGCGTAGGATAGATAAGCTTCTTCTGCATAAGCGCCAATGGCGACAGCGTCATCATCAGGTTCAAGCTTGGTTATATCGGTTATATCGTTCATTAAACATCTGCCTCCACATCATTACCGCGACGTTCTATCCATTCTTTACGCGCTGGTGCTTGGTTTTTTGCCATCAGCATATTAAACATATCAAAAGCTTCTGAAGATGCCTCTTCTGGCAATCGCACTTGAATTAACCGACGTGTGTCGGGGCATAAGGTCGTTTCCCACAATTGCTCAGGATTCATTTCACCTAGACCTTTAAATCGTTGAATCGAAAGTTTTTCTTCATCAATTCCCTCTCGTTTCAGCTTTTCTATCGTTGCCATTTTCTCGAGGTCGTCTGCAACGTATAACTTACGAATCGGCTTATTCTTGCCTTGCGCGGGCACATCGATACGATACAGCGGTGGTTGTGAAATATAAACATGGCCACGCTCAATGAGCTTGGGCGCATGCTTTAAAAATAAAGTGAGTAGCAGGACTTGAATATGCGAACCATCAACATCTGCATCTGAGAGTAAACATAACTTTCCGTAACGTAAGCCTGAAAAATCAGGTTCATCTTGCATAGTATGTGGCTCAATGCCCAGCGCCACAAAAATATCATGCACTTCTGAGTTAGCAAAGATTCGGCCAGCTTCTACTTCCCAAGTGTTAAGCACCTTGCCACGTAAGGGCAGTAGCGACTGAAACTCGTTATTACGACCCATCTTGGCGCTACCACCCGCTGAATCACCTTCTACCAAAAAGAGTTCCGCTTCCAGTGTACCAGCCGCTTCACAGTCAGTCAGTTTAGCAGGCATTAAATTAATCCCCGTACTTTTACGCTTTTCAATTTTTTGGGTGGATTTATTTCGAGCGGCTGCCGTACTATTGACTAAGTCTGATATGCGTTTGGCAAAATCAATATTTTGCGTCAGCCAGTTTTCCATCATTGGCTTTACCGAAGCTGCAATCATTTTCATGGCGTCACGATTGGTCAGCTTTTCTTTCGTTTGACCTTGAAATTGCGGGTCTAATACCTTGGCTGCTAAAACGTAGCAAACATTATTCCATACATCTTCAGCGCTTATTTTGACGCCACGTTGCATCATACTGTGATGTTCCATAAAAGTTTTAACCGCTTCAAATACACCATTACGCATGCCAGCTTCGTGCGTACCTCCAGAGAGTGTTGGAATCAAGTTTACATAGGATTCACCGCGTCCACCCCCCATGCCAAACGATAGCGCCCAAATAGCGCCCTCTCCTTTGGATACAGCATCGGCGTTTTCTTCGGCATAAAACTCGCCTGAAATAATAGGAATCGGCGCTTCTTGACCTTCTTCCATTTGACGTTCACCAATTAATTCATCGAGATATTGTGGTAAACCGCCAGTATAAGTCCATGATTTTTCATCAAAGCCATTCTCACTTTCAATTGATAAGGTCACTGTGACGCCACGTAGCAGTACGGCTTTGGATTTAATTAAATGCTCTAACTGACTAAGAGAGACTCTAGGCGCATCAAAATATTGAGGGTCTGGCCAACATTTCACTGAGGTTCCTGTGTCTTTTTTTGCGCACTTACCCGTTATTTCAAGCGCTTGTACACGTTCACCATTTGCAAATGCAATTTGGTAGATATTGCCGTCGCGTTTTACTTGTACTTCTAACCTGGTTGAAAGTGCATTCGTCACCGACACACCGACCCCATGCAAACCACCAGAAAAACGATAGGAGCTACTTTCATCTTCCTTGTCAAATTTGCCGCCTGCATGAAGCTGCACAAATACCAATTCAACCGCTGCTTGTGTTTCACCTGTGGGAATTTGTACTGGAATGCCGCGACCATTATCTGACACCTGTACTGCACCGTCTTTATAGATGGTCACATGAATATTGGTCGCATGACCGCCAAGCGCTTCATCTGCTGCGTTATCAATGACTTCTTGCACGATGTGCGTGGGTGAATCAGTACGCGTATACATGCCTGGTCTGGCGCGCACAGGCTCTAAGCCGCGAAGCACTTTAACGGAGTCCGCGTCGTATTCTTTTTGTGCCATTAGTTTGTAGCCTTCAACATTCAAACATGAAGTCGTTTGTCATTTCTGCAAGTGACTCCATATAATAAAAAAAGTAACCTGTATTCTACATTTTTAACCAGCTCATGCAGTAACAAATTAATATTTAATCGACTTGTTGGTTAACAATCCTTAGCTTCAGAGGTTGCCCCTGACGATTTTGAATGTAGTCTTGTGGTGGTCATTCGCAACAATCAAGCTAATGGTCTGATTTGTGAGGATTTCCATAGCTGGGTTTGCATGATGACAACGATACTCACGCCAAGATAAGCAAACATAGCACTCGCTAAGCCAGAAGGAGCGTACCAGACATAGGGCACAACAATGCCAGCAGATACTGTTGACAACAGCATTTGCATAAAAGCTTGTCCAGATGCTGCTGTACCACGGATTTTAGCGTGTCGGTCTAAAGCTGCAATTGATAAAATAGGCATACACATGGCCATGCCGATATTAAACAGTGCAACTGGCAGAATGTTGGCCACTAAACTCACTGGCTGTGTAAAACACACCACAAGATTGATAAGTGCCATTAAACTCATCCAAGCATAAGACAATTTCACGACTTTATAAGACGCCACCTTACCTGCGGCTCGTCTTGCTAACCAAGAACCTAAGATCATGCCTGTCACCGTTGGAATAAATAAATAGCCATATTCTTGCGGACCTAATGCTAAATGCTTACCTAAAAAAACAGGGCTTGCTAGCACATAAAGAAAAAATCCTGAGAAGTTGGCACCAATGGCAATGATTAACTTGGTGTATTCACGGTCACTAAAAATTGTTTTATAACTACTGAAGACATTTTTAACTGAAAGCTTCATGCGTTTTTCGGCAGGCATTGTTTCAGGCAAATATCGCATTGCAGCCCACAAGCTAACGGCAGAGTAAACTGCTAAGAAAATAAATATAATTTGCCAGTTAATACCCAACAAAATTCCACCAATAATGGGCGCAACCGCTGGTGCAATCCCAAAAAGCATTTGCACGCTCGCCATTACCCGTTGCGCTTGTGCACCTTGAAATAAATCTCTCACCATAGCGCGCGCAACGGTATTGCCCGCACCACCACTAGCACCTTGCAGCGCTCTGAAAAACCAAAGCATTTCCACACTAGTAGCTAGCGCACAGCCAATACTCGCGACCACAAAAATAGCTAGGCCCCACTTGATGGTTGCAATACGACCAATTGCATCTGAAATCGCCCCGTGCCATAGCGTCATGGCAGCATAAGGAAGCAGATAAAAGGTAAGACTTTGTTGCACCTCTACATCAGTGGCACCTAAGGTTTCGGCGATCACATGAAATGCGGGCAAGTAAGTATCTATTGCAAAAGGCGCGAGCGCAGCTAAAGCTGCCAAAACGAGTGTAATAATCAATGAGGTTACCTAAAAAAAATAAGCCGAATCAGCATATCTGACCGTGCCTTTGATGCGCTTCGATTAGTAGCTTACACCTACGCATTCAATCAAACATTCATCAACTAGTGACAATGTTTGATTTGAAAACCAAGTGAGCACATCAAATCTTTCAATTTTATTATTGAAGTCATATTAACAAAATCAAAGGCCTTGTCTACAGATGGCTAAAGATTGAGCAGTACCGTCAAGCCAATACCAAGGACGGCGGCCCTGATTCAACCGCCCTTAGGCACATGATGCAATGTAAGTAGAGGTCGTCAAACTAAAAACAAGCTGTTGTCAGCCTTGCTTAGTTCATCACAAATAGATTGGCGAGCGTCAGGCTAAGGCAATGCATGAAAATCTTCAATACGCTCTTTGTCCCCAGCGACATATTTTTTAGAATTTTTATCGGTTCTAAAAATAATTGGTTTTTCAGACAAAACTGGATTTTTAGAATCTTCAATCGCTTTTTCGATTAAATGATGATTGGGCGATAACGAGCAAACAGGGTCTGCGCTTTCGGCATCACCTGATAATAAAAAGGCTTGGCAACGGCAACCACCTAAATCATTTTCTTTTTCCGAACAACTACGACATGGCTCTTTCATCCAGTCATCACCACGATACTTATTAAAAGCTGGAGACTCTTTCCAAGCATACTCCAGTCCGTCTTCTCGTACGTTTGGAAAAGTCATATTCGGCAACACTCGGGCAGAGTGGCACGGCAGCACATCACCATTTGCGGTAACAATCATAAAGACTTCACCCCAACCATTCATGCATTTTTTTGGTCGATCGCCAAAATAATCAGGTACAACGAAGAAAATCTTCATTTTACTACCAGACTTTTCTCTGAATTCGTTGGTAATTCGTTCCGCTTCCTCAACCTGCTCTTTTAATGGCATCAGCTGACTGCGATTAACTAAA
This sequence comes from Methylophilaceae bacterium, assembly GCA_017857755.1. GTDB lineage: Bacteria > Pseudomonadota > Gammaproteobacteria > Burkholderiales > Methylophilaceae. The sequence goes on along the minus strand of JAFMCM010000030.1, from coordinate 15,921 downwards.
GACCAACCATAGTATTGCGTATTAGCTAACTCTATATAATCCGCACCTAAGGCTTCTGCCATTTCCAGAATTTCCTTCATATGGCCAATGTTGTAGCGATGAATCACCACATTCAGCACCATAGGATAACCATGATTTTTGATCATAGCAGCTACTTTTTTCTTTAACTCAAAGGTTTTGGTATTAGTGATAAAATTATTGATTTCTTCTGTAATATCATGCATCGAGAGTTGGATATGGTCCAAGCCGCCGTCTTTAAAGGCTTGAATCCGTTTTTCGGTTAAGCCAACACCAGAAGTAATTAAATTACTGTAGTAGCCCAGATTTTTGGCCTCAACAACAATTTCTTCGATGTCGTCACGCAACAATGGCTCACCACCCGAAATGCCGAGCTGAATCGCGCCCATCTTACGTGCATCCCGCAGTGCTTGTATCCACTGCTCGGTCGATAACTCGTTCTGCGTGTGTTTGTCATAATCGGTTGGGTTGTAACAAAAAGCACAATGCAAAGGACAGCGATAGGTCACTTCTGCGAGCAACCACAAGGGTTGCGTTTGTGTAATGTTGGCAGCCACACCATTGTTTTTAGCTTGCGCTTGTATGGTTTGCTGCACCGCTGATTCACCTAATGAATTTTGTGTCATATGTTACTCCTAAATACTCGGTTATTTAACTAAACTTGTCTTAACCAAGCTTTGCCAACAGCCATTTCAAACATGCCAATGATGTCGGCTTCGATGTTTTCGGCTTGTGGAAATTTCTCTTTCAAAATAGCAACAATATCGCCAACTGAGGCTTTGCCATCGACTAATTTTATGACCTCGCCTGCGCCACCATGTAATTTCACCATACCCTCTGGAAACAGAATCACGTAACTACTCTGCGCTTCTTCCCATTGAAAACGATGGTGCAGTGCAATATCGTAAATGTCTGAATGTTTAATTTCTTCTGCCATATAGTTTCTTTGTTTAAGGTTATTGTTAAGCAATACGAATTACAGGTTGACGAGTGTAAGGAACACCTTCTGTTGTCATCGTTGTGGAAGCCAACATAATAGAGTCAGCAATCACCCATAATACATTCAGTTTGAACTGTAAAATGTCCAGCGCTTTCATTTGCATAGCACGTGAAGTGCTAAAGTAATCAAGCGTTACGCCCAAGCCCTGCTCTACATCCCGACGCGCTTCAGTTAAGCGTTTTTTGAAATAGACTAAGCCAGTTTCATCTATCCATGGGTACATTTGCGGCCATGAGCTAATGCGTTGTTGGTGAATATGTGGTGCAAACAATTCCGTTAAACTTGAGCATACCGATTCTTGCCAAGGACGTTGTTTAGCGAAATTAATATATGCATCAACCGCAAAACGCACACCTGGGCTTACCATTTCCAAACTGGTTACCTGTTCACGTGTCAATCCCACCGCGTTACCTAATTGAATCCATGCTTCAATACCGCCTACCGCATCATCAACACCATCATGGTCTGTGATACGCACAATCCACTGTTTACGTACTTCGACATCTGGGCAGTTTGAAAGAATCGCACTATCTTTCATTGGGATTGCAATCTGATAGTAAAATCGATTCGCTACCCAACATTGCAACTGTTCTTTAGTTAATTTACCTTCATACATCATCACGTGAAACGGATGATAAATATGATAACCTCTACCTTTTTCACGTAGCTTTTCTTCAAACTCTTCGCGTGACCATGGTTGCAAATTATTATTTGTTTCGCTCATTGCTTGGTTCTCCTAAAGGGTAATATCCATACCGTCATAAGCGATTTCAATGCCTGCGGCATTCAAGGTCGCGCGCTGAGGTGAGTCTTCATTCAGAATCGGATTGGTATTATTGATATGAATTAAAATCTTACGTGGTTTTTGCATAGCATTTAAGATGCTCATAATGCCACCGTCACTAGACTGGTCTAAGTGGCCCATTTCACTTGCGCGCTTATCACTTATACCTTCATTGGCCATTTCATCATCGGTCCAAACAGTACCGTCAACTAAAATGGCATCTGCATTTCGCATGTATTCCAACACATGCGCTTCTGCAACACCAAGACCAGGCGCATAAAACAAGCTCTTTCCAGAGCGTGTGTCTTTAATCAGCATCCCAATGTTATCACCTGGTACTGTTTTGTCTCTTCGCGGTGAATACGGTGGTGCATTACTTAATAATGGTACAGCAGTGAATTCAATACCTCCTGCTGTTGGAATGGTGAATGGTCTTTGGTCAGTGGCAATTTCGTGATGATTAATGCCACGGAAATGACCCAAGATATTAAACACTGGGAATCCGGTTGTTAAATCATCTTTGACTGCATCCGTACAGTAAATCTCCCATGGTTTATTGTGTTCACGTAAGGTTAATAGACCTGTTACGTGATCGATTTGCGCATCAGTAATGACAATCGCTGAAATCGCAGTGTCTCTCACTTGGCGCGCAGGCTGAAGGGCAGGAAAATCGTCCAATTGTTTTTTAATATCTGGTGAAGCGTTGAATAAAATCCAGTCAGTGCCATTAGCGCTAACAGCAATAGATGATTGAGTACGTGGTGTCGCCTTAATCGTGCCAGCACGCACACCTTTGCAGTTTTCACAATTACAGTTCCACTGTGGAAATCCACCGCCAGCGCCTGAGCCTAATATGTGTATATACATGAGATTCTTTTGATAATAATTATAGGGTTATGTTAGTTTAAGCATAAACTTAACAAATGAAAAAGGCTGACCTAAAAGACAGCCTGTTGAGTACGAATTACTTATTCATTACGTACATTGTTACTTCAAATCCGAAACGCATTTCAGTAGCTGCTGGTGTTGTCCACATGCTCTTTCTCCTGTAAGTTAATTGGTACTGGAACATCTTGATTGATGTCTGATTATGGAATGTAGTTTACGCAATGGTTGCAAATCACCCCTGCAAGCTTCAATGAGTTCATGCTAGTGATTTTCATGATGCTTAAAAAAACACTCAACCTCACATAATGATTACCGTTTTCGGCGTTGCTGAACGGCTTTTGCCAGATGATTTAAAACATTTTCAGTATCATCCCAGCCTAAACAACCATCCGTAATAGACTGGCCATAAACCAGTTCACACCCTGGCGTATGTGCTTGCTTGCCTGCTTTTAAATGCGATTCCAACATCACACCTGCAATCCGCGCATCACCCGCTGCAATTTGCGCTGCAATTTCACCTGCTACGTTGACTTGTTGCTCATATTGCTTTTGACTATTTGCGTGGCTACAGTCAATCATCATTTTCACTGGTAGCTTAGAAGTCATGAGCTGCTCGCCAACGGCATTGACATGCTTGGCTGAATAATTAGGCGTTTCACCACCACGCAAGATCACATGGCAATCTTCGTTGCCAGAAGTCACAATAATGGCAGATTCACCATCTTTAGTAACGGATAAAAAGCGATGAGGGCTGCCTGCAGTTTTAATTGCGTCTATAGCAACACGCACCCCACCATCTGTCCCATTCTTAAAACCAACAGGACAAGACAGGCCAGAGGCTAACTCTCGATGTACTTGCGATTCTGTTGTACGGGCTCCAATTGCACCCCAGCTCACCAAGTCTGCCGTGTATTGTGGCGTAATCGTGTCTAAAAACTCCATGCCCGCGGGCATGCCTAGTTCATTCACATCGAGCAGGAACTGCCGAGCTTTTTCCAAACCAAAATTGATATCATAACTACCATCTAAGTGCGGATCATTGATTAAGCCTTTCCATCCCACCGTGGTTCTTGGCTTTTCAAAGTAAACACGCATTACAATCAATAAATCATCTGACAGATGTTCACGAATATTGAGTAATCGTCGGGCATATTCTAGCCCCGCTTTTGTGTCATGTATAGAACAAGGGCCAACAACAACTAATAGTCGGTCGTCTTCACCATGCAATACACGATGAATAGCAGCACGCGTTGCTAAAATATTCTCAGTGCTGACTTCACTTTCTTTTAACCTTTCGATAATCTCGGCAGGTTTGGTCAGCGCTTTGATTTCAAGGATTCGAACATCGTCCGTTGCCAGTTTTGCGCGCTGTTGTTTTTCGTATTCAGTCATTGTCTTTCACTATTAATGCCATCGCTTGTAAAAAGCGTTGATTCTCAGAAAATAATCCGATGCTCACCCGTAAATAATCAGGCAATTCGTAATTGGCGATCGGCCGCACAATTATCCCACGTTCAAGTAATTGCTGATTGACGCTTACTGCATGGTTGATTTTAAAACTAATAAAGTTGGCGTAGGATTGAATATAGTCTAATCCCAACTGCTCAAGACCTTGCGTCAACTGCAACATCCCCGCTTGATTAGCCGCATAACTTTTTTCAACAAAATGATGGTCTGCTAAGGAAGCAATTGCAGCCGCTTGCGCTAGCGAATTCACGTTAAATGGCTGGCGTACACGGTTTAAGATGTCAGCGACATCTGCATGCATTAGCCCAAAACCTATACGCAAACCTGCTAAACCATATGCTTTGGAAAAGGTACGTGAAATAATTAAATGTTGAAACGTTGACAACCAACTGACTGCTTCAGACTTGTGTTGCTCTGATAGATATTCATCATAAGCTTCATCTAAAACAACCAATATATGACTTGGAACTTGCTGTAAGAATGCTTTTAATAAATTCTTTTCAATCAAAGTGCCCGTTGGGTTGTTGGGATTAGCAATAAAAATTAATTTTGTTTTTGGTGTGATTGCAGCTAAAAATCCGTCTAAATCATGCGCAAACGCTTTTGCTGGCACCACAACCCCAGTAGCACCAACGGCTTGTGTGACTAAGCCATACACTGCAAAAGCATGTTGAGAAAAGATAACTTCGTCGCCTTTTTGTAGAAAAGCGCGCGCTGTAAGCTCTAAAATATCATTAGAGCCGTTACCAAATACAATTTGCTGCGGTAATACATTAAATTTTTCACAGATGGCTTGGCGCAAGGCATAGCCATTTCCATCAGGATAACGCGCAAGATCAAGTATCGCTTCTTGAACAGCAATCTGCGCTTTAGGACTCATTCCTAAAGGGTTTTCATTAGACGCTAACTTAACTATCGCATCTTCTGTAAAACCAAATTGACGTGCAATTTCTGAAATAGGCTTTCCACCTTGATAAGGGGCAATAGCACTAATATAGGCTGGTGCAAGATTCGTTAGACTCATAGTATTCAAATAATCATGGAATAGAGGACATATAAAATTAAACAACCGCCACTGGGTAAGAACCAAGGACCTTTACAACTGAGGCTCGTTGTTCCAACTCAGTCAGTGCAGCAGCAATTTTAGGGTCAGTTTTGTGACCTTCAATATCAATAAAAAACACATAATCCCACAAACCTTGTTTTGATGGCCGTGACTCCAATTTAGTCATGCTGACTCCATGACGTGACAATGGTTCTAATAAATCAAACATCGCACCAGGCTTGTTTTTTGTCGTTAATGCTAAGGATGTTTTATCTTTACCTGATGCGGCAACATCGTGTTTACCTAACACTAAGAAACGGGTTGTATTTTTTGGGTCATCCTCAATATTAGCGGCAAGTATATTTAACTCAAATAGTTCAGCTGCACGTTTACTAGCAATCGCTGCTGCGAATGTACCATCAGTAGCAACCAAATCATGGATCATTTGCGCCGCATAGGCATTACTGGTCACAGCTTCTCGCTGCACCGTTGGCAAGGTTCTATTTAGCCACTCATGACATTGCGATAAAGATTGTCCGTGTGAGAACACGTGTGATATCTGGCTAATATCTGTTTGCTTCGAAAGTAAGCAATGATGGATGGGTAAAGTCACTTCACCACAAACGATTAATGAACTCGACAACAATAAATCTAATGTTAATCCAACTGCACCCTCAGTTGAATTCTCGACTGGCACAACCGCATAATCAGCTTGGTCTGCTTCTAACGTGCGAAACACTTCATCAATCGAGCCACAAACAATCGCGTTACATCCTTTGCCAAACTGTTTTAATGCTGCTTCTTCTGTGTAGGTGCCAAGTGGACCCAGAAAGGCAATCGACAATTTTTTTTCAAGCGCCCGGCAATTCGACATCACCGCACGAAAGATATTACTAACAGCTTCGCTTGAAAGTGGACCTTGATTCTCATCTTGCATACGACGCAGAACTTGCGCCTCTCGTTCAGGACGATAAATAACCCCGTCTTCTTTAACATGGCCAATTTCACGTGCCAGTTTGGCACGTTCATTAGCCAGCTTTAATAACTGCCCGTCGATAGCATCGATCTGTTCTCTAAATTTTTTTAATAAATCAGTCATTTAAACTTTGTCTATTGATGGGATTGCGCAAAAGATTGCATAAATTCAACCAAGGCTTGCACCCCAGCAAACGGCATTGCATTATAAATACTAGCTCGCATACCACCAACTGAACGATGACCCTTTAATTGCAACAAGCCATTGGCTTCAGCACCTGCTAGAAAATCATCATTCAACGATTCATCTTTTAAAAAGAAAGGTATGTTCATCCGTGAACGATGACGAACTAAGATATCATTCCGATAAAAATCAGTTGAGTCAATATAATCGTACAACAAACTTGCTTTAGCAATATTTTGTTGCTCTATGACTTCAACACCGCCCTGTTCTAGCAACCATTCGAATACTAACCCTGCTATATAAATAGCGTAAGTTGGTGGAGTATTCACCATACTTTGATTCTCAGATTGTGCTTTCCAATGAAAAACACCTGGAACGATTGGGGCTGCTTGGTTGAGCAAATCCTCACGCACAATCACCAAACACAAGCCAGCTGGGCCTATGTTCTTTTGAGCACCAGCATAAATTACACCATATTGAGATACATCAATAGGGCGAGATAAAATATGAGAAGACATATCCGCTACAATCGGCACATTTCCTGCGTTGGGTAATGCATCAAACTCAACACCATCAATGGTTTCATTGGTACAAATGTGCAAATAGGCAGCGTCTTTATTGAGTTTCCAGCTTGCAAAATCAGGTACATAGTGAAATGGCTGACTTTTCGCTACTACATTGATCTCACCAAACATTTTGGCTTCTTTTACACTTCGCTCACTCCAGCTGCCTGTGACAACGTAGTCAGCACTTTTGCCATTGAGCAAGTTGAGTGGAATCATGGCGTTTTCAGCAATCGCTCCGCCTTGCAGAAACAACACTTTATAGTGGTCAGGGACATTGAGCAAAGTCCGCAAGTCAGCTTCGGTTTTCGCCAAAATACTAAGGAAAGCTTTTCCTCTGTGCGACATCTCCATCACAGACATGCCAGTACCATGCCAATCAAGCATTTCTGCTTGTGCCCTTTTTAGTACTGAAGGTGGCAATACTGCTGGACCTGCAGAAAAATTATATATTTTAGCCATTAATCGCCATCTTCTTCGTCTTCGCCTTCACTTTCGATGACTTTTTCCAATCCTGACAATTTCTCACCTAAACCTAAGTTAATGAGCGTTACCCCTTGTGCAGCACGACCCATATCACGAATCTCTCTCACTCTTGTGCGGATCAATACACCACCATCAGTAATCAACATAATTTCATCTTCTGCACTGACTAATCTGGCTACAACAGCTTTACCGTTACGCTCACTAATTGCAATGGCTTTTACACCTTGTGTGCCGCGGCCTGAACGTCGAAAATCTGATAAAACTGTTCGCTTACCATAGCCGTTCTCGGTGGCTACCAATACTGATTGCTGATCATCACTTGCAATCAACAACGAAAGCACTTGCTGTTCAGCGGCAAGTTTCATCCCTCTCACACCACGGGTGGCTCGACCCATTGGACGTACATCATCTTCACTAAACCAAACTGCTTTACCACCATCAGAAACCAACACAACATCATTCTTACCGTTGGTAATTTCAGCGCCAATCAAGTAATCTCCTTCATCGAGCTTAATCGCAATAATGCCCGATTTACGTGGTTTACTAAATTCTGTTAAAGCTGTTTTTTTCACCGTTCCTTTTGCAGTTGCCATAAAAATGTAATCATGCTCAGTAAATGCTTTTACTGGCAGTATGGCATTGATTTTTTCACCTTCTGCTAATGGAAACAAGTTTACAATCGGTTTGCCACGACCAATTCGGCTACCTTGCGGTACTTCGTATACTTTTAACCAGTAAACCTGACCTAAACTACTGAAACATAGGATGTAGTCATGCGTATTGGCTATGAATAATTGATCAATAAAATCATCTTCTTTTGTTGGCGCCGCTTGCTTACCACGACCACCGCGTTTTTGCGCCCGATACTCTTCTAATAGTTGCGATTTCACATAACCCGTGTGCGATAAAGTCACCACGACATCTTGTGGTGTAATCAAATCTTCCAGTGATAAATCTTGAGCGTTTTCAATAATCTCACTGCGACGCTCATCACCAAAACCTTTTCTAATCTCAGTCAGCTCATCCTTAATCATCGCCGTGACTCGGAATGCATTCGCTAAGATATCAAGCAAATCGGCAATCACCTCCATGATTTCTTTATACTCGTTTACAACCTTGTCTTGTTCTAAGCCTGTTAGACGTTGCAAACGCATCTGTAAAATTTCTTGTGCTTGCACGCCTGAAAGCCTGTAACCACTTGGCGTCAAACCAAAATCAACTGACAAACCTTCTGGACGAGAGGCTTCCATTGCAGCACGTTGCAACATCTCCTCTACTACGGGTGATGTCCACGCACGAGCCATCAATTTCTCTTTAGCTTCTGGTGGCGTTGGCGCTGCTTTAATAATGGCAATCATCTCATCTACATTCGCCAATGCAACTGCTAACCCTTCCAACACATGACCCCTGTCACGCGCTTTTCTCAACTCAAACACAGTTCGACGTGTAATCACCTCACGACGGTGGCGTAAAAACGCTTCAAGAATCTGCTTCAAATTCAGTAAGCGTGGTTGCCCATCAAGCAATGCCACCATATTCATACCAAAGGTGTCTTGCAACTGTGTTTGCTTGTATAAATTGTTCAGTACTACTTCTGGCACTTCACCACGCTTGAGCTCTACAACCACGCGCATGCCTGATTTATCTGACTCATCGCGCAAGTCAGAAATACCTTCAATCTTCTTATCGTTAACTAGCTCGGCTATTTTCTCAATCAAGGTCTTCTTATTCACTTGATAAGGCAACTCATCAATAATCAAGGCCTGACGATTACCCGCTTTATCCATATCCTCAAAATGTGTACGCCCACGCATCACCACACGACCACGCCCAGTGCGATACCCCTCTTTGACACCAGTGGTGCCATAGATAATCCCTGCCGTTGGAAAGTCAGGCGCTGGAATCAACTCAATCAGCTCATCGACAGTGGTTTCTGGATTTTCAAGCAAAGCTAAACAAGCATCCAACACTTCATTTAAATTGTGTGGTGGAATATTGGTTGCCATACCGACAGCAATGCCAGAACTACCATTAATCAATAAGTTCGGAATGCGAGCTGGCATTATGAGTGGCTCATGCTCAGAACCATCGTAGTTTGGACCAAAATCAACAGTTTCTTTTTCAATATCAGCCAATAATTCATGGGCAATTTTTGACATGCGAATCTCGGTGTATCGCATCGCTGCCGCATTGTCACCATCTACAGAGCCAAAGTTACCTTGCCCATCAACCAGCATATAACGGAGTGAAAAGTCTTGCGCCATCCGCACAATGGTGTCGTAAACCGCAGTATCACCATGCGGGTGATATTTACCAATCACATCACCAACAATACGAGCTGATTTCTTATATGGTTTATTGTAGTCATTACTCAGTTCATGCATGGCAAACAATACACGTCTGTGCACTGGCTTTAATCCATCTCGCACATCTGGCAACGCCCTGCCAACAATCACGCTCATCGCGTAATCAAGGTAAGAACGACGCATTTCATCTTCCAAACTAATTGGTAGGGTTTCTTTTGCGAATTGATCCATGATTTATTCCGTCAGTATTCCGTTTTTTGTTTTAAGACTACACATTTAGCATGCATTTTTTATCTCAACTTTAATCGCTAAATTTTAACATGTTTACGTTACATGAGCAGGCTTTTACACAATTAATCCTATAAATAAAGGGGCTACTGCGAGCCCCTTTTTTATAGTCAACCATTAATCAATTATTGACGCGACAACATCGCAAGATCTGCTTTTAAATCATCTTCATGCTCTAGGCCAACAGCAATACGAATCAAACTATCCTTAACCCCTGAAGCGAGCCTTGCCTCTTTGGTGACACGACTATGTGTTGTGGTTGCTGGATGCGTAATCGTACTTTTTGCATCCCCAAGGTTAGCTGTAATGGAAATCATTCGAGTTGCATCAATCAATGCCCAAGCAGCCTCTTGTTCGGTTTGACTACCTGTAGTTTTCACTTCAAAACTCACAATACCTCCCCCACTGTTTTGCTGCCTCATGGCTAAAGCATGCTGAGGGTGTGAAGCAAGGCCTGGATAAAAAACTCGAGCTACTTGCGGCTGCGATTCTAGCCAAGTCGCTAAAGCCGTTGCTTTACGGGAATGCGCTTCCATCCTGATCGGTAAAGTTTCCAACCCTTTCAAAAACACCCATGCGTTAAAAGCGCTCATGGTGACACCTGCCGTTCTTAAGAATCCATAAACGGGTTCCATTAATGCTTTAGAGCCAAGCACTGCTCCACCCAAACAACGCCCTTGCCCATCAATATATTTAGTCGCTGAGTGAATAATAATATCAGCCCCCAATGCCAACGGTCGCTGGATAGCTGGTGTACAAAAACAATTATCCACAACCAGGTGAATACCCGATTGATGGGCAAGATCAGCAAGCAATTGAATATCACAAACTTCTGTTAAAGGATTGGATGGCGTTTCTACAAAAAACAGTTTAGTTTTAGGTGTAATTGCAGCATGCCATGCATCGGGGTCGGTTAGAGAAACTAAGGTCACCTCTAGACCCCAGCGTTTTAAAATATTGGTAAACAACTGCACTGAAGTGCCAAAAATACTTTGCGAAGCAACTACATGGTCGCCAGAGGCACACAATCCCATCACACAAGCTAAAATAGCAGACATACCGCTGGCTGTTGCCACACATTGTTCAGCACCCTCCAGAGCAGCAAGTTTGTCTTGAAAAGCAGTCACTGTTGGATTAGTAAACCGCGAGTAAATGTTGCCTGGCTCGCCACCACTAAATCGCGCTGCCGCTTGGGCTGCACTTTCAAAACGGAAGCTTGAATTTAAAAAAATGGCTTCTGAATTTTCACCCAGCTCTGTCGGAGCATTCCCAGCGCGAACACTAAGGGTGTCTTGATGGTATTTTTTTGTCATGTATTTCTCATTATCTATTGTCTTATTACTGCATCAGGCATCAAAAAACCCGTATTAGCAGATTGGCTAAAACGGGTTTTTAGTATCTCGCTTTAGCAGAATTTATATTGCGCTCGCAAGCTGAGTAAGGCTTTGTTTAAAGTTGACCACTCAAATCAGCGCAGTTTTATTTAACGCTCAATTGCCATGGTTGTCAAGCTAAGGAAACAAAATGACTACGCTTCTCTGAATTACGTAGCTTGTGCAACAAACTCATCTTCTTCCATTGCAACAAGATTTAAGTCCATCTGCGTTGTTGAGTTAGGCGGTCTGGTTGTTTGCGTTGCATCCTTTCGCAATGACTCGATTCGTTCTAAATAACTCGTATCCACATCACCTGTCACATAGTGACCATCAAAACAACTGGAATCAAAATCTTGAATATTTGGGTTTAATGCCAAGACATTGGCTTCTAGCGCTTGCAAATCTTGATAAATCAAGCCATCTGCACCAATTTCATCACAAATCTCTTGGTCAGTTCTATCCGTAGCTAATAGTTCATCGCGACTTGGCATGTCAATACCGTATACGTTTGGAAAGCGTACTGGTGGTGCAGCTGATGCAAAATACACTTTTCTTGCCCCTGCGTCACGTGCCATTTGTACAATCTGCTTGGAGGTTGTGCCTCTAACAATCGAGTCATCAATTAACAAGACGTTTTTACCTTTAAACTCAACACCAATTGGGTTTAATTTTTGACGGACAGATTTTTTACGTAAGGCCTGACCTGGCATGATAAAGGTACGCCCAATATACCGATTTTTAATAAATCCCTCTCGATATTCTAAGCCTAACGCAATCCCAACTTGCAAGGCGCTTGGACGGCTGGTATCTGGAATTGGAATCACCACGTCTATATCCAAATGTCCCCATTCTCGTTTAATCTTTTCAGCAAGACTAGCCCCCATATCCAGACGTGTTTGATAAACAGAAACACCATCAATCAATGAGTCTGGACGTGCCAAGTAAACATATTCAAAAATACAGGGGGTTAACTGCGGGTTTTCTGCACATTGTTGACTAAAAAGATTGCCTTCCATATCAATAAAAATCGCTTCGCCAGGCTCAACATCTCTCATTAAAGTGAAGCCTAAGACATCCAAAGCAACACTCTCAGAGGCAACAATATATTCAGTGCCTTTTTCAGTTTCCATTTTGCCAATAACGAGTGGTCTGATTCCGTGTGGGTCGCGGAAAGCAAGTAGTCCAAAATCGGCAATCATAGCAACGACCGCATAAGCACCTTTGCAACGGCGGTGCACGCCAGCAACCGCATCAAACGCCATGTCGTTATTTAGCACCGCACTTTTTGATGTTCTTTCAATTTCATGCGCCAAAACGTTAAGCAACACTTCAGAGTCTGAAGTAGTATTGATATGACGTAAATCTTGCTTAAACATTTCTGATTTAAGTTGCTCAGAATTTGTTAAATTGCCGTTATGGCCTAAGACAATCCCAAAAGGGGAGTTAACATAAAACGGCTGTGCTTCGGCCGCGCTGGACGAACCAGCTGTGGGGTAACGCACATGGGCAATACCAGCATTACCAATCAAACTGCGCATATGTCGCGTTTGAAAAACATCCTTAACCAAGCCATTACTTTTATGCATAAAAAAAGTATTGCCGTCACACGTCACAATGCCAGCAGCATCTTGACCACGATGTTGCAACACCAATAAACCATCATACAACAATTGGTTAACTGGATTTTTTCCTACAATCCCTATAATTCCACACATTTTATGGCATCGTCCTTAAAACAATTGAGCTATTAAATCACAAATTTAATCAAACTTAACATGCTGAGTTACACTTTCAGGCAACCACGGCAAAGCAGATTCAACTAATCTTTCCAGTGGCTGACTCAGTAAAGCATCAGTCCATACTTGTTCTTTTGGTAAGCTGGTTAATCCCGCTAAAAAAACTAACACACCGATAATCAACAGGCCTTTTGCTAGCCCAAAAAACAGACCAAAAACCCGATTCAACCATCCCAGACCAACTTTACTCACTACACTAGAAATCGCCATTGCCAATAATCCATTAAGAAACAACACAGCGATTAACAATATGATGAAAGCGATTAATGTTTTTAAAGCTTCCGTTGGAATACCATCAGACAAAAAGGTAGCCAACATAGGAGAATAAGCCTTAGCAATATAAAAACCAGCTATCCAACCTATAATGGACAACATCTCTTTGACCGCTCCTCGCATCATGCTGATTACAACACAAAGGGCTAAAATTACAATCACTGCGTAATCAAAATAAGTCAAACGAAAACATCCTTACTTTTGGCTAACAACCATACCTGTCAGCCCCGCATCCTTGATATTTTCAAGTGCAATAATGGCATCATTTTTATTGTTAAAATTGGCTGTACGCAACCGCATTTTAACGCCTGTTTGAGTAGCGACTTTCTCTGTCACTGAAGCATAACCTAACTCGGTTAGCTTTTCTTGCAGTTTTTTGATATTACCAAGCTCGGAGAACACTCCAATCTGAACATAAAATGGGGTGTTATTATTGGTCAAAGATGTTTTTGGTATCGCCTGTTGGTTTTCAACTATTTTTACCACTTCTTTGGGTTTAGATGCGCGTGGCGACGCAATATTCTTGGTTGTTTCTTCCTGCTTGGTTGTTTCTTCTGGGTCAATTACAACAGGCTCAACAAAAGGATCAAGCTCACCCTCAACAGTTTCGCCATTCCTACTCGCTTCTGCTGCATCATCGAGCACATCGACTGCAGTAGTATCGGGCATGATAATCGCAATTTCTGGCGCCGCGTCAGAACTGCTGCGATCTTTAAGCAATAATGGCAATGTGACAATCATGATCAAGACTAACGCTATCGCACCAACTAAACGACGTCTTGCACGCTTCTTAAAAATTAATTCCAAATCAGATTGATCGTTCTGCATTTAAATCCCTTGAACATTTAAAACATCGATCGCATCGGCTACAGTGTAAAACGATCCAAACACGATAATTCTATCATTTTTGTTGGCCTCTTTACAGGCGGCATGCAAGGCATCTGTGACACATGGATACTCTTTAGCTATGCCTGCTTCTATTTGTGGCTTCAAGTAACTTGCTAATGTTTTTGCTGTTGCTCCGCGTAGACTTTGGCTATCGGCCAAATACCAACAAGCAATTTGTGGCGTTAGTGCATTCACCACCTGCGCAATATCTTTATCAGCCAACATGGCAAAGACACCCAATGTACGGCCTTGACAAGGTTGCTGAGCTAGATTATGAGCTAAAGATATCGCTGCTTGGGGGTTGTGGGCCACATCGACAATAATTTCAGGGTTTTGGCCAATTTGGTAGAAACGGCCTAACAACTTGATTGTTTTAAGCGTTTCGCCAATCGTCGCTGTATCGAGCGGCAATAAGTCCAATAAGTTTTCCACCGCACAAATCGCGCACGCAGCATTATTGAGTTGGAATTCCCCCTGAAAACCTAATGGTGGCATCGTCAATAAAGCCCGATTGGACTGATATTGCCATCCCTCCAGGATTTTACTAACGGAGAAATCACGGCCAATCAAACGTAAATCTGCTTGTATGTGATTCGCATAATCAATAACTGTTTGTGGTGGGTTTATATCACCGCAAATAGCTAATTTCGCTTTGCGATAGACGCCAGCTTTTTCAAATCCGATTTTTTCTCTACTATCGCCTAAGTATTCCATATGGTCTAAATCAACACTGGTAATAATAGAACAAGTTGGTTCAAAAACATTAACCGCATCTAAACGACCGCCCATACCCACTTCTAAAATAACGACGTCTAAGTTAGACCGTTCAAAATGCCACATTGCCGCCAATGTGCCCATCTCAAAATAGGTCAAGACCACATCGCCACGAGCAAGCTCTAATGCAGAAAAAGCCTCACATAAGGCTTCATCTGAAGCTTGCTGATGGTTGATGCGCACACGCTCATTATAATGTTTCAAGTGAGGCGATGTATAAGTGCCAACGCGATATCCAGCTTGAAGATAGATGCGCTCAAGCATGGCGCACGTTGAACCTTTTCCATTCGTCCCAGCAACACTAATGAGTGGAAATTTGCATGATAAGTTGAGGCGATTAGCAACTTCTTTAACCCGATCTAATCCCATAACAATCGATTTTGGGTGCAAGGCCTCAACATAAACCAGCCACTCTGCTAACGACTTTGATTGCTTCGTTACATCATTCACAAAATGACTCGCCAAACAGTCTGCATTTAGGCTGCATGCATTAAACTAGACAATATATTATGCAATGTTTTACGCATTGCTCGACGATCAACAATCATATCAATCGCACCATGCTCTAACAAAAATTCAGCTCGCTGAAAGCCGTCAGGCAATGTTTCACGTACCGTTTGTTCAATAACACGCGGCCCAGCAAAACCAATCAAAGCATTTGGTTCTGCAATAATAATGTCTCCTAACATAGCAAAACTGGCCGATACGCCACCCATTGTTGGATCTGTTAGAATTGAAATGAATGGCAGTCCTGATTGCGACAATTTCGTTAATGCCGCGCTGGTTTTTGCCATCTGCATAAGAGAAAGC
>JAFMCM010000064.1 GCA_017857755.1 Methylophilaceae bacterium | reverse complement strand
CAGCGGCCACCGCGCCATGCTCATGAAATCCTAAGCCATTCGCAAAAGCCACAGTTGTATAAGGTTTGCCATCTTGCGCTAATGTCGGCATTGTTTCATCAGGCGCAATCACTTTCCCCAAAATGGGATTACCGCGTTTTGGATATCCAGTAATCGTCAAAGCGTGGCTATGATCAGCCGTCACAATAATCAAAGTGTCGCGCATATCTACTTTAGCCATGGCCGCTTTCACCGCATCAGCTAGCGCCGCTGTTTCTGAAAAAGTGCGATAAGCATTTCCCGCATGTGATGCATGGTCTATACGCGCCGCTTCTACCATTAAAAAATAACCTTTATTGTCCTGATTTAATATATCAATCGCTTTTGCTGTCATTTCGGCTAAAGAGGGCTCACCAGCCCGATCTTGTAAACGGTCATATTCATAATGCATATGAGAAGGCTGAAACAAACCCAACAAGTACTTGGTCTTCTTGCTATCAATGGCATCAAACTGTTGCTTATTCCAAATATATTCACCCTTGGTTGCAGCCAAATACTCAGCGATTAAATCGCGATGATCAGTACGTTTACCAGACTTCTTCCGATGTTCAGGATCTTGCTGGGTATTCGGCATAAAATAAGCTCTTCCACCACCCAAAATCACGCGCAAACTTTTGCTATTAACAACATGTTCAATCAACTGAACAGCAATATCTTTCATTCCCGTGGCCCGCGCTTGTTCTGGTAAATCAACATTGCTTTCCCAATCACGGTTAGAAATATGCGCGTAAGTCGCCGCTGGTGTTGCATGGGTAATACGTGCAGTGGAAACAATACCAGTGGCTAAACCATGCGCCTCGGCTTTTTCTAAAATAGTTTCTATTTGATGCGCTTGAACCATCGCATAATCCGTCTCACCACGCTTGACCTTCTGATCCACGCCAAGCATGCCATCATTGGTTTTCACACCCGTCACAATCGCCGTCATAGTGGGCGCTGAATCAGGGGTTTGTTGATTAGCAGAATAGGTTTTAGACAGAGCAACATAAGGCAACTGTTCGAATGCAAGCTGATTACGTTCACCATCCACGCCGCGCTGCTGCCCTTCAAAGATACGCCCGCCTGTAATGGTAGAAATACCCATACCATCACCAACGAACAAAATTACGTTTTTCGCTTTGGCATTATTCGGTTGCAACTTTTTGGCCGTTGCCAGCGCCGCTCTACCGTCTTCCCGCCACGTTTGCGCATCCTCTGCCCACGCCAAAGGCAAACTCATCACAAACATCAGCCCAAAAAAAATCAACCACTCTCGCATATCAAATATCATCGACTTTCTTCCCATCAGCTTCATTAAGGAACAATACCAGCAAAACTAAAAAAGTAGCCATTTAACTACCGCCACTGGATGAGCGCGTACAGTCAACCCTCACGCAATCTTCAATCCCAGTGCTGCCGCCTCGATAGGCTGGCTCAATCATAGCAAAACATCACCAATCAAGCGACTGCGGTGGTTGTGTCCCGTTCAGTCGGTGACGATAGCGGCTGCTAGCCGCATACACCACCCTCCGAGCACGATTTAAAGCACCGATTGGACGGTGCGCCTCCAGCGCATTCCAAGGCGAAAATGCCATATCCTCACAAAACTGTTGCTGTACAGAGCGATCAAAAGTTTGTTGCAAAATATGGATGCTTGCCACAGGAATAAAAGGCGAATCGCGCTCTTTCCAAAGCACGCTTGCATCCTCTATCGGCATTTGCTTATTAGGCTGCTGCAATTGAATCGATAACTGCATACAAGCGCCACCTTGTGCCAACTCTTTGGCCAAGGTATGTTTCAAAAAATCTGGGTCATCGGTTTCATGCATGGGCATATTGGTCAATGGCTGACAAGACTGCATCTTAAACTTCACATTATGCGGTCCAAGCTTATAAGCGGTATTACTAAAATAACTTGTCCATAAGGGACTAGGCGGTGGTGGTGCATAAGCGCTGATGAGTTGCCATAGCTCCCGCAGGCGCCACTGAAACGGGTTATAGCCCTGAATAAAATAGCGTAGATTACCTTTTGCTTGCACAAAAGCATTATAATCTTGCACACTATTCACAAAAAAAGCAGGGCTATTATGAGCAATAAATTCTTGCGTCGTACCGCCGTTGAGATTCTTACCCACATTTAACAACTTCAACGCCATACCGCGCGCATCGTTCGCGTTATCATCAGGCTTTGCCATATTAGAACTACTATTAGAAAACCGAACCCATGCTTTGTATCGTTTCCCCGTTTGCGCAAAAACACCATATCGCAATTGCGCAGGAATCGTCTGATTCACATCCACATAAGCCTTAACACAGGCATGGCCTTTGGCATGTACGCCCCGTGCCGCATAAGTCGTTTTTAAAGCGGCCACAATATTGACCGATAAATCCGCCGCTTTTTGGATATCAGCTGGCTCGCGCGCAGGAATCACCTCTTCTGTTGTCACCACCACATGGGTTTGCAAATGGGCAACGAGCAACACGGCAAGCAATGCGAGCAAAGCCAGCAAAGCAAACAAGAAAAACTTGAACCGTTTCATATGCGTCCCTCTATAAGGTTTTCAGATACTCCAGCAATGCCCAGCGCTCCTGCTCTGTTAGCGCTGGTTTGCCATCCACACCGGTACCATATTCATGCCCAACATGACGATTACCAGCCAGCGTGGTATCCACCACAAAATCACTATCATCCGCATCCAACACATAGCCTACATATTGCGGATCAAACGCGCGAGTACCTAAGCGAAACTGCTGCCTGCGCGCCCTGGCTGGCAAGAGCAACTCATACAAATTAGCCACCGAACCATTATGTAAAAAAGGCGCGCTAGTCCAAATACCATTCAGCGGCCTAGCTTTATAAGCCAGCAAAGCACGGTCAGACACCTCCTGCCCTTCTTCAATCAAAACACCATCCACAAATTTGGGCGGGCGATTCACATCAGGATGTCCTAATGCGCGCGCATCTTTTTTAGCCAAAAACGCCTGTAAAGGATGATTTTTCACTATGCCTACCATCAAATGATTCGCAATATGAATCGCAGGTCCTTCTGCTGGCAATGCATCACCAACAAAATAATAACGCGGCCGACCTTCAAACCGGCCTGATTGACCGCGCAAACCAATCGCATTTTTGGCCATCAAAGGATCGGTTTTAATCGCATCAATCGTGCTCATGCGCACTTGAATCAAGCGCTTAGGGTCTGTGCGATCAATATCTTGATGACACGCGATACAATATTGCTCATATAAGCCCCTACCTTGCTTGGCTAATACTTGGTTAATCTTAGGAAAGCGCTTCGGCCACAACGGAGAATGTAACTTGCTAACCGTGCGCTCAAGCCTACGTAACTCGCGCGTTTGAATCGAAGAAGCATACCCCCCATCCACCCAACCTAACCATTTCTTAGCTTCGATATCAACATCACCAAACACCCCAATCACCTCGCCGATATTACGCGCCAAAGCGCCAACACCCGTATTGGTTTGTGAGCCATTCCACTCAACATAATCATGTTGTGGCGTATCCCAAATAAACGGAATACTTGTTGGTGCGTTCGGTGTAACCCGATTTCCTTCAACGCCAGTAGCCAATAAAGCTTGATTAAGAATAGCGCCAAAAGCATCTAACCTAGCATAACCCGCTGCAAGGTCTGTATGTTGCTGCACCTGATAAGCTGAACGCTTTTCATAGACTGCTTGTAAGTCTTTTTTAAGTCTGGCCTTTTGCGCTTCTGTTGCCTTCGAACCCAAAACATTTTCCTGAAAACGGCCAAACTTTTCTGGGTCATCTAGTGTTGCCTTTAACGATGCAGTTAAATCATGCAAAAACTGATTCAAATTAATCAAACCCTGCCCACCATCAATCACAATCGTTTCACCTTGATAGCGCAACTGTTGCGTGTGACAAGCAGCGCAGGTTGGCGCAAGATAACCATCATGGCGGCCTAAACCAATAGGCAAACCGTCTGGATTATTAGCACTCTTGCCCGTCGGAATAAAACCCAAACGCGTCATATTGGCATCTGCACGAAAAGCTTGCATATCATCCGCCTGCTC
This sequence comes from Methylophilaceae bacterium, assembly GCA_017857755.1. Taxonomy (GTDB): domain Bacteria; phylum Pseudomonadota; class Gammaproteobacteria; order Burkholderiales; family Methylophilaceae. Next base: position 7 of record JAFMCM010000064.1, on the reverse strand, counting down.
TAAATGC
>JAFMCM010000005.1 GCA_017857755.1 Methylophilaceae bacterium | reverse complement strand
AAGGTGAAGCCATTTTGGATACCATCAACAACTTGATCGCCATGCATGCCGATATGTTTGTGGTACGACATCATCAAAGTGGCGCTGCGCACCTGATTGCGAAACACGTGCCAGACAATATTAGCGTCATTAATGCAGGCGACGGTAGACACTCGCACCCAACACAAGGCCTACTTGATGTATTCACCATTCGCAAATACAAACCTGACATGCATCATTTACGTATTGCAATCGTCGGTGATATTTTGCACTCGCGGGTAGCGCGCAGTGAAATACACGCACTCACCACATTGGGTGTACCAGAAATTCGGGTCATAGCCCCCAAAACATTGTTGCCTAACGAAGTTGAGAAATTGGGTGTTCGCGTATTTCACGATATGAAAGCAGGACTTAAAGATGTTGATGTCGTGATGATGTTACGCTTACAAAATGAGCGCATGAGTGGTGCTATGTTGCCAAGCACACAAGAATTTTTTAAAACCTACGGGCTAACGCCAGAAAAACTAGCGCTGGCAAAACCAGATGCGATTGTCATGCATCCAGGGCCTATGAACAGAGGGGTTGAAATTGATTCCAGGGTTGCCGACGGCAGCCAAGCGGTGATTTTGCCGCAGGTAACTTATGGCATTGCCATTAGAATGGCAGCCATGGCCATGCTTACAGGAGGTTCGGTATGAAAATATGGATCAAAAATGGCCACTTGATCGATCCAAAAAACAATATTGATAGCCAATATGATGTTTATATTGATGCTGGACAAGTGGCGGCTATTGGTAAAGCACCAGAAGGTTTTGTGGCTGACCAAACGATTGATGCCACAGGCTTAATTGTTTCTCCAGGCTTTGTTGACCTTAGTGCACGATTACGTGAACCTGGCGACGAATATAAAGCAACACTAGAAAGTGAACTCCTTGCAGCGGCGGCAGGCGGTGTCACCAGCTTATCTTGTCCGCCTGATACAGACCCAGTCTTAGATGAGCCTAGCTTGGTCGAAATGCTGAAACTACGGGCATGGCGACACAACCTCGCACGCATCTACCCACTCGGTGCACTAACTCACCGTTTGGAAGGTAAAGCACTGACCGAAATGTACGAGCTTAGCGAAGCAGGATGTGCTGGATTCACCCAAGCCAATCACCCCATTGTCGATACTCAAGTCCTGTGGCGCGCACTTGAATATGCTGCGACTTTTGGCTATACCGTCTTTTTGCGCCCAGAAGAACCATTTCTCGCGAAAGACGGGGTAGCACATGATGGGGAAATTGCAGGGAGATTGGGGCTTAAGGGCATTCCTAGTGCAGCAGAATCATTAAGAATTGCAGCGATATTACGTATCGCTCAAGAAACTAAAACAAACATTCACCTTTGTCGCATCTCAACCGCTGAAGGTGTCTCTCTTATCCGAGAGGCGAAAAAGAATGGCATCGCCATTACCGCTGATGTCAGCATTCACCATCTACATCTCACTGAACATGATATTGGCTATTTTGATACTAACGCGCATTTAAAACCACCATTGAGAACACTGCGAGACAAAGACGCGCTGTGTTCAGGTTTAAAAGATGGCACTATTGACGCAATTTGCTCAGACCACGCCCCCGTTGATGATGATGCAAAATTACTGCCTTTTGCAGACGCAGAAGCTGGCGCCACTGGTTTGGAGCTTCTTTTACCACTGACTTTAAAATGGGCAGTCAATAACAAAGTCAGCTTACATGATGCCATTACCAACATCACGATTCGCTCTGCAGAAATACTTGGAATTAACACTGGCCATCTTACTGTAGGCGCACATGCAGATGTTGCGATTTTTGATCCGAATGCCTATTGGAAAGTAACAGCAAACGCACTCAATAGCCAAGGCAAAAACACGCCTTTCTTAGACATGGAATTAGCTGGAAAAGTGGTTTACACATTGTTAAATGGTCAAATCACTTACCAGAACAATCGTGATTAAGAATCCGAGGTTGGTTTAGATGCAACAGCAACGATTGATAGGATAAAAAAACAGGAATAGAACTATCTTAAAACACCAGCTCAAGTTGGCGCACGGCACAAGCATAGATGCGTATTTTTTTAATAAGAGTAGCTCACCCTTCCAAGGGATGCACTGGATTGCAACTGGTGGAGCACTATAAATAACAAATGGATAAAGCTGGAAAAGTGACAAGATGCACTTTCAGGCAGCAAGAAATATAGGCGACTTAATATGAATAGTAAGCATTCAAATTCCAACCCAAGTAATCATTATGCGGCAATAACCTCGATGATTGCCCTTGTTATTACCCTCATTATTATTTGGATGTTCGCCACAGGAAAAGGATTACATCATAGCTGCTGTCAACACCCAGCAAAAGCGACCAAAAGACACATCAATGCGGCAGAACAAAAACCAAACTTTACAGCGACGAAAACTTTTAGCTTTTCAGCCTCCGCTAATACTTTTTCAAGTAATGGAGATAGTAGGAATATTGGATGGTTGAACAATACCCAAGCACTTCAAGAAATGCTTAATGACGGTATATCTATTGAAGGTAATGAGCAAACGGTCATCCTGAAGGGTATGGTTAGCTCTGAGGTTAAAAAGCTACAAAAAAATTTAGATGCTGAAGTCTTTTTTGGCCCAAATGTTATCATAGACAATCAGATTCGCATTGGAACAAACCCCGCTGATGAGGCTGATGTCAGCAAAATGGCTACCGATAAAATAAGCGCTTCAACGGCGCTATTTTTCAAATACGGGTGAGTACGAAATGCTTAATATCGTTATGAACGTATCAGCTTTTACTACATTTCCTTTGTGTAACACATCAGGGCCTCTACTTCGTGCAAGCCAAAGAGCGCTTGGCGCTCCCTGCAATTGTGAGCAACTCTTGCAATAATCAGTGTCGCCGCTTATTCACTGACCGTTAACCAATAATAGCTTCTTTATTTGTTGCTTTTGAACGTGCCTCATTTATAGAAATACTGTTTTTCCTGACTAATGCTTGTAAGCTTTGATCCAATGTCTGCATACCGAGATTTTGGCCTGTCTGAATCGATGAGTACATTTGCGCTACTTTGTTTTCACGAATCAAATTTCGGATTGCTGGCGTAGCCAGCATAATTTCATGTGCCGCGACTCTGCCTTGCTCATCACTGGTTTTGCAAAGCGTTTGCGAAATAACCGCTCTTAATGATTCTGATAACATTGCGCGCATCATGTCTTTTTCTGTGGCGGGAAAAACGTCAACAATTCGGTCTATTGTTTTTGCTGCAGAGCTAGTGTGTAAGGTAGCGAAAACCAAATGTCCAGTTTCTGCAGCCGACAAGGCTAATCGAATCGTTTCAAGATCGCGTAACTCACCAATTAAAATGATATCTGGATCTTCGCGCAGTGCAGCTCGCAAAGCATTTTGAAACGACAAGGTATGAGGACCAACCTCACGTTGATGAATTAAGCTTTTTTTCGATTCGTGAACAAACTCAATCGGATCTTCAATGGTTAAGATATGCCTCATTGCATTTTGATTCACATCGTCAACCATCGCGGCTAAAGTTGTCGACTTTCCTGAACCCGTTGGACCTGTGACTAAAACAATCCCGCATGGCGCATCAATAATGTGCTTAAAAATAGCTGGGCAATTCAATTCCGCTAATGTCAAGATTTTTGGAGGAATAATGCGAAATACTGCTCCTGCACCGCGATAATGCTTAAATGCGTTGACCCGAAAACGAGCTAGATTCGATATTTCAAACGAAAAATCACATTCAAGCGTTTCTGCGTAACGTTTACGCAGACCATCGTTCATAATAGCGCTGACCATTTGCTGCACTTCTGTGCTATCTAATGAAGGGTGATTGATTGTATGGATGTCGCCATGAACACGAATCATGGGTGGCAAGCCTGCCGATAAATGTAAATCTGATGCCTTGTTTTTCACGGAAAATGCGAGTAAATCTGGAATATCCACTTTCAACTCCTGTTATAATTTATTCTTAAGATTTTGCATAAAGTGCGTTTTTTATTACCCTTGAATTATGACCATGATTTCTGATTCCTTGCAAGCCGTACAAGCTAATATACAATGCGCAAAAATGAATGCGAACCGACAGGATGCGGTCAAACTGCTAGCAGTGAGCAAGGCACAAGGTGCTGAGCGACTAAGAGAGGCTTATGTAGCGGGACAAACTGCTTTTGGCGAAAATTATGTGCAAGAAGCAATTGTTAAACAATCTCAACTAGGTGATTGCGATATTGAATGGCATTTTATTGGTCCAATTCAGAGCAATAAAACACAACTGATTGCACAACATTTTAGCTGGGTTCAGTCTGTTGATCGCCTTAAAATTGCCCAACGACTATCGCATGCGCGTGGTGATTCGTTACCGCCTCTGAATATCTGCATCCAAGTCAACACCAGCAATGAAGCCTCTAAAAGTGGTATTGACTCTCAAGCATTAATTGAGTTAGCTACTGCAATTAAAGCGTTGCCACACTTAACTCTTAGAGGTGTGATGGCTATTCCTGCTCCCACAAAGGATACCGCCCGACAACACGAACAGTTCACTGTCGTCAGAATGGCATTTAACGCGCTACAAGAACGTGGATTTGATGTCGATACTTTATCTATCGGCATGTCTGATGATTATGTGGCAGCGATTGCAGAAGGTGCTACTATTGTGCGCATTGGTTCTGCCATTTTTGGTGCAAGAACACCTATTAAAAAGAATGAAGAGTAAAGACGCATGAAACTAGCATTTATTGGTGGTGGCAATATGGCTCAAGCATTGCTTGCAGGACTTAAAAACCAACAGTTTACCATGTCAGAAATCACCGTTATTGAGTTGGACATCAGCAAGCATGCATCCTTGCAAGCGCAATTTGGGGTAGATACCACGAGTGATTTAGCCGACGTTATCACCGTTGACACCATTGTTTTAGCAGTTAAACCACAACAATTACCTGCTTTAGCTCAATCATTAGTCACACGACTCAGACATCAACTGGTTATCTCTATCGCAGCTGGTGTACGGCTACAACACTTAAGTGCATGGCTAAATCAATACCCCACTATTGTCCGAACAATGCCAAACACACCATCTCAAATTCAAGAGGGAATTACTGGGCTTTTTGCGGGTTCAGCGGTTTCAAAAGCACAAATGGCTGTAGCAGAGCAAATTATGCGTGCAGCTGGCTCAACAGTTTGGGTCGACAGTGAAGAAAAGTTAGATGCTGTAACGGCCATTTCGGGAAGCGGTCCTGCTTATGTCTTTTATTTAATTGAGGCCTTACAGGCCGCCGCACAGTCGCTCAATTTAACCGAAGCAGAGGCAAAACAATTAAGCATTGCAACCTTTAAAGGGGCGAGCTTATTGGCTGACACGAGCGAAACGCCAGTTGCGCAATTACGTGCTCAAGTCACTTCTAAAGGAGGAACAACTGAGCAAGGATTACGCAGTTTAGAAGAGTCGAAAGTAAAAGAAGCGATTATGCTCGCTGCAAAAAAGGCTTATGCACGGGCAAAAACATTAGGTGATGAGTTAGGCCAAACTGCTTCAGCAGATAAAAATACTCCATAAAACAGCCACTGTCTCACGCCTGACTGATTAAAAAAATTACTATTTTACCAGTTTAAACAAGCCAACAAAGGTCAATTGATATGATTCAAAGCGCTACCCATTTTTTACTCAGTACTATTTTTAGCTTACTCACCATGGTGTTTTTACTGCGGTTTATGATGCAAATACTTAAAACCTCTTTTTATAACCCCATTGGACAAATCGTGATTGCATTAACTGATTTCGCGGTCAAACCTGCACGTCGCTATATTCCAAGCTGGAAAAAAAACGACTTATCAACACTCGTGCTCGCTTTTGCTGCCCAATTCTTATTGCATCTCACCTTGCTAGGATTAAGTGGCTTTCCTTTTGCTGTTGCCGATGTGCCAGTTTGGCCCAGCATTTTAGGGCTTAGCCTATTAGGTGTTATTCGGACTGTTTTTGATATTTTCTTTTATGCGCTTATTTTGCATGTGATTTTAAGTTGGGTTAATCCGCATAGCCCAATTGCACCAGTCTTACACAGTTTAGCCCGACCTATTCTAGATCCGATTCAACGCATTATACCGAGCATGGGCGGCATCGATTTTTCACCCATGATTGCGATTCTCTTACTGCAAATGTTAAACGTTTCGGTGTTGAATCATTTAGCAAGAAGTATGGCTAGCATGCTTTAACAACGCTGATTTTACAAGCCCATCAGCTCCAGACAATATCAAATACTTCACGCGGATATTGGGTATCCACTTGAAGCACAATCCGCGTATTGATAAAGTCAGATAAATTAGCCAAACTTTGCGACTCTTCGTCTTGTAGTAACTCAATCACACGAGGCGAAGCAATCACTTTAAATTCCTTGGCCTCAAATTGTCGCGATTCACGTAACAATTCACGCATAATTTCATAAGCGATGGTTTGCGCTGTTTTATACTCACCACGACCAGAACACACATCACATGTTTCGCATAATAAATGCGCCAAACTTTCACGCGTCCGTTTACGCGTCATCTCAACCAAACCGAGCTGGGTAAAACCATTCACATTGGTTCTTGCACGATCGATACTCAAGGCACGATTCAGCTCTTCAAGCACTTTTTCACGCTGCTCTTCTTCATCCATATCAATAAAGTCAATAATGATAATGCCGCCTAAATTACGCAAACGCAATTGTTGCGCAATACCTTGTGCCGCTTCTAAGTTGGTTTTAAAGATGGTATCTGAAAGACTTTTACCACTAACAAAACTCCCTGTATTCACATCAACTGTAGTCAGCGCTTCCGTTTGGTCAAAAATCAAATAGCCGCCCGACTTCAAGTCTACTTTACGTAAAAAGGCGAGTTCAAACTCTTTTTCAATATTATAAAAGTCAAATATGGGTCGCTTTCCTTGATAATGACTCAGCAATTTAACGGCATTGACTACATACAACTCTGCAAACTCCTTCATCAATGCATGCGTCTCTTTTGAGTCTACTCGTATACTGACAGTATCAGCATTGACAATGTCACGCAGCACGCGCCTGGGCAAACTTAAATCATAAAAAATTAAAGAGCGCTCAGTCGCCACCTTGCTATCTACTTGAATTTTTGACCAAACTTTTTCCAAATACGCAATATCGGACAAAAGCTCTGCATCGGTTGCACTTTCAGACATCGTACGGATAATAAAGCCACCTTTTCTATCATCTGGCAACAAACCAATTAAGCGATTACGTAGCAGATCACGCTCATCTTCATCCTCAATTCGCTGTGAAACGCCGATATGCGTTTGATGTGGGAGAAAGACTAAAAAGCGACCAGCAATACTCACTTCTGTTGTTAATCGTGCACCTTTAGTCCCTATTGGCTCTTTGATCACTTGTACAATGATAAGCTGACCTTCATGCAACACCTCTTGAATTGGTCTTGCTTCCGTTTCACCTTCAAATTGACATTCTCTTACATCCGCTGCATGCAGGAAAGCGGCTCGTTGCATTCCAATTTCAACAAAAGCTGATTGCATTCCTGGCAATACACGACACACTTTACCAAAGTAGATATTGCCCACAATGCCTAATGATGAGCTACGTTCAATATGTAGCTCCTGTGCGACCCCATGCTCTAAGACTGCCACACGTGTTTCCTGTGGTGTTACATTAATTAAAATTTCTTGTCCCAATGTGTACTCTTCTTTAACGATTATCTAAATTTTTAACGCTTGCTATTCGCTTGATTAATCAACTGCATCGTTTCAAACAAAGGCAAGCCCATGACTCCAGAGTAACTGCCTGCGATATGTTGAATCCAAGCGCCTGCTTTGCCTTGTATACCATAACTGCCAGCCTTATCACGGTGCTCTCCTGAAGCAATATAAGCTTGAATAGTTTGAGTGGATAATCTGACCATCGTTACCTGCGTTGTGTTCAGGACAACTTGTATTTTCCCATCAAAAAATGCCGCCACTGCGGTGTGCACTTCATGCTTTGTTCCGGATAATTTTTTCAGCATGCGAAGCGCATCGGCATCATCTTCAGGCTTACCCAATACCTCGTCACCTATACTTACAGTGGTATCAGCTGCTAAAACGACTAAGTGGGAATACTCTTTTTTTAAATTGGCTGATACGGCCAATGCTTTTTCTTTTGCCAATCGCTTTACATATTGGCTCGGCAACTCGCCTGAATAAAAGGATTCATCAATATCGGCTGGCAAGACAATAGACGCAATACCGACTTGTTTTAGCAACGCTATACGGCGCGGACTTCTTGATGCCAATATCACCATCTGTTTATTTTGTGCTGTCATGTCGATACTTTAATTGACTAGCTTCAGTTTACCAAATGATTACTTCTTTAATGCATTAAGTATTTTATGACGCTATCCGTAGTGGGCAGCTTAGCGTAAAATAACAGATGTAGCCTTTAAGAAAAGCAAAGTGAATAAACAAATTTGGAAACCTCATGCAACAGTCGCAGCGATTGTTGAAAAAGATGGCCTGTTTTTATTGGTAGAAGAAACCACGAGTCGTGGCATGCGTTTTAACCAGCCTGCTGGGCATTTAGAAGACGGCGAAACGATTCTGAACGCAGTGATAAGAGAAACCTTAGAAGAAACTGCCTACGATTTCACGCCGGAGGCATTGTTAGGGATTTATCATTGGAAGCATGAACATAATAACACCACTTATTTACGCTTCGCTTTTATTGGCACCGTCGGTAAACACCACCCTGAACAAGCCTTGGACGATGGCATCATTCGGGCTGTATGGATGAGCATCGATGAGATTCGTGAAAAAAAACACTTTATGCGCAGTGAGCAAGTGCTCGCTTGTTTTGAAGATTACCTAACGGGTAAACATTATCCTCTAGAAACAATCACACATTTATGAAATCTAAAAAAGTAATCGTTGGCTTATCAGGTGGCGTTGATTCATCCGTCACTGCCATGCTATTGAAACAACAAGGCTATGAGGTGACAGGTCTTTTCATGAAAAACTGGGAAGACGATGACAATGATGAATACTGCTCAAGTAAACAAGATTTGCTTGATGCAGTTGCGGTTGCCGATAAACTGGATATTGAAATTGAAGCTGTTAATTTTACTAAAGAGTATAAAGACCGCGTATTTGCTAATTTTCTCGCTGAATATAAAGCTGGCCGTACACCGAATCCAGATATTCTGTGTAATGCTGAGATTAAATTTAAAGCTTTTTTAGACCATGCAATGGAGATGGGTGGCGATTTAATTGCCACAGGCCATTATGCGCAAGTTCGTGAAAATCCGCTTAAAGCTGGTCACTACCAATTATTAAAAGCTGATGATGGTAGTAAAGACCAAAGCTATTTTTTACACCGTCTAAACCAAGCGCAACTGAGTAAAACACTCTTCCCTTTAGGCCAATATTTAAAACGTGAAGTACGTGAAATGGCGCGTCAAGCTGGCTTAATCAATGCAGAAAAGAAAGATTCCACTGGCATTTGCTTTATTGGTGAGCGTCCATTTCAAGAGTTTTTACAACGCTATTTACCCAAAAATCCAGGCGAAATGAAAACACCAGAAGGCAAAGTCATTGGCCAACATGAGGGCTTAATGTACTACACATTGGGACAACGCCAAGGTTTAAAAATCGGTGGTAGTCGCGATAGTAATGGCGAGCCTTGGTTTGTTGCCGCAAAAGACATGGTGAATAACGAATTAATTGTGGTTCAAGGTCATGACCATCCACTGCTACTCAATGATGGATTGAAAGCAAGTCAACTGCATTGGATTAGTGGAGAAGCACCTGAAACCAATTGGGTGTATGCATCCAAAACTCGATATCGCCAACCAGATGCACCTTGTGAGATTGATGCAATTAGCAATGAAGAAATGGATATACGTTTTGGACAGAAGCAATGGGCAATCACGCCAGGACAATCAGCCGTAGTTTACGAAAGCAATGTGTGTTTAGGTGGCGGGATAATTACTGGCGCTATGTAAAAGCCAACAGCCCTCAAAATGACGTTGAAAATGTTTGAATAAGTGCTTTGTCGCATTTAAAGCCAGCTAGCTTAGATATCCCTAACTTGCTACAGGTGCTGTTTCTTTAAAGCTTGGGCGCTTAGTTAAAACAGTAAAATGTTTAGCTAAAGCTGGATAATCATTTTGCCAGTTCACTTGCTTCAACCGTGAATCGATAAAACCAAGTAAACAACCAACCGCAATATCCGCAAGGCTAAAAGTTTCGTTCACACACCATTTCTTTTTGCTGATATCCTTATTTAGGGTTGCCAAGCCGTTTACTACCTTGAGTAAATGTTTATTTAATGTCGCAGTTGATTGCTCGCCTAGCGGCTTGCGCTGTTCAATCATGATGGCAACCGCCGCGTCACAAACACCATCTGCCAATGCTTCCCAACGTAGAACTTCTACTTTAAATTTATGCTCACTTGGCAGAAGGTGGTTCACTGGCGTACGCGCAGAAAGGTATTCAACAATCACTCGAGAATCATATAAAGCGGTTTCGTCATCCAAAACCAAAGTGGGGACCTTCCCTAACGGGTTATATTGAAACAATGGCGACGCCGAATCACCAAGCACCACTTCTTGTAATGACAAATCAATATGCTTTTCAAGGGCAACAATACGCACCTTGCGTGCATAAGGACTATTTGGGGTATATAACAATTTCATGCGTTCAAGACCAAGTTTTTCATTCTGAGCTGAATTATAATGCAATTATGAACCTATCCCTCATAACAAAATATTTTCCTCGTGGCAGCCAGCAATATCATGCCTTAGTTGACACTTTAGTCACGCACGCACTGGCTGAAGACATTGGCACAGGTGATTTGACAGCATCGCTAGTACCAGATACAAAAAGCCATGCCACCATTATTTCACGTGAAAAAGCCGTAATCTGTGGCATCGATTGGGTGAATGCCTGTTTTACAAAAGTAGATGCAAACATCAGCATTGATTGGCATATTGAGGAAGGACAAATCGCTCAAGCCAATGACTTATTATGTGAAATCAACGGTCATACCCGTGCGCTACTCAGCGCAGAGCGTTGTGCATTGAACTTTTTGCAAACACTCTCCGCAGTAGCCACACAGACCCACCAATATGTCGAATTAGTTAAAGGTACAAAAGCACAAATACTAGATACGCGAAAAACGCTTCCAGGTTTACGTTTGGCTCAAAAATATGCCGTCACGGTCGGTGGTGGAATTAACCAACGCATTGCGCTTTATGACGGCATTTTGATTAAAGAAAATCACATTGCAGCGGCTGGTGGTATTGCCGCAGCATTACAACAAGCTTTCGCCTTGGATACCACAGCTAATATACAAATTGAAGTCGAAAATTTAAATGAATTAAATGAAGCCATCGCTGCAGGCGCGACAAGTATCTTACTTGATGATTTTAGCTTAGCTGACTTAAGTGCTGCAGTCGCCATTAGCAATGGCAAAGCCTTATTAGAAGCATCTGGCAATGTGAATCTAAATACCGTTCGTCAAATTGCAGAAACAGGTGTCGATCGCATTTCAATTGGCGCTTTAACAAAAAATATACAAGCGATTGATTTATCGATGAGAATTGAATAGAAACTAAGCCAGTTAACCACTCAAAAGCGTCAACCACGAAGCAACCAAACGATTCAAAATATCCATCACTTTGCTATCAAAAACAATGGCTAGACTTAATTAACGTATTATTTGTGTGTTTAATGCGTTTTAATCATGAATCTTGTTGCCATCTTTCACAGCCGATCAGGCATCATGATGAAGTTGTTGGCACGCAAGACTAAAGAAGCCAGTCTAAGCTGTAAAGTAATACAAGCCTGCCGCTGTATCAATCACTTAATATAAGTCGTTACTGAGCAGCCTTGTTTGACTAGTTACGCCATTGTTGTTCATCGTCTTGAACGCCTTTGGGCGTTAGATTGTTGAAATGCCAATAATTGTCACTGTCCATAGAAAGAGACGCTATATCTGCAACTTTAACACCCTCACATCTTGACCAAATATAGCCAAACCGTTATTGTGTACGGTTAGTATAAAACGACCATTCCGATAAGTAACTTATGAATCAAGCCTCTATAACTGACCAGCAAGATGAAACGACGCCACAATTTACTGGCGCGGAAATTTTAATTAAATGTTTGCATGCGGAAAACGTCCAATTTGTCTTTGGCTATCCAGGCGGTGCAGTCCTTAATATTTATGATGCGATTTATCAACAGGATCAATTCGAGCATATTCTCGTTCGTCATGAGCAAGCGGCATTACATGCGGCAGATGCTTACGCACGGGCCACAGGCAAGGTTGGCGTTGCCCTCGTTACTTCAGGCCCAGGCGCCACAAATGCGGTAACAGGCATCGCAACGGCTTATATGGATTCTATTCCGATGGTGGTGATTAGCGGCCAAGTGCCCACTTACGCCATTGGTGAAGATGCTTTTCAAGAGTGTGATACGGTTGGCATTACACGCCCTTGCGTTAAACATAACTTTTTAATTAAAGATATTAACGACATCGCGCCTGTCATGAAAAAAGCATTCCATGTCGCGGCAACTGGTCGTCCAGGTCCGGTTTTGGTTGATATCCCTAAAGATATTACGGCAACTTTAAATCAGTTCGAGTATCCAGAAACAGTAGAGATCCGCTCTTACAACCCCATTACCAAAGGGCATAGCGGTCAAATCAAAAAGGCGCTTAAGTTGCTATCTGAAGCAAAACGTCCGATGGTCTATACTGGCGGTGGTGTTGTTTTGGGTAATGCATCAGAAGAGCTGACACAGTTTGTTCGATCTTTAGGTCTGCCAACAACAAGCACACTTATGGGATTAGGTGGCTTCCCTGCAACGGATAAGCAGTCACTAGGCATGCTGGGCATGCACGGCACTTATGAGGCTAATATGGCCATGCAAGAATGCGATGTGCTGATTGCAGTCGGGGCAAGATTTGATGATCGTGTGATCGGCAACCCTGAGCATTTCTTAAGCCGTCCACGTACAATTATTCATATTGATATTGATCCATCCTCCATTTCTAAGCGCGTCAAGATTGATGTGCCGATTGTTGGCGACGTGAAATCAGTACTTGCTGATTTAAATACGCTTATTGAAACTGAAAAACCAGTGCAAAATACTGCCGCTCTAGCTGACTGGATGCAGCAAATTGAAGCTTGGCGCGGTAAACGCTTTTCAGATTTTGTCCTAGATAACAAATTAATTAAGCCACAACAAGTCATCAAAACTTTGTATGAAGTGACTAAAGGTGATGCTTGGATTACTTCAGATGTTGGTCAACATCAAATGTGGGCAGCACAATATTACCCATTCGATAAACCACGCCGCTGGATTAACTCTGGCGGGTTAGGCACTATGGGGGTTGGTTTACCTTATGCAATGGGTGTGCAATTAGCTTACCCAGATGCACAAGTTGCTTGTGTTACAGGCGAAGCCTCTATACAAATGTGTATTCAAGAACTTTCAACTTGCCAACAGTACAAGCTACCAATTAAGGTGATTACTTTAAATAATCGCTACATGGGCATGGTAAGACAATGGCAAGAATTTTTCTATGAGAATCGCTACTCAGAGTCTTATATGAATGCATTACCTGACTTTATTAAATTAGCAGAGGCTTATGGTCATGTTGGCATACAAGTGACCAACCCTGCTGACGTAGAGGACGCAATGAAAGAAGCGTTTGGTCCAAAACTAAAAGATCGTATGGTGTTTATGGACATCATTACAGACCAATCTGAAAACGTCTTCCCTATGGTGCCGAATGGAAAAGGCTTGTCTGAGATGATTACAGGAAAGAACTCATAATGCGTCATATCATTTCAATTTTAATGGAAAACGAACCAGGTGCGCTTTCACGGGTAGCTGGATTATTCTCAGCCCGCGGTTACAATATCGAGTCACTCACCGTTGCCACAACAGAAGACGCAACCTTATCTCGTATGACCATTGTTACCAGCGGCAATGATGCGGTGATTGAACAAATCATCAAGCAATTAAACAAATTGATTGATGTCGTCAAGGTGCTTGATTTAAACGACGGCAAACATATTGAACGGGAGTTGATGCTAATTAAGGTTAAAGCCTCAGCATCCCATCGCGATGAAATGAAACGAATGTGTGATATTTTTCGCGGACGCATTATTGATGTTACCGATGGTAGCTTCACCATAGAGTTAACTGGCTCTGGTCACAAACTAGATGCCTTTATTGAAAGCTTAGACAAAAGCGCAATTTTAGAAACCGTACGAACTGGCGCGTCTGGCATTGGACGCGGCGATAGAATTCTCAAACTATAATCAAAACAAGTTATTGTATCTAAAGGAAAATAAATGAAAGTCTATTATGACAAAGACGCTGACCTCAGCATCATTAAAAGCAAAAAAGTCGCCATTATTGGTTACGGCTCACAGGGTCATGCGCATGCGTTAAACCTTAAAGACTCAGGCGTTGATGTAACGGTTGGCCTGCGTACAGGCTCAACGTCTTGGAAAAAAGCAGAAAATGAAGGGCTTAAAGTTGCAGAAACAGTCGATGCGATTAAAGCTGCTGATGTAGTGATGATTTTAACGCCAGATGAATTCCAAAGCGCGCTTTACAAAGAAGTAATTGCACCAAATCTAAAACAAGGCGGTACCTTAGCCTTTGCACATGGTTTCGCCATTCACTACAACCAAGTGGTCCCCCGCGCTGACTTAGACGTGATTATGATTGCACCAAAAGCACCTGGTCATACTGTACGCTCAGAATTCGTTCGTGGCAGTGGCATTCCTGACTTAATCGCGGTTTACCAAGATGCATCAGGCAGCGCTAAAGAACTAGCGCTTTCCTATGCAATGGGTGTTGGTGGCGGCCGTACTGGCATTATCGAAACCACGTTTAAAGATGAAACAGAAACTGATTTATTTGGTGAGCAAGCCGTATTGTGTGGCGGCGCTGTTGAATTAGTCAAAATGGGATTTGAAACCTTAGTTGAAGCTGGCTATGCGCCAGAAATGGCTTATTTCGAGTGCTTACACGAATTGAAATTGATTGTTGATTTAATGTTCGAAGGTGGTATTGCGGATATGAATTATTCAATCTCAAACAACGCAGAATATGGTGAATATGTGACAGGTCCTGAAGTAATTAACGAACAATCACGTGAAGCCATGCGCAACGCCCTCAAACGTATTCAGTCTGGCGAATATGCGAAAATGTTTATCGCAGAAGGTGCAACTAACTACCCATCAATGACTGCACGCCGTCGCAACAATGCAGCACATCAAATTGAAATCACTGGCGCTAAATTACGTGCCATGATGCCTTCAATTGCAGCTAATAAAATTGTTGATAAAACAAAAAACTAGTTTTTAATTCAATTAGTTAAGTTAAATTGTTTTAATTGCCAAAAAAAGCACAGCAGACGGATTGCTGTGCTTTTTTTATTTATTATTTTGGTAAAATGCCATCATCTAATCTACAGAAAGACCGCATTGAAACTCGCTATCCTTTTACAACACATCGCACCAAAACAACTCATTACTGTGATTGTGGGCAAGCTGGCTAACCTTGAGTGTCCATCGCTCACGCCTAAAATCATCGCTTGGTTTGTCAATCGCTACCAAGTCAATATGCAAGAAGCAGCCCGTACAGATATCCATAGCTATAAATGCTTTAATGATTTTTTTACCCGTGCGTTAAAAGCTGATGCGCGACCAATCGCACAAACAGACTTTATTTGCCCAGTAGATGGTGCCATCAGCCAGTTTGGCCCCATTCAAAGAAACCAGATTTTTCAAGCGAAAGGCCATGATTACTCGACGTTAGCCCTAGTTGCAGGTAACGTGCCATTGGCCAGCCATTTTGAAGACGGCCAATTTGCTTGCTTATATTTAAGCCCGAAAGATTATCATCGCATTCATATGCCTTGTGCTGGCAAGCTAATCAGCATGACTTATGTGCCTGGCGATTTATTCTCGGTCAACCCAACCACTGCCGCCAATGTACCCAATTTATTTGCACGGAATGAGCGTGTGGTTTGCGAGTTTAAATCAGCCTCACATGGTACGTTTGTCATGGTTTTGGTGGGCGCAACCATTGTTGGTAGCATGGCGACCGTTTGGCATGGCGTGATTAATCCACCACGTAGCAAAACTGTAAAAAAATGGGATTATAGCAATCAAGAAATTAGTCTCGCGCAAGGCGAAGAAATGGGCCGCTTCTTACTTGGGTCTACAGTTGTAATGCTGTTTGAGCAAACGACTTTAACGTTTAATCCTTCGTGGCAGCCCGCTCAAACAATTCAATTAGGTGAAACGATGGGAACAAAGCCACTAGCCTAGACAATGCGCAATCAGCATTAACCTAGCTAAGAATCGGCTTTTTGCTGTTCAGCGACGATTTGCTGAGTCAACTTTTGTGTTTTCTTTTGTGCATGATTTTTTGGTTTATGATGTAAATAAGTCGCTAATTCATTTAATGCCAATTTATAAACATCACGTTTAAACTCAACCACATCTTGTAATGGCACCCAATACTCACTCCAGCGCCAAGCATCAAATTCAGGATGCGGCGTTGCCCTCAAGCAGATATCACTATCTCTTCCAACTAAACGTAACAAAAACCAAATTTGTTTTTGCCCGCGATAATTACTCCTAAATTCACGCTTGACCCAGTGACTAGGCACTTCGTAGCGCAACCAATCACGGGTGCGTCCTAAAATTTCGACATGCTCAGGTCGCAACCCTACCTCTTCCATTAGCTCGCGATACATCGCTACCTCAGGACTCTCTCCATAATCAATGCCACCCTGTGGGAATTGCCAAGCATGCTCTCTAATCCGCTTACCCCAAAACACTTTATTTTGCGCATTACACAAAATAATACCCACATTCGGACGAAAACCGTCACGATCTAACATAATTTACTGCCTATAATATTTATAGTGATTTTTTCACACTTTGGTCATGAATGAAAGTATCCCTTTAAATTTAACCTATAATATTATTGATTATTAGGGAGTTATTATGTATCCAATACGCCGTTTAGGAACGCTTTCATTCCTTGCTTGCCTGCTACTCGCCTGCCAAAAGCCATCGACTTCGCTTGCTTATATCAGCAATCAAGGGGATAACAGCATTTCAGTTATTGATATTAAGCAACAGAAAGTGACCAATACTATTGCCGTGGACCATGCACCTGTTGGAATTGCTGGCTCTGCTGAATTGGCACGACTTTTTGTCACCAATGTAGATAGTCAAAATGTCTCGGTAATTGATACCAACACCAATCAAGTCATACACACCATTCCCGTGAACGGTTCCCCAGTTGGTATTGCTATTTCACCTGATCACAAAAGACTTTATATCGCCGATTGGTACAGCAATCGTGTGTTAGCAATCAATCCAATGACATACCACATCATTAATGAGACAGTTGTAGAGAAAGCACCTGCTGGCATCATCGTCAGTCCAGACAGCTTGCGCCTTTATATTGCCGTGCGCGATAGCAATGAAATCGCGGTCCTAAACACCAAAGACTTAAGCACACTTAAACGTCTATCAGTTGGTGAACATCCCTTCGGCATAGCGCTTACTTCAGATGGCAACATTTTATTTAGTGCCAATGTATATGACAATACCGTATCGATTATTGACACGCATGATTGGCAGCAAACAAAAGTGAGTGTGGGTGACCACCCCTATTGTGTTACAGCAAGCCAAGATAACAAGACCCTGTATGTGACAAATACGCTCGATGAAAGCGTTTCCGTCATTGACATCGCAAGCAAACAAATCGTGGCTACTATCAACGTTGGCGAAACACCAGAAGGCATTAACTTTGATGCCAATCACCAACGAATTCTTGTCTCTAACTGGGGCGAAAACAACGTCAGCATCATAGATGCAAAGACCCATAAAATAATTAGCACGATTACTGTTGGTGATAGGCCGCGCGCTTTCGGCCAATTTATCATAGCAAGATAATTGTCGCTTAGCGTCAACGCATGACAATAAAATACGTTATTGTTAAGCGTATGCTTATGCTAAGAAGTCATTTATAATGGACAATTAGCTTAAGCATATCTAGTTTTAAGTATATTGATCATAATTGGAGACCACACATGAAGCAGTTTTTAGCCCTCATCGCCATGGCAGTATTTTCATTAAGCGCAATCGCTCACGGCCCAACACCACAAAAAATTGACAACCGAGTTATTATCAAAGCTGAACCAGCAAAAGTATGGGCAATGGTTAAGGATTACGAGAATGTGCAAAAATGGTTACCGACTGTTAAAAGCGTTTCAGTTGAAAAAAAAGGGGCTGACATCGTTAGAACCATCGTTCTTAAAAATGGCATCAAACTAAAAGACAAGATTAAACAAGTTGACGACGCCAACATGAAAATCAAATTTGAAGTCATTGAAGGTGGTCCATTCAGCAATTACAATCCATACATTTCTGTAGACAAAGGTCCAAATGCAGGTGAAAGCGAAGTGCGCTTCTTCCATCGTTTCTATCGTCAGTACCCTAACAACCCACCGATTCCAGAAGGTCAAGATGAAGCTTCAGCCATTAAATTCATTAATGATACTTACGTACCTGGCAATGAAAATCTCAAAAAGGTGCTTGAAAACGCAAAGTAACGCGCTCAGAAGTTAGCGCAACTTCTAAAGCGATAAAAGCTAGCGCAGTAGCACAACAAGCGCCGATTATTGCCATTAAGCAAGTACAACCATGGTGGCAATTTTGGTAATCAGATTATTTTAATACCATAAAAAAGCGGGGATTTTCCCCGCTTTTTTAGCTTTGAATGCGCATAACCACCCTCGCCCAACGCATCGCCGATTAAAGCAAGACCCGTCATCAGTATGGTTGAGATTATTGCTATCAGAAAATCATCATCCACCATATGTCAGGAGCGCATGCCCCTATAGGTGAATAATTACCAATGCCTCTGCTCCATTGCCACTCTAGAAAGCACATTTTTTAGCTGTCCATGCATGCGGTTAGTCAACGCAATCATTTGATCCCATGTTTTAGTAACATTTAGTACATCCAAATCAATGCGTACAATCTCAATCGGTGTGAGTGCTATAGTATCTTGAATAGCAAGACGTGCTGTGTTAATCGGATAATTAGCGGCGGCAGTGCCTCCACGCAATATCAATTTTTTACCATTTTGATAACGCACACCCAAATCACCTGATATTAAATAGAGTGCTTCGGTTTGATTCACACGCATTTTGGTTGGGTCAATGCCTAAACTGATTTTTTCAATAACCAGCACATTGGCCAAGGCGTCTAAACATGCAGGGGATAGAGACAATAAAGGTACTAATTGTTGTAATAATACTTTACTTGCATTCAAAGGTTTATTTGCGCCTGTTTGCACCATAGGTTTATCATCTTTAAATTAATTTAACGCACTAACCATATAATAAATGGTTTTATTGGATAATATTCT
The DNA here is from genome assembly GCA_017857755.1 of Methylophilaceae bacterium. GTDB lineage: Bacteria > Pseudomonadota > Gammaproteobacteria > Burkholderiales > Methylophilaceae. The sequence continues at coordinate 49,726 of JAFMCM010000005.1, read as the reverse complement.
ATCACCCTTCAACGGGTTTAAGCGTATTTGTGATTAACCAGATTTTTAAGCAGGATGAAAGCCAGCAGATGAGTGAATCAGCAATTGTAATAAACAATACCGACGATATTATAGGCAGTGTAATTTGGCTACATGGCTTAGGCGCGGATGGGCATGATTTTTCACCCGTCGTTGAGTTGCTTAATCTACCTATGCTACGCTTTATTTTACCGCATGCCCCTCACCGCCCCGTCACCATGAATAATGGCTATGAAATGCGTGCTTGGTATGATTTATTCGGCTTAGCCATGGGTAGCCCCGAAGATGCCACTGGTATTGCGGCAACTCAGTTAACACTTGAGCAGCTTATTCAAGCAGAAATTGATCAAGGCATTCCCAGCCATCAAATCGTCATTGCAGGATTTTCGCAAGGGGGCGCGATGGCCTTACATACCGCCTTGCGCTACCACAAACCATTAGCTGGCGTCATTGCCTTATCAACTTACTTGCCTTTAAAAGCGTCGCTAGCTTTAGAAAAGTCAACCGCTAATCAATCAATATCCATCTTTATGGCGCATGGTACGCAAGATGAGGTGATTAGTCTCACCACGAGCCAGGCTTCTTTATCTGTCCTACAAGCCGAAGGTTATCAAGTGAAATGGCATGAGTACGCAATAGCACATAGCGTATCAATGGCGGAAATCGATGACATTCGCACTTTTTTAACTAGTCGGCTGAATTCATGCAGGTAAAAGCCGCAAGTCTTGATGATTTTTTGTTAAAATAGCCACTCAAGTGATTACGTCTATGAACGACGTCGAATAGGCGCACTAACATGCAAAAGAACAAACACCAAAGCTTTCCTAATTATGAAGAAGCGATTGCAGAATTGGAAAGTATCGTCCGTCAAATGGAATCTGAGCATTTAACGCTAGCCCAATCGTTGTCCGCCTATCAACGAGGCTCTGAATTATTAATGCTTTGCCAAAAATCGCTCACAGAGGCTGAACAACAAATCCGCATTGTTTCTGAAGAGAACAAACTGATTTCATTCAACCCAGACAAAGAATAAAACGCTTTAATGTCTAACCTATTTTCAGCTTCCGCAGCCTCTACAGAAGCATTATTAACACCCGTCAACACCCAAGCTTTTAATGCTTGGGTTGGCGATATGCAATTGCGTATTGAGCAAGTGCTCGACCAACACATGCCAAGCGCTGACATTGTTCCACAACGATTGCATGCCGCTATGCGTTATGCAACCTTAGGTGGCGGCAAGCGTGTGCGCGCACTATTAGCTTATGCTACTGGTCTGTTTTGCCAAGCAGATATTACCAAAACAGATTGTGCAGCCGTAGCTGTTGAACTGATTCATGCCTTCTCCCTAGTGCATGATGATCTGCCTTGTATGGACAATGATGACTTGCGCCGCGGCAAACCTTCCACCCATAAACAATATGATGATGCAACCGCTTTATTAGTTGGCGACGCCTTGCAAAGCTTGGCTTTTCAATTAATCGCCAAAGATACCCATTTGCAAGAAGCGCAAAAAATTAATATGCTACATTTATTAGCCGTCGCAACAGGCTCGAGAGGCATGGCAGGCGGTCAAGCAATTGATTTAGAAAATACGGGCTTATCAGTGTCACAAGCTGAACTAGAAGTAATGCATTTGCACAAAACAGGCGCTTTGATTCATGCAGCAACTTTAATGGGTGCTTACAGTAGCGATCAAGAACAACTAGAAAAAAGACGTGCGGCTGATCATTTTTCTAAGGCCATCGGCTTAGCATTTCAAGTGATTGACGATATTTTAGACAGTGAGGCTGATACTGCCACTTTAGGCAAAACGGCTGGCAAAGACGCGCAAGCCAAGAAATCGACCTATGTGACTTTGTTGGGTTTAAACAAAGCCAAAGCTTTGGCTTATGAGTTACATGCCAACGCGCTAACTGCGTTAGCTCCTTTTGGGCAAGAAGCTGATCCATTAAGACATTTAGCGCATTTTATCACCCAGCGTCGTTTCTAACGACTGAGTTAATCAGCATGACATCCTCATTACTCTCATCCATTCATTCTCCGACTGATTTACGCTATTTAGACCGTAATGAACTCAAGGCATTAGCTGACGAGTTACGCCTTTTCTTAATCGATAGTGTTTCAAAAACAGGTGGACATTTAGCTTCTAATTTAGGCGTGGTAGAACTCACAATTGCACTACATTATGTATTTGATACGCCAAATGATCGATTGGTCTGGGATGTTGGACATCAAACCTATCCGCACAAAATCCTAACGGGTCGGCGCGAGCAGATGGCTAACTTACGCAAGCCAAATGGCATTGCTGGTTTTCCACGAAAATCAGAGAGCGAATATGACACTTTTGGAACTGGTCATTCCAGTACATCAATATCGGCTGCCCTAGGCATGGCGGTAGCCGCGAAACAAGCTGGATTGGACAGACATAGTGTCGCGATTATTGGTGATGGCGCGATGACAGCAGGCATGGCTTTTGAAGCATTGAACAATGCGGGTGAAACTAACGCGAATCTTTTGGTCATCTTAAATGACAATGATATGAGCATCTCTAAAAATGTCGGAGCGCTCAATAACTATCTAGCTAAACTATTATCTGGTCGGTTTTATGACAGTGTGCGTAAAACGGGTAAACAGGTCCTGGATATTATGCCACCGATTAAGGAGTTTGCTCGCCGTGCTGAAGAGCATGCAAAAGGCATGGTTTCCCCTGGCGGAACTTTGTTTGAAGAGTTTGGCTTTAACTATATTGGTCCAATTGATGGTCATGATATGGATGTACTGATTGATACCCTGACCAACATTCGCGCCCTCGAAGGGATGCAATTTTTGCATATTGTGACGCAAAAAGGCAAAGGTTTTGAACCTGCAGAAGTGGACCCAAATAAATATCACGGTGTGAGTAAGTTTGACCTTAGCAACGGCATATCAACGAACCACAGTAACAAAAAAACCTATACTCAAGTTTTCAGTGATTGGTTGGTTGATATGGCGGCAATTGATCAGCAACTGGTCGCCATCACACCTGCAATGTGCGATGGTAGCGGTTTAAATGCCTTTGCCGCGCAATATCCAGATCGATACTTTGACGTCGGCATTGCTGAACAACACGCACTAACCTTCGCGGCTGGGATGGCATGTGATGGCCTAAAGCCAGTGATTGCAATTTACAGTACCTTTTTACAACGGGCGTATGACCAATTGATTCATGATATCGCCTTACAAGATTTAGATGTGTTGCTCGCCATTGATCGAGCAGGTCTTGTGGGTGCGGACGGCCCTACCCATGCAGGTAGTTTTGATTTGTCGTTCCTGCGCTGTATTCCTAACCTCATTATTATGGCGCCAAGTGATGAGAGTGAGTGTAGAGCTATGCTATCAACAGGCTATCGTCATAAAGGGACGGCAGCGATTCGCTATCCTCGCGGTGCTGGCCCAGGCGCGCAGATTGACCCATCATTAGACATACTGCCAATTGGCAAAGGTAAAGAGCTAAGAGTGTCATCCATTACAGCAAGAAAAAAAGTGGCTATTCTTGCCTTTGGTAGCATGGTGGGGCCAAGCCTAACAGCAGCAAACATGATTGATGCCACCCTAGTCAACATGCGATTTATTAAACCATTAGATACAGCACTAATTGCCGAAATGGCGAGCACGCATGACTTAATTGTCACCGTCGAAGAAAATAGCCTAATGGGTGGTGCTGGTTCTGCAGTCATGGAGACTATGCAAGCATTACATTTATCAACGCCAACAATGTGCTTGGGTTTACCAGATACTTTTATCGAGCATGGCGTGCATGAAACGATGCTGGCACAATGCGGACTCGACAGTGAGGGGATTGCGAATGCAATTCATGCTAAGTTAGCTGCCATTCACCCCAACAAGTCGTAATTAACCACACTGCAAGTGGTGTATTCATCGCAATGATAATCCATTACACTGTCATGAATAGACGAACAAACTAAAAGTACGGAACAATAAATTTTAAACATTGCATTTGAATATGCTTAATCTTGGAAAATTATCTCTGTTATGAATCAACCAAATCTGCCTAACAATCCACTAGAAGGCATCGAAGATGTGCAAAACACGCCTGATGTCCGCCATTTAGACATTAATAAAGTTGGCATTAAATCCATCCGCCATCCTGTTGTCGTTAAAGATAAAAATGGTGGTGAGCAAAATACCGTTGCTATGTTTGATATGTATGTGCATTTGCCCCATAACTTCAAAGGCACACATATGTCGCGTTTTGTTGAAATCCTCAACACCAATGAACACGCGATTTCTATTGAATCATTTGAAACAATCCTGCGTGAAATGGTACAGCGTTTAGAAGCAAACTCTGGATATGTAGAAATGCGCTTTCCTTACTTTGTAAACAAAGCCGCACCGATTTCAGGTGTGAACAGTTTATTAGACTATGACGTGACTTTTATCGGTGAAATTAAAGACAATACATTTAGCATCACCGTTAAAGTATTAGTGCCCGTAACCAGCTTATGCCCTTGTAGCAAGAAGATTTCGGACTATGGTGCGCATAATCAGCGCTCCCATGTCACCGTTACGGCTAAGATTAATGATTTTATATGGGTAGAAGATATTATTACCTTAGTTGAAAAACAAGCTTCTTGTGAGCTCTATGGTCTATTGAAGCGCCCAGATGAAAAATACGTGACTGAAAAAGCCTATGACAACCCTAAATTTGTAGAAGATATGGTACGTGATGTGGCTTCAGCTTTGAATGCAGAAAAGCGTATTGATGCTTATGTGGTTGAGAGTGAGAACTTTGAATCGATTCATAATCATTCAGCCTATGCGTTAATTGAGCATGACAAAAGAATGCAATAATCGTCTTGCTATTCACTGATTCAACAACAAGTTTCACCGATTTTAATAGGAAAATATAATGTCAGAAAACATCGTTAGCAAAGAGAAAGCTTCCATTTTTCAAGTAACTAAAATGGTACTTTGGACCATGATTGGCATTAGAGCGCAAAAAGGATATGAAGACGATATAGCTAAAATCACGCCAAAACAAGCCATTATTGCAGGTATTATTGGTGCGATTATTTTTGTATTTTCAGTCATATCCCTTGTGAATTTAGCCATTAATCAATTAAGCTAGGATAGCGGTAAGTCTGTTTTAATCAGAAAAAATAGACTTATCAAAATGATGACACTCACTAACAAAAGATGGTTTGTACTCAGGCAAGATCGTATGGTTTTTATCCTGACGCAGCCAGCCTTATCCTTAGCATGAGAAGCATAACGGCAATGAGCTGTTTAACAAGTCGATCAGCATATTTAGCCGCCATTTTTACTATTGCTTTTAGCAGCCTGACAAATCCAGCATCATTAATCATGTCTATCACTTTTACTTTCTGTGATTGTTAAGCCTAACGCGATAACAACAAAACCGATTAATGGGAAGACGGCTGCTAATAAGAAAGTTAGCTTTCCACCTAATCCTTGTAAAGCATAGCCCCCTGCTATTCCACCAATTGCCCCACCTAAACCATAAGTAACACTATTGTAAATCGCATGTCCTTTTGCTTGATGCCGGCCATTAAAGAACCGGGCAATCAACTCAACCGTTGCTGCATGAAAACTACCAAAGGTGGCCGCATGCAAACTTTGTGCAATCAAAATTAATATCAGATAGTCAACCGCAAGCCCTATGATTGAAAAGCGTAATACGGCCAACGCCAAACTGATTAATATGATTTTCTTCAGGCTAAAACGACGCATCATGGCTGGCATCAGCATAAACACGCCAATCTCACAGATCACACCAACAGACCAAAGCCAACCAATCATCCCCTTACTGTATCCATGCTCGGCTAAGTAAATTGAATAAAAATTATAAAGTACACCATGCGCAGTCAACATTAAGGCGCAACCCAATAACAGTGCAACAACGGCGGGATTTGATAAGATTTTCCAAACTGAAGAGTGGTCGGTGTGATGAGGCGCTACTTTGACCTCAGTCAGCGAGAACGTGAGCAAAAATAAGGTGATTTGCACAATCAATATCGCCCAAAGTAGGCTAGATATACCCGCCCAATCAATTAAATAGCCCAGAGTAATAGACGCCACAATAAAGCCAACTGAGCCCCACATCCGAATACGACTATAATGCCCTTTTGTGTTCGCTAAATGCGCTAATGTAAGTGATTCCGACAGCGGCATGGTGGAGCTTGTAAATAAACTTAAAGCGCTCATCACCAATAACATTGGCCAAAAACCTTTGGCCCAAAATACCGCAATAAAGCCTAAAACACCTAATATAGTATTGAGTCGAATCCAAACCGTGCGTTTAGCTGTATGGTCCGCCAGCCAGCCCCAGAAATTTGGTGCGAAAATCCGACTAATCTGAAATACAGACATTAAAATGCCAATTTCTACAGGCGTAAATTGCTCGGATTGTAAATAAAGCCCCCAATAAGGGACAAATACGCCAACAAAAAAATAATAAATAAAATAAAAACGCGAAAAGTTTTTATGTAAAGAATGACTCAATGGAAAATTAGATGCCGACTAAATAGTTGGCATTGTAGCAACTACATCAGCATTCTGCCCACGATGACGCAAAGCATGATCCATCAACACCAATGCCAACATCGCTTCCGCTATTGGCGTAGCGCGCACACCAACACATGGATCATGTCTACCTGTTGTTTGCATATCGACATCGTTTCCAGCCTTATCAATAGAGCGTCTTGCTTGTGGAATGCTAGAGGTAGGCTTAAGCGCAATATCAACATGAATCGCTTGACCAGTTGAAATGCCGCCCAAAATACCACCCGCGTGATTCGTCACAAAGCCCGTGGATGTCATTTCATCTGAATGCACGGTTCCACGCTGCCCTATACTGTCAAAACCAGCCCCAATTTCAACACCTTTTACGGCATTAATACTCATCATCGCATGCGCAATATCAGCGTCTAAGCGATCAAATACTGGAGCACCCCAACCTACTGGCACACCTTCTGCAACAATGCTAATGCGGGCACCAACAGAGTCACGCTCACTTCTGATTTTATCCAAATATTCTTCCAATTGAGGCAAGACTTCCACATTGGGTGAAAAGAATGGATTTTCATTCACGTGTGCCCAACTGTGAAATGGAATCCGAATCTCCCCAAGTTGACTCATATAAGCGCGCACCTCAACACCGAATCTTGTTTTGAGCCATTTTTTAGCAATCGCACCAGCCGCCACGCGTACTGCTGTTTCACGTGCACTAGAGCGGCCACCACCACGGTAATCTCGAATACCATATTTTTGGCTATAAGTATAATCCGCATGGCCTGGCCGAAAGGTATCTTTAATCTTACTGTAGTCTTGACTGCGTTGGTCGGTATTGCGAATTAACAAACCGATCGGTGCACCTGTCGTTTTACCCTCAAAGACACCAGATAATATTTCAACTAAGTCATCTTCTTTCCGCTGGGTAACATGGCGCGAAGTTCCTGGCTTTCGACGGTCTAAATCAATCTGTAAATCTTCCGCGCAAATTTCCAAGCCTGGCGGGCAACCGTCAACCACACCGCCAATGGCTGCGCCGTGCGACTCACCAAATGAAGTGAGTGTGAATAAAGTACCTATCGTATTACCAGACATAGCATGTACACTTTTAAATAATTTAGCTCATTTTATCATAATTCATGCATGAGATTGTTCGCAGAAATTGGCTTATAACGATGTATTAACCACTTCACGGCATTGTCCCAAGGGGATATGTTCAATGGAGTAATCGCCAATCGCATATCGAATCAAACGTAAAGTAGGAAAGCCTACTTTAGCAGTCATACGTCTAACTTGACGATTTTTACCTTCAGCAATTTTCACTTCTAACCATGTAGTAGGAATCGCCTTTCGCTCACGAATTGGTGGTGTTCTTGACCATAAATTTGCTGGTACATCCATTATGCGTACTTTTGCTGGCTGTGTAATAAAATCACCCAAGTCAACACCAGTTAATAATGGCTGCAAATTTTCCATCGTTGGGACACCTTCCACCTGAACCCAATAAGTTTTGATTTCTTTATGTTTTGGGTGACTTAAACGATGTTGCAAAGCGCCATCATCGGTTAAAATAAGCAAACCCTCGGAATCTGTGTCCAGCCTTCCAGCTGCGTATACATTCGGAATATCAATAAAGTCTTTTAGTGTTGGATGTTTTTCATGCGGACTAAACTGGCAGACCACATTAAATGGCTTATTAAACAAAATTATCATAAGTAAGGAAATTGGCAATGGCTTCAAAAATTAAGGTCCCAAGTACGGGCGAAAAAATTACCGTCGATGAGCATAATAATCTCATTGTACCTGACACCCCAATTATCGCATTTATTGAGGGTGATGGCATTGGCGTTGATATTACCCCACCGATGATTAAAGTCGTTGATACGGCCGTCAATAAAGCCTATGGCAAAAAACGTCAAATTTCTTGGATGGAAGTTTATGCTGGTGAAAAATCAACGAAAATTTATGATGAAGACACTTGGCTTTCGGCTGAAACAATGGCCGCTTTAAAAGAATATGTCATTTCGATCAAAGGCCCATTAACAACACCTGTAGGCGGAGGCATTCGCTCATTAAACGTTGCATTGCGTCAAGAACTTGATTTGTTTGTTTGCTTACGCCCTATTCAATATTTCAATGGTGTGCCAAGTCCTGTTAAACATCCAGAAAAAACTGATATGGTTATTTTCCGCGAAAATACAGAAGATATATATGCAGGTATTGAGTGGGCTGCGGGTACGGATGAAGTTAAAAAAGTCATTCAATTTTTGAGCGACATGGGCATGCGTAAAAAGATTCGCTTTCCAGAAGCATCAGCAATTGGTATCAAACCTGTATCGATTGATGGAAGTAAACGCCTCATTCGCAAAGCAATTCAATATGCCATTGACAATAACCGTCGGTCAGTCACGATTACCCACAAAGGCAATATCATGAAGTTCACTGAAGGTGGCTTTCGAGATTGGGGTTATGCCTTAGCAAAAGAAGAGTTTGGCGCGGTGGAAATTAATGGCGGTCCGTGGTGTCAGTTACCCAATGGCATCATCATTAAAGACTGTATTGCCGATGCTTTCTTGCAAGAAATTTTGTTACATCCAAGTGATTATGATGTAGTTGCCGCTTTAAACTTAAACGGTGATTATATGAGCGATGCACTAGCTGCTCAGGTTGGTGGTATCGGTATTGCACCTGGCGCCAATTTAAGTAACAGCACTGCCATGTTTGAGGCGACACATGGCACAGCACCAAATATCGCAGGTCAAGATATTGCAAATCCAAGCTCATTGATTCTCTCGGCAGAGATGATGTTGCGTCATATCGGGTGGACTGAAGCTGCTGATTTAATCTTTCATGGCGTGGGTAAAGCGATTCAGTCTAAACGCGTTACAGGTGACTTTTCATCGCAAATGGAAGGGGCAACTAAAGTAGGTACTGCTGCATTTGGCGATGTGATTATCGAAAATATGTAGTCATACACACGTTTGCTCACAAAGGCCTCTGCAATCTGCAGAGGCCTTTTGATCAAAATTGTTTAGTTCACTACCATAATCTAAAAAAAGACCAGCGCTCGCTGGTCTTTTTTTTCCCCTGATTACCGTTAAACTTAGCGTTTAGCCGCTTCTTTCAAAGCGGACTCAATTGCTTTATATGGTTGCGCACCCATCATGCGCTTTCCATCGGCGAAAATCAGCGTTGGAGTGCTGGTAACACCAATCTTGCTCGCCAAGTCGCCAATCTCCTCCAAAGGCACCTTACAATTACCAGCTGATTTAGGTAATTGATTGTTGAATATCCAGTTGTTCCAAGCCTCAACACGATTATCAGCACACCAAATTAACTTTGACTTTGCTACCGCATTTGGATGCAACTGCGCTAAAGGATACAAGAATGTATAAATCGTTACATCAGTAATTTGACTTAACTCGTTCTGCTCTAAGCGTTTACAAAAAGGGCAATCCACGTCTGAAAAAACAGCAACTTTTCGACTGCCATTGCCTTTGACGACTTTAATAGCCTTTTCTAAAGGCAAGCGATTGAAATCGATTTTTGTTAATTCTTCTAGTCGCTCGCCTGTAATATCTTTTTTTGTTTTCGGATCGACCAGATGCCCTTCAGCAATTAAAAATGTGAGCTTTTCATCTGTATAAATAATTTGGCCGCCCATAAAGACTTCATACAACCCAGTATATGGCGTTTTAACCACGCTCTCTACTGCAAATTTTGGATAGGCAGCTTCAATTCTTTTTTTAAGGCTAGCTTCATCCGCACAGGCGAGTTGGCTAATCATGCCTAATGTCGTTAGTACTAAATATTGCAGTTTCATCTAATCTCTTTCTGTCACGCGGTGCTATGCAGTCGCTTGTTTAATTAAAAATGCTTTCAAGCGAGGAAGGTTAGACAACTGTCGCATACCAACAGCTGTCATTCGCTTGAGTAATGGTGAATCAGTAGCAAACAAAGAGTCTAAACCAGAGGTTAATACATTCATACCCGCAATGTCTGTTTTTCTAGCACGCTCGTATCCTCTTAAAAAAGCCTGATCACCAATATCTTGAAGTGCATGAGTATGCGCGATTAAATCCACCAAGCCAATCACATCTCTGAAACCCAAATTAGCACCTTGGCCAGCCATTGGATGGACTTGATGCGCAGCATCACCAATCAAAACAACACGATTAGCGATTAACGCACGTGCAGTGACTTGACGCAACTCGAAAGAAAAAGTTTGACTAACTGGCTTTAAGCTACCCAATAAGTAGTCTATCTGTTTTTCCAGTGTTAGTGCTAATTCAGCACCCTTAAGCATCAACAAACGCTCTGCATCTGCTCTAGCTAACGCCCAAACCATTGATACGTGTTGGTTTGGCAATGGCAATAAAGCCAAAGTTTCATGTGATGAAAACCATTGATAAGCAATATTACCGTGTGGTTTTTCAATTTGATAATTGGCTACCAAGGCTAATTGATTAAAATCCTTCACTTTGGTCGATATTGCAAGGTGTTGCCTTACAAAAGAATGTGCGCTATCTGCGGCGACTAATAAACGAGCAGCAATTGACGCATGATTATCCAAAACTAAAACGATCTTATCATCAGTATATTGCAGATCATGACTGGGAACACCCATGACTACGGGAACGGCTAAAGCGTCTATTTGTTGCCATAAAGCCTGTAACAAATTACTACTTTCTGCAATACAAGCCAGTTGAGTAATATTGGCATCTTCAGCTAACAGATTAAGTGGGTTTTGCTGTGAACTGTCGCCGTCAACATGCCAAAGCGTCATTGCATGAACTGGATTGATTCGTGATAAATCAACAGCATCCCAAACACCGATTGTTTTTAAAAAAGATTCTGTTGCTGGGGTCAGTGCATAAATACGAGCATCCCAATCTTGCATTTGATAGACTGGCTTAGGCTTCGCATCAACCAACACCACCCGCCTCCCTTGTTGGGCCAACGCGACAACAGCTGTGAGGCCAACCAAACCAGCGCCAACCACAACCACGTCACAGTCTATTGCTGTTTTATTTACCATAACTCATTTTACTCACTAGCCACTGCTTTGCTGATGGTAATACATCTAATAGCCCTAATCCAAAACTACGTAGTCCAGAGATGCCTATCAAATCGTTATTAAAAGTGCTGACTAAAAAATCCGTAAATAATAGCCCACCTTTGGTGTCACGAGCTCTCATTTTCGCATAAATTTCTAGCATGGCTGGACTTCCCCAATCGACTTGGGGTGAGACTGACAGCTGTCTCATCAGCGTCGTAGCATCCCGCAATCCAACATTAAAACCCTGGCCAGCAACCGGGTGCATTGTTTGTGCAGAATTACCAATCACGACCATATGTGGTGTTGTGTTATCCGATAATTGTGATTTAATCAGTGGAAAGCTTAAGCGTTTTTGGACAGATAAAAAACGACCAACCCGATTGCCAAACGCCCCATGTAACTCAGCTAAAAATGTTGCATCATCTAAACTTAATAAGCGGTCAATCAGGGCTTTTTCGCCAGTCCATACCAAGGAAAAGTCATGCTCGCCGTTCGGCAAAAGTGCCATTGGCCCTGATGGAGTAAAGCGTTCATATGCAATATGATGATGAGAGGCCTCGCAACGCACCTTGCTCACCAGCGCATCATGTCCATACGCTTTCATATCACGCTTGAGACTTGGCATATTATTCAGACCACGACCACCTTCAGCAATTACTAATAGTGGCGTTTCAAAAAAAGCGTCCTTACCAGCAATGCAGTAATCAACCCTTGCCACTTGATTGTCTTGATAAATCGCAGTGGCGCTAGCTTCGTACAAAATATGGTCCGCATCAAATGCGCTATCCAAAGCTTGTATCATTGCCCCGTAAGAAACGACGTAACCCAATGCAGGTAAATCATATTCTGCGGCCTGCAACTTCGTCCGACCCAAGCTACCTCTTTGTGAAACATGAATCGTTTTAATCATGGTCACCTGCGGCGCGAGCTGCTGCCAAACACCTAAACTTTCCAAAATCATTTTGGAACCATAAGAAAGCGCCAATGCGCGCTTATCTTGATAATTAGCGCCTTGCTTATGCGCCTCTAGCACTTTAAATGGCAAGCCTTGTTGTTGCATAGACAAGGCCAAAACCAAGCCCACTGGACCGCCACCGACAATCACTACCGCTTGTTTATTCTCAACTATTGCCATTTATTTGCCACTCGCCATCTGTGCCTCAATATCAGCAACAGTCTTAATTGCCTCATGGCTTAACACTTCATTGCCACTGGATGTAATCAGCACATCATCTTCTATTCGAATACCGATATGCCAAAAATGTTCGGGGACATTTTCCGCTGGGCGCACGTAACAGCCAGGCTCTACTGTCAGCACATGCCCCGCCTCTAATATCGTCCAACTCCCTTGCGGGTCTTTGTAGTCACCAACATCATGCACATCCAAACCTAACCAATGCCCAGTACGATGCATATAAAACTGGCGGTAACTTCCGCTCTCTAAAACTTCATCTCTGCTACCTTGACACAAACCAAAGTCAATAAAGCCTTGCGCTAATATCTCCAAAGCGGCTTCATGCGCTTTATTCCAATGCTGCTGCGGTTTTGCCACGTCAATTGCGGCTAGTTGTGCGGCTAAGACCAGCTCATATAAATCTTTTTGCACCGCACTAAATTTACCATTCACAGGAAAGGTACGCGTAATATCTGATGCATAGCCATCTAACTCACAACCAGCATCAATTAATAACAAATCCCCAGCATTCAACAAAGCATTATTCGCATTGTAATGTAAAGTACAGGCGTTTGAGCCGCCAGCCACAATACTGGTATAAGCGGGTGCTTGAGCGCCTTTGCGGTAGAACTCGTGTAAAAATTCCGCTTCTATTTCATTTTCACTTTTACCGACTTTGGTTTTTTGCATTGCACGATTATGCGCGTGGGCAGCAATATTGGCAGAACAGCGCATCAAATCTATTTCAAAAGGTGTTTTTAGCAAGCGTTGCTTATCGACCAATTGGCGAACATCTCTAATCACTTCAGGCGCTGAAATGCCTGTGCGAGCTAAATCCTTCACCTGATTCAACCAATGTGTTACTTTAATATCCCAATGCGCATTCGCACCCAAGCTGTGGAATAACTGCGCTTTATTTGAGATCAATTGCGGCATCATTTGGTCTAGTTGGCTAAACGGATAGGCTTCATCAAATCCAAATATTTCTTGCGCCGCTGCAGGCCCATAACGAAAGCCATCCCAAATCTCACGTTCCATGTCTTTCTCACGGCAGAAAAGAATACATTTTGGCGCGCTTCCAGCGATTAATACCACCAGCGCTTCTGGTTCTTTAAACCCAGTGAGGTAATAGAAATAACTATCAAATCGATAAGGGTAATGACTATCTCGGTTTCTCAACGCCTCTGCAGCGGTGGGCACAATCGCAATCCCCTCGCCCATGCTAGCCAATAATTTTTCACGCCTGGTAGTGAACTCATGTATTGAAAAACTCAACTAAAACCCCTTAATTTTATATCCCTGCTTGCGCACGCAACCGACAAACACATTCTAGCCTATTTGGTCGCTGCTTGTGCATTAGGTTCAAATAGTTTGCTTGGCCTTTTTATGCAAAACCAACGCGCAGCAGTGCATCAATTTTTTGCAAGCGCTCTGGTGTTCCAATATCATGCCAAACGCCAAGATAATGCTCGCCAGTTACCAAGCTAGCACGCATTGCTTGTGTAAGCAAAGGAGCTAATTTAGCTGCTTCACCTAAAACAATGGACTGAAATAATGATGGTGAATAAACACCCACGCCTGAAAAGGTGAGCTTATCTCCTGCATCAGCGCTTAACTTACCCGCTAGCAATGAAAAATCTCCTTTAACATGCTGCGGTGGATTGTTCACCATGACCAAGTGCGCTAAGTTAGGCGTATTTAAAGCGGTTTTAAGTGATGCAAAATCAATGCTACAAAATACATCACCATTCACAACAAGAAACGGCTGATTACCCAAAAGCGGTAGCGCATTGGCAATGCCGCCCGCTGTTTCTAGCGCGCGCGCCTCTGGGCTATAGCGGATTTGAGCACCATAGCGACTGCCATCACCGAGCGTAGCTTCTATTTGTTGACCTAAATAAGCATGATTAATCACAATTTCATGAAATCCAGCACCCACTAAGCGCTCCAAATGCCAAACAATTAGCGGCTTTCCTCCGACAACTAATAATGGTTTTGGCGTATGGTCTGTAAGCGGGCGCATGCGCTCTCCGCGACCAGCGGCTAAAATCATTGCTTTCATTTCATCATCTTTAATTTAATCAGACACATTAGTTAAATCAAGCCTCTTAGAAAGTGTAACCTGCTTTTTCTTGATAGCCTTCGAGCGTATTAAGCAGTTTTAGCATAGGACGCAACTCTAAATACCGCCCGCATACCCGACGCAAATAGTCCATGACCAAAGGCATATCTTTCAAATAACCATCTTTTCCATCACGATGTGATAATCGTGCAAATATTCCTAATACTTTAATGTGGCGCTGTGCTCCCATCCACTGAAAGTCACGATAAAACTCACTAAAATCACTAGGCACTGGCAACTTTGCTTTTCTGGCCGCATCCCAATAGCGCACAACCCAGTCCATCATATCAGCCTCTTCCCAACTGATATAAGCATCCTTTAGCAAAGACACTAAATCGTAGGTAATGGGTCCATAAACCGCATCTTGAAAATCCAAAATACCAGGATTGTTAGCGCACACCATTAGATTGCGCGAATGATAATCGCGGTGCACATAAACCTGCCCCTGTCGCATAATATGATTAACTAAGGTCGTGAACGTCTGATGTAGGACTGCCTGCTGCGCCTCATCCAACTCAGTCCCTAAGTGCTGTTTAATATACCAATCTGGAAATAGCTGCATTTCGCGCATGAGTAACTCAGCATCATACTCTGGCAGCACACCTGGCAAGCTAGCTACTTGTAATTTGATTAAAGCCTTGCTCGCATCCCCATATAATAATGGGGCGCTCTCTTTAGTCAATTTTGATAAATAAGTGTCATTACCTAAATCACTTAGTAGTAAAAAACCCTGTTGCAAATCTTGCGCAAGCACCTCAGGCACATTTAAACCACAGTCTAAAAACAATTGCGCAACAGCCACAAAGGTCTGACAATTTTCTTGATGAGGCGGCGCATCCATCGCGATGAATGTTCTGTCATCTAAATGTACACGAAAATAACGACGGAAACTTGCATCAGCCGAGGCAGTAGTCAAGGAAAACATCTCTCCAGCAAGCACACCAGCTAACCATTGCTCTAATTCTTTATTTCTATCCACAAACAACTTTCTTTAATGTAAAATTAGCCTTTATAATGTAGCTAAGATGTTGTTAAAAAGCTACATTTTTTATTGTTAAAGCCTCAATTTTCTGAAACTTTAGCAATCGTGAGGATAATACTGTATTCATCTCTATTTCTATTAAAAATTATCATTCAAATATCATTGACACTTCTCCGTATACATCAAAAGCGCTCTAACCAATTAATTACAAAAGCAATTGCGCTGTATTTATTAAGCTTTAGCGCTTCTTCAATGGCTGAAACTTTGACCCGATTTTTATTTAAAATCCCAGAAACTATTCAGCCAGTAGCATTACCTGGCGCAGTTGAAATTGAAGGGGATAGTCTTGATTTATATCTCGATAGAAAAATGCATGCGGTCGGCAATGCAGTCATGACTCGGAATAATCAGAAAATATATGGCGATACACTCACCTACAATCTGCTCAATGATGAGTTGCGTGCAGAAGGCAACGTAAAAATTGATTTTGGTGACACCGTCATTACTGGGCCAGCACTAAAAATGCGCTTAACCGATACGATCGGCGAGATGAAAGATGCGAGCGTCGTCCTAGAAAAACAGATTCTGAGCAATACAAGCAAACAACTCAAGCCATACAACGACCCAAGCGTTTATGCACAATCAAAATTGCTCAACACGCAAACAACTATTACCGACGATCCAAAACTTTATCAGGACAATTATCGAAATACACCACTCCCAGAGCAACCAGTAATTGACCCAAGGCTCAGCGCATCAAGAGGTGATGCAAAAGCTGTTTTTTTTGAAGGTCAATCAAAAACAAGATTAAAAAACGCACGTTACACTACCTGTGCGGCTGGGGTTGACGATTGGTACATCAAAGCTAATGAGATTGAATTAGACAAACTGACTGAATCTGGATCTGCTAAAAATGCGTATGTAGAGTTTAAAGGGATACCACTTTTGTATACGCCATACATGAATTTCTCTTTTAATGAAGAGCGAAAGTCAGGTTTTCTTGCTCCAACAGTCGGTTCAACAAGCCGTAGTGGTTTTGAAACATCGGTACCTTACTATTTAAATATCGCACCTAACAAAGACGCCACATTAGGCTTACGCTATTTGAGTCGCCGCGGCACCCAGCTACAAGGCACCTTTAGATACTTGGATGAAGCTTATTCTGGCACCGACAACATCGAATATTTAAACAACGATGGCATTACTGGTCAACAACGATATTTTGCTAACTTTAACCATACCCATCTATTTGGTAATGGCTGGTCTGCAGGCTATAACATAGAAAAAGTATCTGATAATGAATATTTTTCCGACATGTCGACCCGTATTATTAGCACCAGTCAAGTTAACTTACCCCAAGCTGGTCGTGTCGATTATGTTGGTGACATTTGGCGCTTTAATGGTTTAGTACAAAAATACCAAACTTTAGATAAAATCAGCTTTCCGTATGAACGTTTACCGCAACTTACTCTGACGGCAGACAAAGACTGGAAAAATATTCAGACTGATTTGTATAGTCAATACACCTTTTTTGATCGAAACGGTTCCGCACCAGTTGCAGCAACTGGTAGTCGCCTAGTCGTTTATCCCAGCATAAGCTTGCCGCTAACTGCATCATATGGATTTATAACGCCCAAGCTTGGGGTTAATGCAACTTACTACGATTTGAAAGACAATAATATTCAGCTTAACGGACTCAATATTGCCAACAACTCAGCCACGCGTACTCTACCTATTTTTAGTTTAGATAGCGGGCTATATTTTGAACGGGATGTCCATGTTAAGGAAAACAGCTACATTCAAACCATAGAACCAAGACTGTTTTATGTTTACATTCCGAATAAACAGCAGAATTTGCTACCCGTTTTTGATTCAGCTGTCACAAACTTAAACATGACCACGCTCTTTAGCGAGAACCAGTTTGCGGGCAATGACAGAATTAACGATGCCAACCAAGTCAGCTTAGCAATGACCTCGCGAATCATAGACAGCAACACTGGAACAGAACGATTGGTTGCAACAGTTGGGCAACGTTACTACTTTGCAGACCAAGAAGTGACCTTGCCAGGGTCTGTTGTTTCAAAAGTCAACTCTTCCGACATTATTGCAGTCACGACAGCCCGACTCAATAATAAATGGGATTTGAATGCCTTCTGGCAATACAATACAGAGGAAAGCGGCATGGTTCGAACAAATCTATATACGCGATACAATCCAGAACCAGGGAAGCTGATTAATGCAGGTTATCGCTATACCCAGCAATTTTTAGAACAAATTAATTTATCTGGTCAATGGCCTATCGGGCAAGGCTGGTATGGCGTAGGTCGTTTTAACTATTCAATCCGTGATAAAACACTCATTGAAAGCTTAGCGGGACTAGAATATGATGCCGGTTGCTGGCAAACTAGAGCTGTTGTGCAGCGCGTTGAAACAGCAACTGCCAATGCCAACTACGGATTCTTCATTCAGCTTGAACTGGGCGGACTCAGCTCAATCGGCTCAAATCCATTAAACTTGTTACGGCGTGATATTCCTGGATATTTGAGCTCTGGAGAGCTACCCAATTTTTATAGGCAACAAAACACGCGATGAAATTATTGAACCTTAAATACAAATTGAAACAACTGACCCTCGTCGGCATCTACGTGGCAACAAGCCTTTTGGCACCAACTACCAACGCAATGAACGACGTTGTCAAGCTTGACCGGATTGTGGCCATTGTTGACAAAAACGCCATCACTGAACAAGAACTCGAAAATAAAGTACGAACTGTATCAGAACAGTTGGAAAAGCAGGGCAAACAACTGCCAAATGCGCGCGTGCTCAGAAAACAAATTTTAGAGCGACTCATTATCGACAGCATACAACTACAAATGGCTGAGCAAAGAGGCATCAAAGTCAATGAAATGCAGCTTGATAAAACCATAGAACGAATCGCAGAACAAAATCAAATGAGTGTTCAAGAGTTTAGTGCTGCTTTATCCAATGATGGCATTTCTTATAGTGCTTTCCGTGAAGATATGCGCGATGAAATTACGATAGCTAGATTGAAAGAGATGGAAATCAGTAGTCGCGTTAACGTTAGTGATGGTGAAGTAGACAACTATCTCACCACACAAGAAAATAGCAAGGATGGCTCACAAGAAGAGTTTAATCTTTCGCACATTTTAATTCGAACTCCTGAAGAGAGTTCGCCTAAAGATTTAGAAAAAGCACGAGTTAAAGTCGAACAAGCATTATCTGAATTAAGTAAAGGTGAAAACTTTGAACAAGTCTCCGCAACCTTCTCAGATGCGCCAAATGCACTTGAAGGTGGGAATATGGGTTGGCGAAGTAGCAATCAAATTCCACCTGCATTTTTAGAATTTCTAAAAAACCTAACCGTTGGCGAAGTATCAAAACCTATCCGCAGCCCTAACGGTTTCCATATTATTAAAATCAATGAAAAACGTAGCGCTGACTCGACTTTAATTGTGGAGCAAACGCATGTGCGTCACATCTTAATCAAGCTAAATGAAGTGGTTTCAGAACAAGAGGCCAAGCAAAAAATGCTTACCCTTAAAGAACGTTTAGATAATGGTGCAGACTTTGCAGAACTCGCTCGTCAATACTCTGAAGATGGTTCAGCCAGTAAAGGTGGAGATTTAGGCTGGGTGAATCCGGGTGATACCCTGCCTGAGTTTGAAAAAGAAATGAATGGTCTAGCAGAAGAAGAAGTTAGCTCACCAATCCGAACACCATTCGGCTGGCATATTATTCAAGTACTGGAACGCCGAAAGCAAGACATGACTGACCAAGCGGCACGTTTTCAGGCGCGTAAAGAAATTTTTACACGAAAATCAGAAGAAGCCTATCAAGATTGGTTACACGAGCTACGTGACCGTGCGTTTGTAGAGCTTAGACTAGAAGACACTTTTTAGTCATTTATCTTAAATAAGTTGAGTTAAGCCCGCCTTGAAAGCCAACCTTCCTCGTATTGCCATCACCTCTGGCGAGCCTGCTGGCATTGGACCTGATTTGTGCTTAATGCTCGCACAACAATCATTTGCTGCGGAGATCACGATTATCGGAGATATCGATATGCTCGCAGCCAGAGCTCGCGATCTTAATATTGATGTTACGCTAGCGCCTTTTCAGGCGACCTTATCCAAGGCTCCCACTGCGGCAATGGCACCGCAAAAACCTAGGCTATCAGTTTTACATCGGCCAACAGCACAAGCCGTGCAGGCTGGCATCTTAAACGCAAAAAATAGCCCATATGTGCTTGATACGCTTCATACAGCAATTAAAGGATGTGAGAACAATCTATTTGATGCATTAGTGACTGCGCCAGTCCATAAAGGCATTATTAATGAAGCAGGCATCAACTTTAGCGGCCACACAGAATTTTTAGCAGAACAAACAAAGACCAAGCAAGTGGTTATGCTGTTAGTTGGTGGTGGTTTACGCGTTGCACTGGCGACAACACATTTACCGCTTATTCAAGTCCCAGCCGCAATTAACAAAGTTGCATTAGAAGCAACTATTCGCATTTTATATGAAGATTTAGTCAACAAATTCAACATCCATCAGCCACGCATCCTAGTGGCTGGACTCAATCCGCATGCGGGTGAAGGTGGTTACTTAGGCGATGAAGAAATCACTGTCATCAACCCCGTATTAGAAAAGCTACGTACAGAGGGCATGCAACTCATTGGGGCATTGCCTGCTGACACCTTATTCACGCAACATCATCTCGCTCATGCTGATGCGGTTTTAGCCATGTATCATGATCAAGGGTTATCTGTTCTCAAGTATGCTAGCTTTGGTAAAGGCGTCAATATCACCTTAGGTTTACCTATTATTCGCACATCCGTTGATCATGGTACTGCGCTAGATTTAGCTGGTACTGGTCGCATCCATTCTAGCAGTATACAAACAGCCATCGATCTAGCTATTACTTTAGCGAGCAATCAACTGGGCAAACCATGAAGCATCAAGCAAAAAAAAGATTTGGACAGAACTTTCTAACTGACCAAAGTGTGATCAATAGTCTAGTGGATGCAATCCACCCACAGGAAGGACAAACACTAATTGAAATTGGTCCTGGTTTAGGTGCGCTTACTAAACCGCTACTCAGCCGCGTCACAGCATTACAAGCAGTCGAAATTGATCGCGACATCGTGAATTGGATGCATCTTGAATATCAAATGCCAGCCTATGCGAAAAACAAGCTCACCGTTCACAACGTAGACGCGTTGAAATTTGATTTCTCGGCTATTGGCAGTCATTTACGCATTACTGGCAACTTGCCTTACAACATATCAACTCCTATCCTCTTTCATCTGCTTGACCATTTATCCTGCATACAAGATATGCATTTTATGTTGCAAAAAGAAGTGGTTGAGCGCATGGTCGCAGCGCCGTCAACGTCCGCTTACGGACGATTAAGTGTTATGTTGCAATATTATTTACAAATGGAATATTTAATCACTGTTCCGCCAGAAGCCTTTAATCCAGCACCAAAAGTGGAGTCTGCTTTTGTGCGCTGCATACCGCACGCCACCTTACCATTCGTGGCAAAAGATACGACTTTATTTGCCGAATTAGTGCTAGCTGCATTTTCGCAAAGACGTAAAACCATCCGCAACACCTTAAAATCTTTTTTAAACGATGATGACTTCACAAAGCTGGGAATTGACCCGCAACGCCGAGCTGAAACCCTCAGCGTTGCTGAGTTTGTTGTCATGTGCAATTATCTGTATAGTGCTGACTAATTATTTTGTTTCATTTTTTTGCTATTTATTAAAATCACCTTAGAGAGAGACGTATGAGAATCATTTTATTGGGTGCGCCAGGCGCTGGCAAAGGCACGCAAGCCACTTTTATCAAAGAGCACTTCAACATTCCACAAATTTCAACAGGCGACATGCTTCGAGCTGCTGTCAAAGCAGGAACACCATTAGGCTTAGAAGCCAAAAGTTATATGGATAGCGGTGGTTTAGTCCCTGATGCCGTGATTATCGGTTTAGTTTCTGAACGTATTAAAGAACCCGACTGTAAAAATGGCTTTTTGTTTGACGGCTTTCCACGCACGATTCCACAAGCCGACGCCATGAAACAAGCAGGCGTGATGATTGATTATGTTGTCGAAATCGATGTGCCTGACAGCGCGATTGTTGAGCGCATGAGTGGCCGCCGCAGCCATCCAGAAAGCGGTCGCACTTATCACGTTAAATTCAACCCACCAAAAATTGCAGGTAAAGATGATTTAACAGGTGAAGACTTGGTTCAACGTGATGACGATCAAGAGGAAACAGTAAAAAAACGATTGGATGTTTATCATGAACAAACTAAACCACTAGTGGACTACTATGCTAACTGGGCAAGTAGTGGCGCAAGTGGCGCGCCAAAACATGTAAAGGTAAATGGTCTAGGTGAAATGAATATGATTAAAGAAAGCATCTTTACTGCTCTTGCTTAAGCATCTAATCCCCTGTATAAATAAACATGATTTGATAATGGTTTATTTTGTTACAGGGGCGCAGGTCAATGAACGAAGTTAACAAAACGCAAACTTCCATTGAAGACTTTCCAGTTATCCGAAAAATTGAAGCATGCAATATCATTCAGTGGCTTCAATATGGCATAAGCGACCTCCTGCAGGCCAAGATGGCCAGCCTGTTTTATGGGCTTGTTTTTGCAAGCGCAGGAGTTGCAATGCATATGGTGTTATTTGAGGCAAGCTGGCTTTTGTCCTCGCTAACCACTGGCTTTCTACTCCTCGGCCCCTTTCTTGCAATGGGCTTATACGACTTAAGTCGCCGCATCGAGCAATCACAAAAACCAACATTAATTCCCAGTTTATTTTCTTGGCGTTCCAACTTGATGAATGTTGCCATCTTTGCTGGTGTTTTGATTGTCATTTTATTGATTTGGGCACGCGCCTCATTGGTTATTTTTGCCTTATTTTTTCATGGTGGGCTACCCACTTTTCTAGAAATTGTGCAAGTTGTTTTTGCGTTTACACAACCAAATTTTGCCATCGCTTACTTTGCAGTTGGTGGATTTTTTGCCGTTTTTGTTTATGCTGTCAGCGTAATCGCCATTCCATTGATGTCCGATAGAAATACAGATGCAGTAACTGCCGCGATTGCTAGTCTCATTGCTGTTAAGCGTAACTTTATTCCCATGCTGCTATGGGCTATTACTATTGTGACGCTCGTTGCTATTGGTTTTACTACCCATTTTATCGGCTTAATAATCACCATGCCGATAGTAGGTCATGCAAGCTGGCACGTCTATCGTGATTTAGTCGAGCCAATTTAACCCTAAGCTTTCAGAAATTCCACGCTAGGTATTAGCATACCAAAGCGCAGTCCTTGCAGTATAATGATGCTTTTATTTAAACCCTTCAACATACGCTATGCAACAGCAATACCCATTTAAAACCATCGAAAAAGAAGCGCAACATGATTGGGACGAAAATCAAGTTTTTGCCGCCAACGTTGATAGCGCAAAACCAAAGTACTACTGCCTATCCATGTTTCCATACCCAAGCGGCAAGTTGCATATGGGTCACGTGCGCAACTACACGATTGGTGATGTATTAAGTCGCTATCACCACATGAAGGGATTTAATGTTTTGCAACCAATGGGCTGGGACGCCTTTGGCCTACCTGCTGAAAATGCGGCTATTCAAAATAATGTACCGCCTGCTAAATGGACTTATGACAATATTGCTTACATGCGTAAGCAACTCAAATCACTTGGGTTCGCAATTGATTGGTCACGTGAACTAGCCACCTGCCAACCTGAATATTACAAATGGAATCAATGGTTATTTTTACGCATGTTAGAAAAAGGCATTGCTTATAAAAAAACCCAAACCGTTAATTGGGACCCCGTTGACCAAACTGTGCTTGCAAACGAACAAGTAATTGAGGGTCGCGGCTGGCGCACAGGTGCATTGGTAGAAAAGCGTGAAATACCAGGCTACTACTTCAATATTACCAGCTATGCGCAGCAATTATTAGACGACCTAGACAAGCTACCAGGTTGGCCTGAGCGTGTTAAAACCATGCAAGCGAACTGGATAGGCAAAAGTGTCGGCGTTCGTTTTGCCTTTACACACACCATCAAAAATAATGATGACGCATTAATTGATGATGGCAAACTTTGGGTGTTCACCACACGCGCTGATACCATTATGGGTGTTACATTCTGCGCAGTTGCCGCAGAGCATCCGCTGGCAACTTTAGCCGCACAAAGCAACCCAGCGCTAGCTACTTTTATTGAAAAATGTAAACTAGGCTCAGTAACTGAAGCCGATATGGCAACCATGGAAAAAGAAGGCATGGACACAGGCTTGCTGGTCAGCCATCCACTCACTGGTGAAGCTATCCCAATTTGGGTAGGCAACTATGTGTTAATGTCATATGGCGAAGGTGCAGTAATGGCAGTACCAGCACATGATGAGCGTGACTTTGGTTTTGCAAAAAAATACAACTTGCCAATTAAACCAGTCATTGCTTTAGCTGAAACAAGCTTCTCAGATGTGGCTTGGCAGGAGTGGTACGGCCACAAAGGGATTTGTGTTCATTCGGGTCCATATAATGGCTTACATCATGAAGCGGCAGTGGAAGCTGTCGCTAGCGATTTACATGCAAAAGGATTAGGCGACAAACAAATCAATTGGCGCCTACGAGATTGGGGGGTTTCTCGTCAGCGTTACTGGGGCTGTCCAATTCCAATTATTCATTGCGACGATTGTGGCGATGTAGCCGTACCAGATCATCAATTGCCTGTTCAATTACCTGAAGACTGCGTTCCTGATGGCTCAGGCAATCCACTCCATAAACTGGACAGTTTCATTAATTGTGCCTGCCCTAGTTGCGGTAAACCAGCCAAACGCGAAACGGATACCATGGACACTTTTGTCGATTCAAGCTGGTATTATGCGCGCTACGCAAGTGGCCAAACAGATCAAGCCATGGTGGATGCACAAACAAACCATTGGATGTCTGTCGACCAATATATCGGCGGAATTGAGCATGCGATTTTGCATTTGCTTTACTCGCGCTTTTGGAGCAAGGTCATGCGCGATCTTGGCTTAGTGAATTACGATGAGCCATTTGCTAATTTACTGACACAAGGCATGGTACTCAACCATATATTCTCACGACGAACGGATAAAGGTGGTATTGAATACTTTGCTCCAGAAGAAGTTGCATTAGTAAATGATGCTCATGGCAAAACGATAGGAGCCACTTTACTCGCTGACGGCAAGCCTGTTGACTTTCAAGGCATGGGCACGATGTCTAAATCAAAACGTAACGGCGTTGACCCGCAATCCTTAATCGAACAATATGGTGCTGACACAGCACGTTTCTTTATGATGTTTGCGGCACCGCCTGAACAGACATTAGAATGGTCAGATAGTGGTGTGGAGGGCTCTCATCGCTTTTTAAAAAGAGTATGGGGATTTGGGTATGCACTCACTAAAGAAACAAGAGCAGCATTACCAGAAAAGCTCAGTAGCCACTTAGCTGCTGCGAGGCGTGACATCCACCTAGGCTTAAAACAAGCAAGCTATGATTTGGACAGAAAACAATTTAATACTGTCGCTTCTGGTAGCATGAAGTTATTAAATACCTTAGAAAAAATGCAAAAAGAAGCAGAACCAGATTGGCAAAGTGTTGCACATGAAGGCTTTTCAATTTTACTGCGTTTATTATCCCCATTAGCACCGCATATCGCACAAACATTATGGAAAGAACTGGCTTATGGCGATGACATCCTAAATGCAAGCTGGCCTGAAGCTTTGGCATCCGCCATGGTACAAGATGAGGTTAAACTCATGATTCAAGTGAATGGCAAATTGCGCGGTGATTTACAAGTCTCGCAAACAACAAGCAAGGCAGAAATTGAACAGTTAGCGATTACCCAAGAATGTGTAACGAAATTCTTGGTTGATGGACAAACTGTGCGTAAAATCATTGTAGTCCCGAACAAACTCATTAATGTCGTGATTGGATAAACTTTGAGAACTTTCTCTTATTTCATCTTAACAGCCTACACCATCGCCAGCTTGACAGCCTGTGGCTTTCATTTGCGTGGACCAAGTGAAATCCCGTTCAAATCTGTTTACATTCAAGGCAACACGTTAACCATTTCAACAGATCTTAAAAAATCGCTCAATATTAGTAATGTCATGCTGTTGCCATCAGCTGAAGGGGCCGAACTGCTCCTTGAGCTCGTTGGTGAAGAAAATGAAAAACGGATTCTTTCCCTTGCCGGCACTGGTACTGTGAACGAATATGAGCTGTATTATCGCGTACATTATCGTACCAAATTAATAGGTGAGCCTACTTGGAGCCAAATCAATACAATAGAATCAAGACGGGATTTTACGTATAGCAATCAAGCGCTTTTAGCAAAGAATCAGGAAGAAGAAAAACTTAACGAAAACATGCATAGAGATGTCATTGACCGGATCATGCGCAAAATCACTTCTCTGAAAAAACAAGTGCAATAAGGCATGCAATTAGCTGTTACTCAACTCGAACCTCACTTAAGCAAAACCTTATCGCCGCTTTATGTGTTAATTGGTGATGAGGCTTTGGGGCAGGCTGAATGTTTGGATGTCATCAGAAAAGCCGCAAGAAAAGCGGGCGCTGAAGAGCGTTCTAGCTTTATTGTTGAGCGCAATTTTAACTGGCAATCCATTCAGCAGTTTGGGCAAGCTTTGTCACTTTTTGCATCCAAACGAATCTTAGAAATTGCCATCCCGAACGGCAAACCAGGGGTTGACGGCGGCAAAGCCTTAGCCGAATTAGCCCAACAGCCAATACCTGACACCACCACAATTATTATCCTGCCAGCCTTAGCGCATGAGGTCAAAAAAAGTGTTTGGTATAACAAGCTGCAAAGTGCAGCAACACTAATAGCACTTAATGATGTTAGCCCAGCACAATTGCCACAATGGATCAGCACCCGTCTATCACGACAAGGCCAAAGCACAGATCAGGCGTCACTTGATTTCATGGCACACCAAGTCGAGGGTAATTTACTAGCGGCACATCAAGAAATCCAAAAACTCAGTTTACTCTATCCAGCTGGAGAAATACGCGCCGAAGACATTCAAACCGCTGTACTGAACGTTTCTCGCTATGACGCTTTCAAATTAGGCGAAGCCATATTGGCTGGTGATGCAGGGCGCACCTCACGTATTTTACAAGGCTTGCAAGATGAGGGCGAACAAGCCGTCGCAGTGATGAATCCTCTCATTTGGGTATTACGGCCTTTGCTTAGCATTAAACGTGCACAAACCAATGGCGAAAATATCAATTCAGCCATGAGTAATGCACGTATTTACGGCGACCGTCAGCAGCTGACGCTACGCGCATTATCTCGTTTGAGTTTGCGCCAATTGGAAGCCGCCTTACAAAAGCTGTGCGATATTGATAGAATCGCTAAAGGGATTATGGTAGGCGATGCTTGGCTAGAGCTCTCAAGACTGTGTTTTGGATTAGCTAAAATCCGTAGTAAACATTAAATCAACAAGCTTAATTGATAAAGAAAACTGTGTAAACGATATGACAGACCTCAATATAAAAATCTATATGGATACCCTAGGCAATAATGCTAGAAAAGCTTCTCGCCACATTGCTAATGCGGACACGAAGATCAAAAACATGGCACTAACGAATATTGCCAATGCCATTTTAAGAGAAAAAGAAGCTTTATTAGCGGCCAATGCCAAAGACCTTGCAGCAGCGAAAGCCAACGGCTTGGAGAGCGCCTTAGTGGATAGATTAACCCTAACTGAAAAAACAGTGGATAGTATGGCAGATGGCTTATTACAAATTGCCAGTTTGGCTGATCCGATTGGTCAAATGAACAACTTTAAATACATGCCAAGTGGTATCCAAGTCGGACAAATGCGCGTTCCCCTTGGTGTGATTGGCATTATTTACGAGGCACGCCCCAATGTGACAGCTGATGCAGCAGGTTTATGCATTAAGTCAGGTAACGCAGCCATTTTACGTGGTGGTTCAGAAGCAATTCATTGTAATCAGGCCTTGGCCAAACTCGTGCACGAAGGCTTAGAAAAAGCAGGTTTACCAAAAGATGTAGTCCAAGTTGTGGAAACGACTGACCGCGCAGCAGTCGGCGAACTCATTACGATGAAGGATTATGTAGATGTGATTGTGCCACGCGGTGGCAAAGGTTTAATTGAACGCGTTTCTAATGATGCGCGCATCGCAGTAATTAAACACTTAGATGGCAACTGCCATGTTTTGATCGATAGCGAAGCGGATGTGGAAAAAGCGCTACGAATTGTTGAAAACAGTAAAACACAACGTTTAGGTACTTGTAACACAGCAGAGTCGTTATTGATTGACCGTAGCATTGCGAACGATGTTTTACCAAAAATTGCCGATATGCTATTGAGTAAAGGCATTGAAATTAGAGGCTGTAAAGAAACATGTGATTTAGTCAAAGCCGCCAAAGTAGCAACGGATGAAGACTTTTATACAGAATATTTAGATGCCATTATTTCATGCAAAGTGGTCTCTAGTTTAGATGAGGCAATCACCCACATTAATCAACACTCATCACAACATACTGAAAGCATTGTGACCGAAAACTATACTAACGCTCGCCGCTTTCTACGAGAGGTCGACTCAAGTAGCGTCATGGTCAATGCCTCTACTCGGTTTGCCGATGGGTTTGAATACGGTTTAGGGGCTGAAATTGGGATCTCAACTGATAAACTTCATGCACGCGGCCCTGTTGGGTTAGAAGGCCTTACCTCACTCAAATACGTTGTATTAGGTGATGGTCACATTCGCAGTTAGTCCAGAAACTCCATGCGTTTAGTCGGCATCTTTGGCGGTACATTTAATCCGATTCACTACGGTCACTTGCACATGGCGCAAGCATTGGCCGATGCCTTAACAATGGATGAAGTCAAATTTATCCCTTCTGCCAATCCACCACACAAAGACCATGTAACTGTAGCTGCTGAGCATCGCGCCGCCATGATCAAACTGGCCATTGCCAAAAACCCACTGTTCTCAATTGATGAGCTAGAACGCAACAGAGCAGGAGTGTCGTATACCATTGACACCTTGATTAGCTTACGCCAATCGTTAGGTAAAGAAACTGCACTTTGTTTAATGATGGGCAGTGACGTGTTTATTAACTTGGATACATGGCACCGTTGGCAGGAGTTACTCGATTATGCGCATATCATCTTGGTACAAAGACCTGGAAAACCACAACAAGCGTTGCCCAACCAACTGCAAACACTGATGCATGACCACTACACAGAAAACAGGAGTGAATTAAGCAGAAACCATGCAGGATTAATCAATATGCAAGCGATTTCTGCACTTGACATCAGTGCAACGCAAATTAGAGCACATTTAAAGCATGGTTTGTCGGTGAAGCATTTATTACCTGAAGAAGTAGCTATCTATATTCAGCAACATCATCTCTATCAATAAAACAATCACGCGAAAACTTAACGTATCTGACGAAATGGTTCTAATTTATAGTTGCTGAAACAACGCCATCAGAAAATGATAAACGCTTCTCACGTGTCATCTAGGCAATAACAACAGACGGGAAAGCTACGTTTAGTTTGGATGAACCAAGCTACGATTATCCAAGCCACTCCGAAATTAGCATCGGCTCCAACCCAAGCTGCTGGCTAATCGTTTGTATATTCTCTTTTTGCACATCCATCTTTGCATCAATATGATTGGCGACCCAGCCATGCAGTGCTAATCCACGTGAGTTAATCGCTTCAGCAGTCAATAAGCTGTGATTAATACATCCTAAGCGCATACCAACAACTAAAATAGTAGGAATGCCTAAAGCAACGACCAAATCTGCCAAGTCACCATCCGCGCTCAAGGGCACTAAAAAACCACCCGCCCCTTCAACAATCACCACATCTGCTTGGGTTTTCAGCTTCTCAAAACATTTCACAATATGCTGAATATCAATCCTAACACCTGCTTTTTCTGCAGCTAAATGCGGGGCAATGGGTTCTTTAAAGCGATAAGGATTGATTAAATCCATTGGTGCATGGACATTACTAGCGGCGACCAGCCTTTGCACATCATCGTTTGTCCATTCACCATCCACCAGCTCACACCCAGCAGCAACAGGCTTCATACCGATGACATTTAAACCCTGTGCAGCAAATTGTTCTAATAGCAAGCAAGACACATGGGTTTTTCCAATCTCGGTGTCAGTACCTGTAACGAAAAATGCAGTGGTCATGCCTTTAGCCTCTTGGCCTAAAGCTAACGGGTGAAACGCCTTCACCTAAACCATTATCTACTTTAGCTTCTGCCGTCCAAGCATGTCCGTAGATGACTTCAAAGGTAGCAGGAAGCTTACCCGCTATACGGAACTGTTCGTATTGGGCTGCGAGTTGTTTAAAAAAACCTTTGCCCGTTAAACCACGACCTCGGCCCTGTGTTGCATTATTAGCACCTATTGACTTCAAGTCTTGCATGACAGCGCGCACATTGTCATAGGTCAACGTATAGCGTTCAACATCCAGTACAGGCGCATTAAAGCCATGGCGTGTTAATGCATCACCAATATCATGCATATCAATAAAGCGGCTCACATGCGTATCCCCATTGTTACTGGCAGCACGTAGCTCTTTTAACGTATCAGGTCCAAAAGTACTAAATATAAATAAGCTGTTCGGCTTTAATAGCCGAGCAACTCCGGTAAAACTTTTATCTAAATCATTACACCACTGTATCGCTAGGTTAGACCATACGACATCCATGCTGTTATCGGCAATAGGCAAGTTCTCAATATCCGCACAAATCAAACGCTTAGGTCGGAATAATTTATTTAACAATGACTGTTGCGCATGGGTTTTTTCTAACATCCCCATTGCCAAATCTAAAGAAAAAACTTGTGCTGCTTTAAAACGTTTTTGTAGTTCAAAACTACCATGACCAGTACCACAACCTGCATCTAAAATGCGATGGGGTGCAATCTTAATCAGGTCTAAGCGACTGAACATTTCATCACGCACGAGTTTCTGCAAGACAGCAGCAGCATCATAGGTTTGTGCAGCACGGTCGAAAGCAGCACGAACACGTGCTTTATCAATGACATATTGATCCATTATTCGTTTTCGACTGGCTTTAAGAATTGATTGATGGATTCGATAAACTGTTCACTATGGGATAAGAAAGGTGCATGTGCAGCGCCTGATATCACACGCAAAACACCTTTTGGTAAATGCATCATCATCCAATGTGCAGCTTGTACTGGCGCTAGGGTGTCTCTATCGCCATGAATCAATAGGGTAGGCTTATGTATTTTCAAAGCGTCCTCACGCAAGTCGGTCTCGAGCAGAATATGCAATGCTTCCCGTAAAGTTTTTTGTGATGGGGCTGGCTTTGCATCAAAGCTTTGACGTAGCAGCTTAATGGTTTGTCTCGCATCTTTCGCCTTCATACACTGCAACGTTAAAAACTTCATCATGGTCTGGTGATAGTCTGTTTCTATACTCAGCGAGAAATCTAGAAAAAAATCACGACGAATACCATCTTGCCAATCTGGCTTTTCGATAAAACAAGGTGATGACCCGACCAGTATTAATTTCTTTACTCGGTCAGGCTGGCTTAGCGCAATACTTTGCGCCACCAAGCCACCAAGAGACCACCCCAGAATATGAGAAACACCAGGAATAACCTCGGCCACGTCTTCACCTAAACGGTATAAATGATAAGGCTCAACAGACCTACTATGCCCCATGCCAGGCAAATCAATAATATAAAGCATGTAATTTTTAGATAAGCGCTTGACTAGCGGCTTCCATACACCACCGTGCATTCCCCAGCCATGAATCAAGACAAGCGGCGGCCCTTTCCCAATCACTTCTACTTGGCAAGTCATGCTAATGCGCTTTCTGCATCGTTCAGCATATGCGCTAGTTTGATCACATCTTCCTCGCGATGTGCGGCCGAAAGTGAAATACGTAAGCGTGCTGTATTTTTAGGCACGGTTGGGGGCCTAATCGCTGGGACAAGTATGCCTTTTCCCTGCAAGTACGCACTGACTTTAAGTACGTCATGATTACTACCTACTAATAGTGGTTGCACAGCTGTTTCCGATGGCATTAACTGCCATTTAGTTAATTTGAGATGTGATTTTAAAGTTAATATTAATTGTTGTAATTGCAACCTTAAGCCATCCCCCTGCTTAATTAGCATTACTGAGGCTGATAAGGTTGCTGATAACGCTGGCGGCGCTGGGGTGCTGTAAACATAACTTTTGGCTGTTTGAATTAAATAGTCAATCACAACTTGCTCGCCAGCAACAAATGCGCCAGCAACACCTGCCGCTTTACCTAACGTTGCCATCATTATAATACGTGAAGATTTTAGTTGCAGATGATTAAGTGAACCTTGCCCATGCTTACCCAGCACACCAAAACCATGGGCATCATCAACATACAAATAAGCATCATACCGCTCACATAATGTTAAATATTGGCGTAAAGGTGCCAGGTCACCATCCATGCTAAAGACAGCGTCAACCGCAATTAATTTACGTTTTGCTGTACTAGATTTCAGGAGCTTTTCTAAAGCAGCAACATCATTATGGGCAAATCGATGAAAAGCCGCTAATGAATAATAACTACCATCGTTTAAACAAGCATGATTTAACTTATCTGCAAAAATAGCATCTTCACGCCCGGCAAGCGCACCTAATACACCAATATTGGCCATATACCCTGTCGAAAAAACCAAGGCAGCGGGCATCTCTACAAACTGCGCAAGCTGTTTTTCTAGCAAATCATGGTAACGATGATGGCCAGTAATTAAATTTGAAGCCCCACTACCAACCCCCGCTTTGCCAGTGGCTTCTTGCATGGTTTTAATTAGATGCGGGTGGTTGGCTAAGCCCAAATAATCATTGCTGCAAAAAGATAGATATCGCTGCTGATTAGTTTCGATAAATTCAGCTTGCGGAGAATCCAATAAACGACGCTGTCGCAACAAACCATCGGCTGCGCGCTGGTCCAAGCTTTTTTGCAGTTCAGCTAACATATTAAATAGCGTGAATACCCAATTTTGCAAACAGCATTTTATCTGTTTCCGCTTCTGGATTTCCAGTGGTTAAGAGCTTTTCACCGTAAAAAACACTATTTGCGCCCGCCATAAAACACATCGCTTGTATACCTTCATGCATAGTTTGACGGCCAGCAGATAAACGCACAAAACTTTTGGGCATCACGATGCGTGCTGCGGCGATGGTCCGTACAAACTCAAATGGATCAAGCTCCTCTGTTCTATGTAATGGTGTGCCCTCAACTTGAGTTAATAAATTAATTGGCACACTTTCAGGAGGACGCTCCATATTGGCAAATTGCGCCAATAATCCCGCACGCTGTTGGCGCGTTTCACCCATACCAATAATGCCACCGCTGCAGACATTAATATCGGCTTCTCGAACACTGTCTAAAGTGTCTAAACGATCTTCATAAGTACGCGTACTAATCACATCGCCATAAAATTCTGGTGCTGTATCTAAATTATGATTGTAATAATCTAAGCCAGCCTCTTTTAACTGCGTAGCCATGCCTTCTTTGAGCATACCTAAGGTGGCACAGGTTTCTAAACCCATTGCTTTGACTTCCGAAATCATTTTGAGCACAGGCTCTAAATCTCTTTGTTTTGGACTACGCCATGCCGCCCCCATGCAGAACCGACTTGCACCACTATCCTTAGCTGCTTGCGCCGCTTTCAACACCTCTGCTATGGGCAGCATCGGCTCATTCTCAACCTCAGTATGATAGCGCGCTGCCTGCGGGCAATAGCCACAGTCCTCACTACAACCACCTGTTTTAATCGACAACAAAGTGCTGACCTGCACGGCGTTAGGGTCGTGATTTTCTCTATGTATGGTATGTGCTTTATATAGCAAATCATTCAATGGCAGTTCATATAAAGCGACAATTTCTTCAATCGACCACCGCTGTACGGTATTTCTTTTAGCCGATTGACATTCTGTTGGTTTATTCGCATTTAATGCATCCACGTTTATAATATTCTCTTGTGCTTGCATAGGTGTGTCCTTGCGCATAAAGTGCCCTTTTAAGTAAATTTTTGCTATATTAATCAATTAATTATTAACTGTAAAGCAATAATAAAAACATAATGAACAACTGGTTAAAAAATAATCAACTGTTAAATTTAGATCATTTAACTACATTAATATTCAAGCAAAATTGTCTATTATGTACCGCACCAACGCACACCAATCTCAGTCTATGCGCAGCATGCATAGCAGATTTTCCGCCAGCCACTTGGCCGTGCTGCCCAACCTGTGGCATTAGCACTTCAGGCGAGGTTTGTGGCAAGTGCATGAAACAACCGCCACACTTTGATGAAACACACGCGCTTTTCACTTATACCTATCCTGCAGACGCGATTATCCAACATTATAAATACCGTAATGCTTTATACCTCAGCGCAACCTTTGCAGAACTACTCATCCACAAGCTACAAACGGATATTGATCTCATTATTCCAATGCCTTTACATGACGAGCGCGTCAAAGAAAGGGGCTTCAATCAATCTTTGGAAATCGCAAAAATCATTGCAAGACGAACACACCGAACTGTTGATAGTATCGGCTGCTATCGGGTTAAAAACACTCCACCACAAGCCAGTCTTTCACTCAAGCGCCGACTTAATAATATGAGAGGCGCTTTTCAATGCAAACAATCTTACATGGGCCAACATGTAGCGCTGCTGGATGACGTTATGACAACTGGAGCTAGCCTAAACGAACTGGCTAAAGTAATTAAAAAGGCGGGCGCGAGTAAAGTAAGTTGTTATGTTCTAGCTAGAACGCAGTAATTTAACTGCACCCTTCGTTCATACGGTAAAATTATCGAATGTTCCATATCGTCCTATTTGAACCAGAAATTCCACCTAACACAGGCAATATCATTCGTCTATGTGCCAACACTGGCGCGCATTTACATTTGGTTGAACCGCTAGGCTTTAAACTAGAAGATAAACAGCTCAAGCGCGCTGGCCTTGATTACCATGAGTTCTCCACGATGCTGGTGCATCAAAGTTGGGAGGACTGCAAAACGGCATTGGCGGGAAAACGATTATTTGCAATTACCACCAAAGGTAGTACACGTCATAGCAACATCGAATTTAAAGCGGATGATGTATTTGTGTTTGGGCCAGAAACACGCGGCTTGCCAGATGCGATCCTAAACACCTTTCCTGATGGTCGGCGAGTGCGGCTGCCGATGCTTACTGACAGTAGAAGTTTAAATTTATCGAACTCTGCGGCGGTCTTGCTTTATGAAGCTTGGCGTCAGATTGATTTTGAAGGCGGCGTTTAATATACATATCAAGCAGCTCGCGCTTGCCAACACACCATTAAATCTTAGCATTTGGAGCCTTTAAACATCCTCGGGCTTTTGTTCCCGTCCTAATAAATCCATAACAGCCTCTTTGGCTGTTTTACCTGCTGACAGCGCTTGATTGACTTCATAGGTAATAGGCATATCAACGTCAATTTTTTCAGCCCTACGCATGACTTCACGCGCTGTGTTCACACCTTCTGCCACATGCCCCAAGCCAGACAGCACTGCTTCCAATGATTGACCAGAGGCCAACTGCAACCCGACTTCGCGATTACGCGAATATTGCCCAGTACAGGTTAAAATCAAATCCCCAGCACCAGCCAAACCCATAAATGTTTCTGCTTTTGCGCCCAATGCCACACCAAACCGAGTGATTTCTGCTAAACCACGTGTAATCATAGCGGCACGTGCATTATTGCCAAACCCCATTCCATCAGAAATGCCAGCAGCAATCGCCATGACATTTTTCACCGCACCACCAACAGAAACGCCAATCACATCTGCACTACTATAAACACGCAAGCTGCCACCATGCAACAACTTAGCCGCCTCTAAAGAAAATGCCGTGTCATTTGCCGCCAACGTGACTGCTGTAGGTAGCCCGCGCACTAATTCTGCAGCAAAACTTGGGCCAGATAAAACACCCCACTGCTGACTCATGCTTAACTCTTCTATCGCCACTTCATGCGGTAATAATGCTGAGACTGGCTCTAGCCCTTTATGCGCCCAAATCAAAGGTTGTTTGGAACCAATTCTTTTTAATTCCTTTAGTAAATCGCGAAATCCTGCAGTGGGCACTACTGATAGAATTAAATCGGCACCAGCAATCGCCGCTTCTAAATTCGCTTCAACAGCCAAATGGTCGTTAAAAACAAAATCACCAAGATAAAGAGGATTAGCACGTGCCTTACGCATGCCTGAAACATGGCCCGCATTGCGGCCCCACAACGTTACCTGATGTTGCTGGCTAATATGAATCGCTAACGCCGTACCCCATGCCCCAGCGCCCAACACTGCAATTTTTTTCAAAATAGCCCCCAAATTGCACTACTTTGGATATAACCAATAATTCCATCACGATGCTTCACTTTGACCCAACCATGATTAATATTTGGGGATAATAGCTCAAGGATAACGCCTTTTTCTACCGTCGCTAATAAGGTTGAATTCATATTTTCTGAGGCTTTAATTTCAGCGTTATCGGTTACCAAAACCGTGCGCTTATCTGACAAATCCTTACCTTCTACCCAACTTAAACCACGCGCTTGGTCTCGTACCTTTACCCATGCACCTAGATTCACCACAATCTCAACTGGATAGCCTTCCATCATAATATAAACCTTTGTTGCTTCTACTGAAGGAGCATCGTAGGCAATCACTTTAGGTGATTGTATGGAACGAAATTCAGCGGCATACCCATGTATGGGCGCAAACAATGAAAAACCCAAGCTCAAAAAAACAAAGCTTGGGTTTAAGCATAATAAAAAAGATTTGAATTTAGAAAGTAAAAATTTCACGCACTCAACTTTCAGATGTCTAACTTGGTGTTTGCGATGTATTTTGATCCATCTTTTGTTGTGCATACAAGGCTTCGAAATTGATTGGATTGAGTAATACTGGCATAAATCCAGCTCTTGTCACCATATCAGAAACTGCTTCTCTTGCGTATGGGAATAAGATATTTGGGCAGGTAATAGCCAATACCACCTCCAAATTATCATCAGGAATGCCGCGAATCGCAAAAATACCTGATTGAGTCACTTCTACTAAAAAAGCTGTTGTCTCTTCAATTTTAGCCGTCACAGTTACCTTGATTGACACTTCGAAAACACCTTCATCTAATCGGCTAGCACTATTAGCAAGCTCAACATTAATCTGAGGCGCAGTTCTATTGGTAAAAATTTGTGGTGCAGATGGCACCTCAATAGAGGCATCCTTCACATACAACTTCTCAATTGCAAAGCCTGCCTGCCCATTTTGCTGTTCTTCTGCTGCTTGATTCTCTGTTGCTTGATTATCTTTTGCCATGTTATGTCCTGTTAATTTGTAATGAATTTAAGCTCGTTTATTTTTAACTCACTATTTTAGCTTTTTATGTCACTTTAATCATCTAAATATTCGCATTAATATCGAATATGTTTATTATTAACCTAAGCACATCCAGCCAGCAAAGGCTCAAGCTCGCCAGCTAAGTCCAATGCTCGCAAATCATCAAAACCGCCTACATGTCGCTCATCAATATAAATTTGTGGAACGGTACGACGGCCAGTTTTTTCCATCATTGCTAGCTTTAAGTCTGGCGACTCATCCACGCGAATTTTGTTAATTTCCGTCACCCCTTTGCTTTGCAATAACCGCTCTGCGTTATTACAATATGGACAATAAGCTGTTGTATACATAGTAATGTTTGCCATCATTCAATCCTTTACTAAAGGCATATTAGCCTCAGTCCATTTATCTAAACCACCCTGCAAACTGCTCACTTGTGCAAACTCATGCTTAGCCAATATTTTGCAGGCATTAGTTGAACGCCCGCCTCTTTGACAATAAACTAACACAGGCTTATTTTTCTGTTTAACAAGCTCTTTTATTCTTACTTCTAAGTTTGCTAAGGGAATATGCTTCGCACCATTAATATGACCTTGGACGAATTCACCCTCATCGCGCACATCCAAGATAAACAACCTTGCTCGATTCATTAATAACACAGCCTCAGACGCTGAAACACTAGGCACACCTGAATGGTTATTTGTTAGCATTGGCCAAATCAAAGCCACGCCAGAAACCACAGCCAATCCAATAAAAATTGCATTACTCGTTATAAATTCCACAGTATCTTTTCACTTATTTATTTAGTTGATCAATTGATTTTTATCGGATTTTAAATCGTTCAAACAAGTTTTATTGATGATTGATGTTTTTTTACCGACCCAGCCATTATAATGCAAGTAAACCCATGCTTTATGTGAATACTTAAATATGTCGACTACTCCTGTCATTTTATTAATCTTAGACGGCTTTGGTTATCGCGCAGATAGCCAAGACAACGCCATTTCATTAGCCAAGACTCCCAATCTAGACAAACTTAGACGTGACTATCCAAACACACTCATTAATGCTTCAGAACACTATGTTGGATTGCCTAAGGGACAAATGGGTAACTCTGAAGTCGGTCATCTCAACATTGGCGCAGGCAGGGTTGTTTTTCAAGATTTTGAACGTATTAACAATAGCATCAAAACGGGAGACTTTTTTAAGCTTCCAGCGCTCCTAAGCGCCATCGAATCTCTGAAGTCTCACAATAAAGCACTGCATATTTTTGGCTTATTGTCTGACGGCGGCGTACATAGCCATCAAGATCATATTTATGCAATGCTT
This sequence comes from Methylophilaceae bacterium, assembly GCA_017857755.1. Lineage (GTDB taxonomy): Bacteria > Pseudomonadota > Gammaproteobacteria > Burkholderiales > Methylophilaceae. The sequence continues at coordinate 11,039 of JAFMCM010000005.1, read as the reverse complement.
GAGATGGCAGCTAAACAAGGCCTTAAAAAAGTTTATGTACATGCTTTTTTAGATGGAAGGGACACCCCCCCTGTCAGTGCTGCACCTTATGTTAAGGCCCTTGAAGCCAAAATAGCCGCTATTGGTGTTGGGCAAATTGCCAGCATCTGTGGTCGGTTTTATGTGATGGATAGAGATCAACGTTGGGAGCGCATTGAACCTGCCTACAGAGTCATTGTGGAAGGTGAAGCTGAATTTTCAGCCACTTCTGCTAGCCAAGCATTAGAAAACGCTTATGCTCGTGATGAAAATGATGAGTTCGTCAAATGCACTGCCATCCATGATTTAGAAAAGCCAGCCATTCAACTACAAGACGGCGACAGCGTCGTCTTCATGAATTTCCGTGGCGATCGCGCTAGAGAAATTGCCGATGCAATCCTGAATCATGACTTCGATGGCTTTAATCGCAAGCAGACGCCGCAACTTGCGCACTTCTTCACACTAACGCAACATGACCAAAAACAAAAAAAAGCAACGCCTATCTTTGCACCGTTTTCATTAAAAAATACATTTGGCGAACACATACAAAACCTAGGATTAACTCAGTTACGTATTGCAGAAACAGAGAAATATCCACATGTGACGTTCTTCTTCAACGGTGGCGAGGAAGATATTTTTGAAGGAGAAGATAGAATCCTCGTTCCATCTCCCAAGGTTGCCACGTATGATTTGCAACCAGAAATGAACGCGCCTGCAGTCACCGACAAGCTAGTCGAAGCCATTAACGCAAAAAAATATGATGCGATTATTTGTAATTATGCTAACTGCGACATGGTTGGTCATACTGGCTTTTTAGATGCCGCTATTCAAGCAGTCGAAGCCTTAGACACCTGCATTGGTCGCGTTGTTACAGCGATGCAGTCTGCTGGTGGTGAAGTAATCATTACTGCAGACCATGGTAATGCCGAACTGATGTGTGATTATCAAAATAATCAACCACATACTCAACATACCACCAATTTAGTGCCGCTGATTTATGTTGGTCGTCCAGCCAAATTAGCAGAAAATGGTGCTCTATCCGACATCGCACCAACCTTGCTACACCTAATGGGCATTCCGCAACCAATTGAAATGACAGGCAGGAATTTAATTACATTTACTGTCAATACTTAATGATTAGCACTTTATTTAAAGGTCGTTTTTATTTTAGCCCTGTCTTCGCGTGCATGATTGTTGCCTGTCTGTCACTGACGTCACAATCAAGTTACGCCGTTGACAAAATAGATGCAACCAAACAAGATATTAGTGGCATTCAACAAAAAATTAATCAGATTAAGCAAAAACTCAGTCAATCTCAAAAGGAAAAGAACGATGTTACGGATGCTTTAAAACAATCAGAAACGGCTATTAGCCTTGCAAATAAAGCCTTACATAATATTCAGCTTGAGCAAAAACAAAACGAATCCAAGCTCAATCAACTCAAAAAGCAATCGCTTTTGATTAGTAATCAACTTGCGGCGCAACAAAAGCAATTAAGCCAATTATTGGCTCAACGCTATACATTAGGCAATCAAAGTTATACCAAGCTAATATTACAAAGCAAAAATCCCAGCAAAATCTCACGCGACCTAAAATATCAAGCCTACATTGCCAAAGCACACACCAAACTCATCCATGATATGCAAAACAATCTTGATGAAATTAATCAACTCAATAGCAAGACAACAGCTACCTTACAAAAAGCAGCTGAATTAAAGATGCAGCAAGAAAATGAACGGCAAGCGCTACAAAAACAAAAAATAGAAAAATCCTTGGTATTAAAAACTATTGCCAAGGAAATCGCGGCACAACGTGGACAAATCAGCAAACTAAAACGAGATGAAAAGCGTCTTTCTCAACTTGTGGTCACACTAGCAAAAAAAGCAAAAAAGAAAAAAGCGACACCTAAAAACTCACAAACATCATCAACCATCGTCGCGACCAACCAAGCAACACCAGACAACAGCTACTCAGGCAGAGCATTCGCGACCCTGAAAGGGAAATTAGCTTTACCAGTTAAAGGCGAAATAACGAATCAATTTGGTCGAAATCGACAAGATGGCGGTCTTTCATGGAAAGGATTATTTATTCGTGCGCAAGAAGGCTCTCCTGTCAAATCGGTTGCCAGCGGCCGTATCGTTTTTGCAGAGTGGATGAGAGGTTTTGGTAATTTAGTGATTATCGATCACGGCAGCGGTTATATGAGTTTATATGGCAATAATCAATCGATACTTAAAAATGTAGGAGAAGAGGTAGAAGGCGGAGATACAATTGCTGCCGTTGGCAATACTGGCGGTAATGAAACCCATGGCCTTTATTACGAACTACGCAAAAAAAGCATCCCTTTCGACCCTTTAGGATGGAGTAAATTACGTTAAGATCTATGACTCGAGCATCTATAAAAAACGCACTAAAAAGTGCGTTTTTTGTTTTCTTACTTAGGTTAAACTAAATAAAAATTACTCTCTTGTTTCACCTGGAATAAGCTCATCAGGTGTTGGTACATAACCTCCTGGCTCTTGTGAAACCGCTTCTTCAGCTGGTGCAGCATCGCCAGTTGCCATTTCTTCGGCTGGCGCAACTGCTTCTGTTGCCATCTCTTCAACTGGAGCAGTCTCTTTTTCGCCACACGCTACTAATAACAAACCTGCCAATAACGCAGGGACTAATAATTTATAAGTTAATTTCATTAATCATCTCCCAATAATTTTTATTAAAAAACCGCACTTCCCTTACGACAATAACAAAACTAATGTCACTTTACAACTGTCCCACACTAGTATTTTACAAATTTCGTAGTCAGATGTCCTTAATTTGTTGGTAATTTGCCTAAATGCGACTTCCTTTTACTTAAGCACCTATTTCAAAACAACTATTTCGACAATCTTTTCGACATATCCATCCACACATTAACTCACTCATAGTATGTCAAAGTTAAGGAAACGTGCACGACGTCATACCGATTGATACCGAAACAATTTTATACCCCTTTTAAGTATCCGATAAATCAGATACTTGATACTTGAATAAGATTACTCACCGATTAAATGCATCACGATTCGGCGTGTGGCTGGCATATGTCTATGTTCAAACAAAAATATGCCCTGCCATTGTCCAATCGCTAACTTTCCATCAACGAGAGGAATAGATAAGCTAGTTTGTGTCAATGCTGTCCGCACATGTGCAGGCATGTCATCAGGGCCTTCAATTGTATGAATAAATAAATCATTTCCATCTGGGACTAATCGATTAAAAAACGCCTCCATATCAACCAATACATCACTATCGTAATTTTCGTTGATTAATAAACTCGCGGAAGTGTGCTGGATATATAAGGTTAACAAACCTGTCCCGACAGAATGTTGATGTGCCCAACTTAACACATCCGATGTGATGTCATAAAGCCGACGACCCTCTGCTTTGACTGCTATGGTATTCGTAAATTGTCGCATCATTTTTACTCTATAAATTAAACGGAATCCTCTGCTTCAAATAGCAAAGCGAAATTCTCGCTTCGGGTTCATCTAAAAAATGGATATTGAAAATAAGCACCACCAAACCGCCTACCAAAAGGACTCATGAATGGTCCGCCAAAAGGGCCCCAAAACGGGTCATAAAAACGATTCATCTGCCATAGACGCTCCTGATTTAATCTATTCAACGCTTGTTCTTTTTCATTGTTTGCCTTATTAATCTCATCAGCTATATAGTTTTGTTTAGCGAGTTCATTATTTTCTTGGATGTAATTTAACACGCTAACATCAACACCCTGTTGGTTTAAAGCTAGTATTTCTTTTACACTTAATTCATAACGTGAATCACTCGCCTTGATTTTTTCAATAATATCCTCAGGCGATTTGGCTTGTTTTGTATCTTGCACGATTTCCTCTAGTGTATAACTTGCAACAGCCTCGGGAATCAAGGCTTGCAGCGCTTCTGGAGATATACGCTTGATTGATGACTGTGAAGATTGCCCCATTGACGCACAGGCACTTAAAAGCAAGCTGAATAGCAACATCAATAATGTTTGTTTTATTACCATTTCGACCTCCCTATAATTGGAGCTGGTTAAAATAAGACGACCATCAAGCTGTCGAAGACCAACAGACTATCTGTAAAGCCAATTTAAGCTACACAAGATACGGCAAGGCGTAAGTAAGGATATTCATTACGCCAACACGAATTGTACATTCAAGTTAATTGCCAATCTTTTGTACCTTATTTTTGGTGTGTTGCAATATTTAAGCTTTATTAAAGATGAGCTTACCCGCTTTCACGTCAACATTGATGGTATCTTTGGCTACAAAGTGACCTGCCAAAATCTCTCGTGCTAATGGGTTTTCAATTTCACTTTGTATCGCGCGTTTTAAAGGCCTTGCGCCATAAATAGAATCAAACCCAGCATTAGCAATCTCGGTTACTGCCTCATCTGTCAGCGTTAGTGTCATATCCATCGCATTTAAACGCTTGGCTAAATATTGCAATTGGATATTAGCAATCTCACGAACATTTTCCTCACCTAAAGCGTGGAATACAACGACTTCATCAATGCGATTAATGAACTCAGGCCTAAAGTGAGTTTTGACTTCACCCATTACCGCCAACTTCACCACATGATAATCTTGCTCGCTCATACTTTGTATCATTTGACTACCAAGATTGCTGGTCATAATAATCACAGTATTTTTAAAGTCTACAGTACGCCCTTGCCCATCGGTTAAGCGTCCATCATCTAACACCTGCAACAGCACATTAAACACATCTGGATGCGCTTTTTCTACTTCGTCTAGCAAAATAACCGAGTAAGGTTTACGACGCACAGCTTCCGTTAGCGTTCCCCCTTCTTCATAACCGACATAACCTGGAGGCGCACCTATCATCCGTGCAACAGAGTGTTTCTCCATAAACTCACTCATATCAATTCGAATTAAATGCTCTTCTGAATTAAACAAGAAGTTGGCCAACGATTTACACAACTCTGTTTTACCTACGCCTGTTGGACCTAAAAACAAAAAACTACCATAAGGACGTGTAGGATCACCTAACCCAGAACGAGAACGACGAATTGCGTCTGATACTAAGCGAACCGCTTCATCTTGCCCCACCACTCGCTCATGTAATTTTGCTTCCATAGTAAGCAATTTGTCACGCTCTCCAGTCATCATCTTACTTACTGGAATACCAGTTGCACGGCTCACAACCTCCGCAATTTCTTCCGCACCCACCTCAGTACGAAGCATTCTGTGTTTGATCTGCGAATGGTCGGAGGCTAAGGTGTCATGCTCCGAAGTAATAGCCTGATTTAATTGCGCTTCCAACTGTGGCAATTTGCCATATTGTAGCTCAGAGACCTTTTGCCAATCACCTTTACGGGTAGCTTCTTCCATCTCATATCTGACCTTTTCAACAGCTTCTTTAATTTGAGCAGAGCCTTGCACATGTGCTTTCTCCGCCTTCCAAATCTCTTCTAAATCAGCATATTCTTTTTCTAATTTATTAATTTCTTCCTCTATTAGTTCAAACTGTTTTTTACTTCCTTCGTCTTTTTCACGACGCACCGCCTCACGCTCAATTTTGAGCTGAATCAAGCGACGTTCCAGTTTATCCATTACCTCAGGTTTAGAATCTATTTCCATTTTAATACGACTTGCTGCCTCATCAATTAAGTCAATCGCCTTATCAGGCAAAAATCTATCGGTAATGTAGCGATGAGATAATTCTGCCGCCGCTACAATCGCAGGGTCGGTAATTTCAACGCCATGATGCACCTCGTATTTTTCTTGTAAGCCGCGCAAAATAGCAATTGTTGCCTCTACGCTCGGCTCATCCACTAAGACTTTTTGAAAGCGACGTTCTAAAGCCGCATCTTTTTCAACATATTGCCTATACTCATTCAGTGTTGTCGCACCCACACAGTGCAACTCACCACGTGCCAAAGCAGGTTTGAGCATATTGCCTGCATCCATCGCACCTTCAGCACCACCAGCACCGACCATCGTGTGAATCTCATCAATAAAGACAATGGTCTGGCCTTCATCCTGTGCTAACTCTTTTAGCACAGATTTTAACCGCTCCTCAAAGTCACCTCGATATTTAGCCCCAGCTAATAAAGCAGCCATATCGAGCGTCAATACTTTTTTATTTTTAAGAGAGTCAGGCACCTCGCCATCAATAATTCTTTGCGCCAATCCTTCTACAATTGCCGTTTTACCAACACCTGGCTCACCAATCAATACTGGATTATTTTTGGTACGGCGTCCGAGAATTTGGATAGTGCGACGAATCTCATCATCCCGTCCAATGACTGGGTCTAATTTACCCGCACGAGCACGTTCTGTTAAATCAACCGTATATTTTTTAAGCGCCTCACGTTGCCCTTCCGCCTCCTGATTGTCGACACTCTCATTGCCACGGACAGCCATAACAGCGGCCTCAAGTGCCGTTTGAGTGAGTCCATTTTTTTTGAGTAACTGGCCTGCTTCACCTTTATCGTTAGCTAAAGCTAGCAAAAACATTTCGCTAGCAATATAAGCGTCATTTCGCTTCTGGGCGAACTTATCTGAGATGTTCAGTAGGTTATTCAAATCACGAGAAATAGCGATTTCGCCATTACTATCTGCTGTCTTTGGGAGCTGCTCAATTGCATCATTGAGCGCCTTTTTAATTGCGTTGACCTGTGCTCCAGCTCGCCTGAGTAGCGCTGCTGCGCTACTGTCCTCTTGATTTAATAAGGCGAATAATAAGTGTTGAGGTTCGATGGTTGGGTTATCTGCACCAAGTGCTATGCTTTGTGCATCAGCAAGTGCTTGCTGAAATTTTGTCGTAAGCTTATCAAAACGCATATCCAATCTCCTTATAACAATACAATTAACTTATTTATAACATGCGGATGATTGGATTATTTTCAATAGCAATATCTATATTAGGGTTATTAAAGATTTGGCGAACACTTCCGTAGCAGCCGACATTTCGTCTACATGGCGTGACCCTGTTAATTGCAATGCCTGTTACAGAAGCCTAAGCTTAACAGCCGCTTAAAGCTAATTACTGCAGCGCGCGCACTTTAAGCCCTTCTTTAGTGTTAACAACCAAAAAAACCGTCTCTTTAAACTGTAGCAACTGAGGATCATCCGTCTGGAGACCAGCATTCAACAAAATACCAGCATCGGACCAAGTCTTGCCTCCATCTAATGAAGTCAAGCCCATCACCTTATTCATATTATCTGCTCCTGTTTCCAACCAAGCCAGCCAAACTTTATCGCCCATGCTCAACACAGTGGGATATCTAGCTTGCTGAGTATGATTACCAAATTTCTTAGCGGGGGATGTCACCCAAGCATTGCCATCCATACGGCTATAATACAGCCCCGGTTTTTTATCTTTTCCGTCAAAATAGGCTAAGTGGTAACCCCACCAGCCTGAAGCATTCTCACCGATGGCAAGCGCACCGCCATGATGCGGACAACCATTTATTTTCCAGTGCCCAAATGTTGCGCGATTTAGTTGCGGTACCATACCCGCTTTTGGTACTTCAGCGATCATATGATCGCGCTCACCTCCTTCAAATACATGCCGCCACATTGCAACAGCAGTCCCATCAGGCTTATTCGTCATGGCAATTCGGCAACACTCGCAACTACTATCCGCTAACTTTTGTTCTTTTTCAAAGGTCGCACCTCTATCAAAAGAACGCGCGTAATAAATTGCTGCACCAGCAGATCTGTCTTTTGTTATTTCGGCTAATGCTAGATCCCGTTCATCCACCCATGCCACTGTAATCACACCATTAGGTGCAACATTAAGCGCGTCAAACCGATGGGTAATTTCCGCACGATCTTGATGCACAATCATTGGCTCATCAAAATGCTCACCACCATCACTTGAGCGTGAAAACCATATGTAGCCACTAGAAGGCTTACTTAGTCCTTGTGTCCATGTCAAGTAAACATCCCCATTAGGTGCTATGGCGATTTTAGGGCGCTCCTCTCCTTTTGCTGCAATTTTTTGTGGGCGCTGATTGACCTTCACATGCTTGGAGAAAGTTTTGCCTCGATCGCTACTTTGATCAACAAAAACAAATCCATCAAGCACATGAGCACGCCACAACTGCCCTTGTTGATCAAAGACAAGGCTAACTGCTAGGTTGGATGCATCGTTTTTGATATGACCTTCGTGCGCAAATCCTTTGCCAACTAGCAAAGTGATTACGACTATCATTATGCTTAATATGCTATTTTTCATCGTATAACCTAACTCCATTGTCTACTTCCATTTGTAAAGCCTAAAGATGCTCAAACTATGTGCACACTTGCTCACTCTAACATCTCAGCAGTTAGCCCAACACTGTCCATAATCGAAACTGACTTTGATGCGCCAGACTCCTTTCTAAACCGCGTAGCTAACTGTTGTCTATTGAACAACTTCGTCTAACTCACACTCAAAAATAGACGCCGAATGATTTAAAAAAACTAATAAAACAAAGTAAGTCCCACATTCACTGAGCGGCCAATACCTGGCACTTGCACGCCTTGTTGCGGCGCCGTTTGATCTGTAGACATTGTTTTACCTTGTCCTAGATAGGCGCCACCAAGTGGGTCGGCATATTTTCTATCAAAAATATTTTCAAAGCCCAAATCAAACCGCGCCTGCTTCCATTCATAGCTGGTGTAGAAATTCAGTAGCGTATAGCCGCCTGTTTCAACCTCATGACGAATCGCTTGCACACGATTTTTTGCCGCTACCATTTCTAATTCTAATTGGTTTTTCCAAGCGCCCAAATGATGATTCAAGCCCAACTTGGCATTGAGTGGCATAATGTTGTACAAGTCGTCATTGGTTGTAGTGTTCTCACCTCTAACATAGCTAATTAAAGCACTGGCACTTAATCCACCAAACGCACCACCTTTTTTTAGCTCTTTTTTAGCGCTTAAATCAACACCATAGAGTTTTGCAGACTGATTAGACAAACTCAGGTTAGAGAATCCATCGCTTCTAGAGGAGCAAGTTTTACCAACAGCGGCACAGCTAGTAGCATCAATGAAGTCATTGACATAAGTGAAATATGGCGTGGTTGTAAGTAGCCAATGCTTATCTTCGGTAGCATGCCACTTTGCTGTCATGCTGACCGTATGTGCAGTTTCTGGCTTCAAGTTGAGATTACCAACATACCCATTGCCATCACCAAACCAATTATTCATGTTCATGACCATCCCATTGCTATTTGACCATGCAAAGCGTTCATATACGTTAGGAGAACGTGTCTTCATCGAATAACCAGCCTCATAGCTTTCCGAGTTGTTTGGGGTAAACCGTGCCAACAAAGTGATATCAACATTGTGGTCAGTCTCATTTCTATCCGCCGCGTTGAACGCGTTAGCAGCAACACCATAAGGCGCCATGCCAGTTGTAGTGTTGTTATACCCTTGCACAGAACCTGCGTCCATCTTGACGTGACTACTGCGCAACCCTGCTTGGGTAAACCATTGCTGAGTCCACTGAGAGTCGATTTCAGCAAACACGTCATATCGATCACGTTGGCCATTGTTGATATTCAGGAACGTATTCGGAGACATCATGATGCCAGTCCCCGATGCGCGCCAGTAATCATCCAAACGGTAGCGCTGATACTCTGCACCAATCCGTAAAAAATCACGTTGGGAAATCTCCATACTGGCTTTAACCTTTAAGCCTGTGGTTCTACCCAAGGTATCCATCGGCATACCAGGTGCATTGCCGTAAACAAACTGCTTATCTTCACCAAACTGCATGCTGTGTCGCACACGCTCATGATAAACCTGCGCCTCTAATTGACCCCAATCATAACTGCCTTTATATTGAAAATTATATTGCTGGGCTTGGTTTCCCGTCATATCCATCCGTTGATTAGGAAAGCCTTGTTGGGGCATATTTTGCAAACCTAATTTAACCTCAAACAAGTGATTGTCCCGTTTGGCGCCAAAGGCTAATGCATGGTTAATCGCTCGGAAAGCGCTGGAGCCTACTTCATCCGCATCTAAAAAGTCTCTGCCTGCTGCGGCAGAACCTGCAGGTTTAAAATTACCACCGGCACGGTAATTATTGGCTTCAACTGATGACCCGATATAGCGCACATAGGCTTCTTCATTCGCCACACTTGCTGAAACATTAACACCACGTTCATCATTATTACTTTTATAGGACGTGTTCAATGAAGCATGGGTCAATAGACCTTCACCTGCCGCCGCAAATTCTGGCGTTGCCGAGTTAACTAAAATCGTACCAGCAATACTGTCGCCACCTAGACTAACAGGGGACAAGCCCTTAAATACGGTCAATTGCTCTACAGCGGATGGAGATATATAGGATAGTGGAGGGTTCATATGGTTGGCACAACTGGAAATCAAATTCATGCCATCCACTTGCACGCGCACTCTATCGTCAGCTAAACCATGTATAGCTGGCAAACTAGAAACACCGCCAGCACGATAAAAGCTCATCCCCGCTTCATCTTTAAATAGTTTAGCGGAATCACTTGTTTCATTCGCTTTCACTTGCCTGAGTTCAGGCGTAGTATCCGACACCACATCAATCACATCCAAATGCAAATGGTCTGCATAAGCGACATTCGGCCCCCATGAGCTACAAATTAAGGCAATCTCAACCCATAATAAAGCTTGTATTTTATTCAATCTCACAACGTTAATCCCCATCATTATCTAACTCAATTACAAGCAGGTCATAGGCGTTCACATGATTTATTTCAGTCAAATACAACCAACAGGCGATTAAATGAAACAAATAACATGCACTTACATGAAGCGCTATGCTTGCGAGGCATTTAAAACTTAAAGAGTGATTACAGGGGGGCCACGCGTGAGATGCGCTGATAGAATGATGCTGGGAATGAATACAATCTCGCGGTCAAACGATTGTACACTTTCTTGCTGTGCCAAAAATAAAGCAAAAGCAAGATGGCAGCTTGGAATCACGACATTGGCAACACCCGCATGACAAAACGGGCAGTGATTCATATGCAGATTAAT